>MEQK01000131.1 GCA_001770175.1 Bdellovibrionales bacterium RIFOXYD1_FULL_55_31 | reverse complement strand
GCGTTGACCCGGATTTTCTTGGGTCCAAGCTCGTAAGCCAGATACCGGACACTCGCCTCGAGAGCGGCCTTCGCGACACCCATGACGTTATAATTGGGAATCACCTTTTCGGCTCCGTAATAGGATAACGTCACGATCGAGCCACTTCGCCCATTCATGAGTGGCTCGGCTCGCCGCGCGGCCGCGACCAGGCTGTAAGCGCTGATGTCGAGCGCCGTCCGGAAACCCTCGCGCGACGTATCCACGAAACGGCCTTCCAGATCCCGTGGATTCGCATAGGCGACAGAATGAATGAGAATGTCGAGACAACCCCATTTTTCCTGAATCTTGGCGAATAAGGAATCCAGCTCGACGTCGCTCGCGACATTACAGGGCTCGATCAGATCAGCACCGAGGCTTTCCGCGAGCGGGCGTACCCTTTTTTCCAGGGTTGCTCCGAGGTAATTGAAGGCCAGTCTTGCCCCACCCCGATGCAGGTGACGCGCAATGGCCCATGCGAGGCTGCGTTCGTTCGCTACACCGAGAATCAGAGCATTTTTCCCGTCGAGATCCATCGGATGGTTCTACGCACTCTGCAAAACCGGCGCAAGTGTCAAAATTTGAACGGGCCCTTGGACGGGACACGACTCGCGTATTGCCGGAGGGCTTTAGATTTTGTCACGGATTTCCGATCAGAAACATGGGAGTCTTTTGACGTGTCAGATAAGGATGAACTGAACGAACCTGCCATCGACACCATTCTCGAACTGCCGCCGGCAGCGGATTCGCCGGTCTGCGGCATGGGAACACTTTTATCCGAAGACTCACTCGCGGCAACAATGGCAAAGCTATCCGTTCTTGAGTCGCTGATACGCCTGATCACGCGTGACTGCAGTTTCAACGATTTTGTCCGCGAATCCCTGGTATCGATCATGCGCGTGATCAAATGCGAAGCGGGATCCATTTTTGAAATCGATTACCAGGCAAACACCTTGTTCTTTCGTTCATGCGTAGGACAGAGTTCAGACAGCCTCCCGAAATTCATTATTCCGCTCGGACAGGGAATCGCGGGGCATGTCGCCGAATCCCGGCAGCCGCTCGCGGTCAACGATTTGAAGGCCAGCGAGGTTCATCTCAAGACCATCCAGGACGCCGTCGGGTTCGAAACGCGCAATTTGCTCGCCGTACCGATTCTGATCCGTGGACAAGTTTATGGGGTTCTCGAACTTCTTAACCGAGTCGGCGAGAACAGCTTCAGTTCTTCTGACACGGAGCTCCTGAATTATTTTTCAGACATGCTGGCCAAAGCCTTCGAGGCCCGAATGATGATCGCCTGGTCAAAACAGGCTTCGGCCATACCCACGGCGCAGTCGCAGGGAGAAGCAGCGTGAGGTCCATCAATGATAAACAGAAGACAAATCCCGAAACGCTCTCCGCGCCGTCGGCCGTTCCGCCGTTTCGTCCGGGAGCCGCTCCGATCGCGAAGATCGATATGAAGTACCTGGTTCGGGCACTCCTGAAATACAATGCTTCGGATCTTCACCTGAAAGCGGGACGTCCACCGCTTTACCGGATCAACGGGAACGTGATCCCGCTCAAGCTTCCCGATCTTGCGGCGGATCAGATTGAATCCATTATTTTTGGAGTGCTCACGGAATCCCAGATCGAAGATCTGAATAAGAAGCGCCAGATCAACCTCTCTTTCGTAATCAAGGATCTGGGAAGATTTCGATGTAACGTTTACTTCCAGCTCGGAACGGTTTCGGCCGCGATTCGGACCATTCCCCTGGTTGTCCCGAATTTGGATATGCTCGGCGTTCCGCCGGTCCTCAAGGATTTCTGCCAGCGGCCGCGCGGACTCGTTCTCATAACCGGCGCCAGCGGAACTGGAAAGTCGACGACTCTCGCGGCCATGATTCAACACATCAACGAAAACAGCCATGTTCACGTTCTCGCGATCGAAGATCCCATCGAGTTCGTCTATCGGGACATGAAGGCGTCGATCACACAGAGAGAAGTCGGTTCAGATACCCTCTCCCTTCAAGACGGACTCCAGGCGGGCCTGAGGCAGGACCCGGACGTCGTTGTCATCGGAGAACTCCTGGATCGCGAAATGATCCAGACGGCGCTGACCGCGGCCGAAACCGGGCACCTCGTCATGTCCACCCTCCATACGAACAGCACCAAAAGCACGATCAGCCGCATTTTCGACGTTTTCCCGCCGGAATTCAGGCATCAAATCAGGATCCAACTGGCTTCCAATCTGATCGGAGTCGTCTCGCAGCAGCTACTCATGCGTTCGGACGGGACAGGGCGCGTTCCAGCCTGCGAAGTGATGGTTAAATCGCCGATCATCGAAGAATACATTCGTAAAAACGAGATCGAAGCGATCATGGACGCGGTCGCCAATTCCAATAATCATTACAAAATGCAGACCATGAACCAGTCCCTGATGAGGCTCGTAAAAGACGGCATTATCACGCTCGACGAAGCCCTGAAAGCTTCCGACTCTCCCGATAACCTGAGACTGGCCCTGAGCGGCGTCACGCGCGATGAGGGCTACGAGCTGGCCGCAAGCCACCAGCGACCGGCCGCTAAAGCAAGTTAACCTCTTCGCGGCTTGCCGCAGGACCGTGAACATGCCTAAAATGTCAACTATGCTTTCCATTTGGTCCCGGTTCCCGGTACTCGTGTTCCTCGTTTGCGCCCCGCTGGCGGGGGTGGGATTTGCCGTGGCCCAAAATCCCGGAGCCGCGGTTGGAACTGGGATAGGCCTTTTGGCTCTTCTCACGATCGCGTTCTGCTCGGAACGGGTCATCCTTCGTAAGTTTTCGGGAACACGAGATCTTCCGATGGGCTTGGCAAAATCCCTGGAATACGGAATGGCCGGTCTCGCCGACCTCGAAAGACTGCGCCCGAAACTGGCCGTATTTCCCTCCTCCGCACCGAACGCGGTAGTCGTCCGTGAACTGGGAAGTCCGGGCACGTTGCTCCTCAGCCAGGGGCTGATCGCACTCCTTTCCGAGCCCGAACTCCGGGGCATTCTTCGCCTTTGTGCCGTCGAATTACGCAGTCCTGGAATTCGCATCCGGTCTCTGTCTGCGGTACTCGCGCTTTGGATCCTGGAACTCGCCCCCCGAAGCTGGGTCGAGACGATCCTGACGGGCCGGACGATTCCGAAGTTGAATTCTAAAAATTCGCTCGGACCTTTTTCGGCGATGCTCTTTCTCCTGCTTTTTCCGGCTGCCCGGTCCTTCCTGGCCCTGAGCAGAAGGTCCTCACATTTTACCGTTCTTCTCGTCAACGCCCGGCAGGAACCGGGTGCTGAGCCGGCCTACCACTGGGGCCGAATTTGCAGCAGCGCATTACAACGAATGTCCCAGATTTTGACAACCAGCAGCGTGACCGAAAACCCGGGTGCTGCTTACTTGCATGTCCTTGTTCCCTGGTGCCAACGGACGCTCTTTCCTTTCGCATAGCTCTTGTCTATCTCCTATTCCGGCGGTAAATCTTTTTTGCGAATAGGAGAGCACTAATTTGGCGCAACCGAATGATTCAGAACTTCCGAAAATTGACCTCACGACTTTTTTTCTGTCGATTTCCTCAGCCGCGTTCATCGGGCTTGGAATCGTCCCCCCCGGGTTTCAGAATGAAGGAGAAACACCGAAGGTCGACCTCGAGCTCGCCCGTCAGAACATCGATCTTCTCGAGCTGATGCACGAGAAAACGAAGGGAAACCGGACACCAGACGAAGATCGCCTGCTCGAACAGCTTCTTTTTGAAACCCGCCTCCGCTACGTCGAAACGCAACGCGAGCTCAGCAAAACCTGACACCCGCGAGGAATTCACCCATGTTGAAAAAAGCCCCGATCACCATTCTCGTAACCATGATGGCAGTAGCCGCATTTTATTCCGGCTCACAGCGCTTCTCTGCCGAGGGCGGCTCGACGGCCATTGCTGCGTCGATTCAAGGTCCCATCGAAGCCAACATTTTCGTGAATCTCGCGAAAAAAATCGTTCCGTCAGTCGTGAATATCTCGACTTTCAGCACGGTGAAGCGCCAGCTTTCGCCTTGGGGGCCGGACGATTTTCTCCACCGTTTCTTTCAGGACATGTTCCGCCGCGGCGGTCGCGGCGAAGCTCCCGGCACGCCCCCCGGCGGACGCCCGGGGCCTGACGAGGAAGATGAACGCGGCAGTCCCGACCCGCGCGGCCCTCGCGCGATGTCCCTCGGAACCGGCTTCATCATCGACGACTCCGGGTTGATCCTGACGAACAACCACGTCGTCGCCGAAGCGGACGAAATCAAGATTTCATTCACCGAAGCGCCGGATGAGAAACCCACGGATGGTGAAGTCGTGGGGCGGGACCCCGAACTCGACGTCGCGCTGATCAAAGTGAAGACCAAGCGCGAACTCGCGCCCGTTCTGCTGGGCGACTCGGATAACCTCGAAGTCGGAGAGTACGTCATCGCCGTCGGGAATCCCTTTGGCCAGGGCCACTCCGTCACGCACGGGATCATTTCCGCAAAAGGCCGATTGGCGCCCGACTTTCCGCTCGCCAACTATCTTCAGACCGACGCGCCGATCAACCCCGGAAATTCCGGCGGTCCTCTCGTCAACCTGAAGGGAGAAGTGATCGGAATCAACAACGCGATCGAGCAGCGCGCCCAAGGCATCGGGTTTGCGATTCCGATTACGCTGGTTAAGAAAGTCCTCCCGCAACTCAAATCCAAGGGGACGGTCAGCCGAGGTTACATCGGTATTCTCGTCAACGAACTCACCCCCGAACTGGCGGCCAAAATGGGCGTAAAGCAGGAAACGCAAGGCCCCTTCGTAACCCACGTCTATCCCGGAGAGCCAGCGGACCAGGCGGGCATCAAACCGTACGACGTTATCCAGGAATTCAACAAACAGCCTATTCGTTCAGGTTCCGAGCTGATCGCGGCGGTGACCGCCGTTCCGGTCGGCGACTCAGTGCCGATCAAGGTGTCCCGGGCAGGAGAAGAGAAGACCTTCACGATCAAAATAGCGCAGCGTCCGGGCGCCCAAACCTTGGCCGAGAAGCCGAAAACCAAGAAAAAGGGCAAACAGCCGCCTCGAGTTGAAACCGGCATGATCCTCGAGGATTTGACTCCCGACACCGCGCGGGAGCTGGGGCTCCCCGAGAAGGCCTCCGGCGTACTCGTTTCAGAAACCGCTTACGGCGGGCCCGCTGACAAGGCCGGCTTGATGCGCGGCGACCTCATCATGGAAATCGATCGCAAACCCGTCAAAAGCGTTGACGCGTTTTATTCAGCCGTCAAACAGAAGAAGAGCTATTTGTTAAGAGTGAGGCGCGTTGGTCCTCAGAACAATGACGCATTCCTGGTCATCGTGCTGGATTTGAAGGATTAAGTAGCGGCTTAAGCGACGCAAACGCCTGATTCTGACCCGGACCTTGACTGCCACCGGATTCGTTCCCATTTTATGCATGGGAGACATCCGATATGGCGGCCAAATTCACCAATAGCGCGCAAGCGGCTCTTCAGGAAGCCCAGTCCGAAGCGCTGCGACGGGATCACCAGGAACTTCAGCCGATTCACCTGTTTTGGGCACTGCTGAACGCTGATGAAAGCTCCGGGCTGATTCCAAATATTATCCAAACCGCGGGGGCGGATCTTAAAGCCGTGAGAGCGCGCGCGGACTCGGCATTGAGCCGTTTGCCGGCGGTAACCGGCGGAACCGGCCAGATCTACGCCTCAACCGCGCTGAATCGGGTACTCGTCCTCGCCGAGGACGAGGCGAAAAAACTCGGTGACGAGTACGTGTCCGGAGAGCATTTCCTGCTCGCCTTTTTTGCTTCCCAGCTCAAGTCGAACGATGTTCACCAGCTTCTTTCGGAAAGCGGCCTCAAGCGCGATGCGCTGCTCGAGGCCGTGAAGAACGTACGCGGCGGCGCGAAGATTCAGGACCCGGAACCTGAAGGGAAATTCCGCGCGCTCGACAAATATTGCCGTAACCTCACCGAACTCGCGACGAAACAGAAGCTGGACCCGGTGATCGGACGGGATGAAGAAATCAGACGTGTCGTCCAGGTTCTTTCCCGCAGAACGAAGAACAATCCCGTTCTGATCGGCGAACCGGGGGTCGGCAAGACCGCAATCGCGGAAGGCCTCGCGCAGCGAATCGTGAACGGTGACGTTCCGGAAGGCTTGAAACACAAGCGACTGCTCGTCCTGGACCTGGGAGCCTTGATTGCCGGCGCGAAGTTCAGGGGCGAATTCGAAGATCGCCTGAAGGCCGTTCTCAAGGAGATTTCAGCTTCTGAAGGTCGGATCATTCTTTTCATCGACGAACTGCATACGTTGGTCGGCGCTGGAGCGGCCGAAGGAGCGATGGACGCTTCGAATATGCTCAAACCCGCGCTGGCTCGCGGCGAGCTCCGCTGCATCGGAGCGACGACCCTCGACGAATATCGCAAGCATATAGAAAAAGACGCCGCACTTGAACGGCGCTTTCAGCCGGTTTACGTGCAGGAGCCCACGGTCGAAGATACGATCAGCATTTTGCGTGGTCTCCGGGAACGCTATGAAGTGCATCACGGCGTTTCGATCCGCGACTCCGCGCTCGTTGCCGCGGCAACGCTATCCAATCGTTACATCACCGATCGCTTCCTCCCGGATAAGGCGATCGACCTCGTGGACGAAGCGGCTTCCAAGCTCCGGATGGAAATTGATTCCCGTCCCGAAGAAGTCGACCAGCTCGAACGAAAGATCCTCAGGCTCGAAGTCGAGCGTCAGGCACTCAAAAAAGAGAAGGATTCCGCCTCCCGCGATCGCCTTGGCCAGCTCGAACTCGAGCTGACGGAGCTTAAAAGCCAGAGCTCGGTACTGCGGGCGCAATGGGAACGCGAAAAAAAGGACGTCAATACGGTCAAGGATCTCAAAGAACAGATCGAACGAGTTCGATTGGACTCAGAAGCGGCCGAACGCCGTGGCGATCTCGAAAAGGCGGCAGAGCTCCGGTACGGCAAACTTCTCGCGCTTCAAAAGGAACTCGACGAACTCTCCCGTAAGGAATCCAGTAACGCCAGCAACGCGATCACTCCTAAGCACGAAGCGCTTCTGCGTCAGGAAGTCACCGAAAACGATATCGCGGAAATCGTGTCTCGCTGGACCGGCATTCCGATTTCAAGAATGCTCGAAGGCGAACAGGAAAAGCTGATCAAAATGGAAGAGCGACTCGGCAGGCGCGTCATCGGCCAGGAGCGCGCGCTCCAGGTGATCGCAAACGCGGTCAGACGCTCCCGAATCGGTCTGAAAGAACGCCATCGTCCCATGGGGTCTTTCCTGTTCCTGGGTCCGACGGGCGTAGGCAAAACCGAGACAGCCAAAGCACTCGCGGAATTTCTGTTCGACAACGAGCAGGCCATGGTCCGCATTGACATGAGCGAATACATGGAACGACACTCGGTCGCGCGGCTGATCGGATCCCCCCCCGGGTACGTCGGTTATGAAGAAGGAGGGGCGCTCACCGAAGCCGTGCGCCGGCGCCCCTATTCGGTGATTCTCCTGGATGAAGTCGAGAAGGCACACCCGGATGTTTTTAACGTATTCCTTCAGATCCTGGACGACGGCCGGGCTACAGATGGCCAGGGAAGGACCATTGATTTTTCTAACACGATCATCATCATGACCTCGAACATCGGGAGCCGTTTTATCCTCGAAGAGAGTGACCCAGTCCGGATGGAAAAAGGCGTGATGGAAGAGGTTCGTCAGTATCTTCGCCCCGAGTTCCTGAACCGCATCGACGATATCGTCATTTTCTCCCATCTGGACCGCGTCCAGCTCCGCCGTATCCTCGAACAGCATCAGGCTCGTTTGAACGAGATGCTGAAAGACCGGGGGCTTCGACTCGAAATCACGCCGCAGGCGCTCGATCTGCTCGCGGAACGCGGGTTCGATCGAGATTTCGGGGCGCGCCCCATGAAACGGGTATTCCAGCGCGAGATCCAAGATCCGTTGGCGGTCGAGATTCTTTCCGGTAAGTACACTCCTGGGACAGAAATCCAGGTAGACACGGACCGGGGCACCTTTCAATTTTCCCCGTTAAAAGCGGCCCAGGCAGCTGGTTGACGCAGCTGGCCTAAGTTTCCCGCTCTTGGACATTCTATTCGGGTGATGTAATCCCATCGGAATATTTTCTTCGGCTCAGCCCACTAGTTGTTTGAAATCCCGTTTCGAGTCCTCTACAATGTCTTAATAAGGATCAAGGCTTCACCCGCAACGAGAGGAGCAGCCATGGAAATTACTGAAGTCAAAGTCTTTCCTGTGGACGAGGAAAAGCTCAAAGCTTACATCACGATCGTCCTGGATAACTGCTTCGTCGTTCGAGACCTGAAGATCATCAGTGGAACTGCTGGACTTTTTGTCGCAATGCCCAGCAAGCGCCGCAAAGACGGGTCCTTCAAAGACATTGCCCATCCCCTCAATCAGGACACCCGTGCGATCATGGAAAAGCGCATTCTTGACGCTTACCTCGCGGAGATCAATAAAGGCGTCGGGGCAGCCCCTTCTTCGGGGGACCAGGATTCCGAAACTCCCTGAAAAACAGTCACTTCCGATCTCGGCAATTGCTCGGGCGGCCGAGCTGTGTTAACCGAGAACTGTTGGGGCGTCG
>MEQK01000130.1 GCA_001770175.1 Bdellovibrionales bacterium RIFOXYD1_FULL_55_31 | reverse complement strand
ATGCGCCCAGTCCGATCAACGCGGCTCCGCGCTTTTTGGCCATTGCCGCGCAATCGATCATCCTGCCGTAAATGAACTCCTCGTTCGCGGCGAGAAGCTGCTTGGGCGTGGCCGGAAGAGCGTAGATGTCACAGACCAGCTCCTGCCCCGTTGACCGGCTCGTCACTCCTTTTAGCCTGCCATAGTAGAAGGCGGGAGCCAGCGCCGCCGCCTGTTCAACGAATCCCCGGACGTTCTTCGAAGCCTTGGACATGAACGAAAGGCCCGGCGTCTTCCAGATGTCCGATTGCGAAAGCGGATGAATGATAAACGCGCATTTCCTGACGATTCCACGAGTCGAACGAAGTGATGAAGGGCGCACCTGAGCTTCCTGCAACCACTTGAGCGTGTACTCGTCAAAGCCGAGCGGGCTGTCTTCCGCGAGCCGCTTTTGATCAACGAGGGCGGTGATGACTGAAAAATGTTTTTCCCTGAGCTGTGAAATCGCGGGATGGTCCGGCACGAACTCGATCACTTGCGCGACTCCCGCTTTCTCAAGCCGCTCTCGCGCCTGGTCCGTAAGCGCGTCGACAACCAGAATTTTGCCTTTCAGAGCGTCAAGCGATTCCATTCGTTCCAGAAGATTCAGAAAGCTTACAACAATATGGCTTTCGCGTACCCATTCATTGAACCGTTCTCGAACCCGTCTTTTCTGGATGTTGCCTTCGGGGTCCATGGCTCCGAGTTTAGTTCGATTCAGTGCTTGCACGACGCCGAGGAAAGCCTGGATCTGCGAAACGCCCCGCAAAAGGACCGGCACGCCGGCAACGAGCAGCGGGTCCGCTCCGAACACCCGTCCCCCCGCTTCCGCGATTGTTTTCAGATAAGGGCTGATGATCGCGCATTGAAACAACACCTTTTTGCCAAGAAAAAGCTGCGGTTGTTCTTTGAGGATTTTTCGCAAGGTCCAGTCGGCGAAAAAGTCACGAACGTCGTCCGCGAGGTAAACGGGTGTCTTCACGGCGGCGCGCATGAGCGTCAGATAAGCCGGATTCATCCAGCGAAGCTTCCCGACGGTGGCGCGCTTCTGGACTCCGCTCAGGGCGATTCCATCGACATACCCGTCATATTTTTGGACAAGCCGCTCGGCGGTTTCGAAGTCCCAGCCGATCCGATGTTCCATGAGGTTGAATTTCAATCCACCAAACTCAATCGCGTCGTTCAGGATCGGTCCTTCGCGGAAAAGATTGAGAACGACGATCTTTCGAACCTTGGAGATCATCAGAATCGCCCTCCGGAAAAGTCCTCGAAACCTTTCAGGAACACGTTTCGGTAAGTGTCGAAATGCGGGATGCGGAACGAGGAATACTCGGACACAAACCGCTCATTGCGCAAGTCGATCGGTTCGAGCGAAAACATGAAGGTTTGATGCGGAATCCCGGTCAGGAATTCCTGAACTTTGAGCGCGGGAGAGGGAACGTCCTCGAGATAGAGCGGCTTTGCCCAGGGAGTGAACGCCGCGACGATGAATTCACAAAATCGGGAGATCTCGACGCTCGTCGATTCATAAACTCCGAAGATCCGCGCCGGCTCACTCATGCCCGAGTTTCGGAAGACGGCCTCATGAAACACTTCGGCCGCGACATCGACAGGAACTAGGGGAAGAATCCCCGCTCTTTTTGCCGGAATCGGGATAACCGGAATCGTTTGCGCGATCCGTGATGACTTGTAACCCTGAAGCGCTTTCATCAGCGCGTAGGGCCCGTCGATCTTTTCAATCGCGCCGGTTTTGCTGCTTCCCACGAGAATTCCGAGCCGAAAGATGGCCCCCGGGATTTTGGCGTCCGTAATGGCGCGTTCAGCGATCGCCTTCGTATAAGCATAAGGGACGCGCTTCGAAGGAAGTTCGATTAAAGGTTCCTCGGCCACGCCAGCGCGTATGCCGAATCCGACACCGTAACTGGAGGCGAAATAGAGAGGAACACTTCGTTTCTTGTTCCACTCCTTGAGCTTTTCCACGAGATTCAGGGTCGGCAAAACGTTCTGGCTGTAATCGTTCGAAAGTGATTCCCTGAAATCGTAAAGACCGGCCAGATGAATCACCGCATTGAAATCATCGGTGAGGTCGTTGACGCTTGACGGGTCTGAGAGATCGATTGAAATCGTTTTCGCCTTGGCCGAAGGATGCGTTCGCTTCCGGCGCGAAACAATGTCGATGGAAGAAATCCGCTCATCGTTGAGCAAAATCTCGAGAAGGTGCTTGCCAAGGAATCCGGTCGCGCCGGTCAGCAGAATTTTCATGGTTTCCCGATCCTCGTGCCGTTCTTCCGCCGCTCCTTGTAAACCTGAATCCCCTTTGGACGGATTTTGAACTCGACCGCGGTGTCCTCGATCAAGGTCTCACCGTCCCCAAAGACCGCGAACGGACGGCCCTGAAGATCGCGGATCGTCAGGCTCTGGGTTGAAAACGAAATGAAGTCGCCCTTTGCAAGCTTGCCGAACTTGAGTTTCAGCAATGAGCCGATGAGCTCGTCAATCCGATGACCTGGAATGATCAAGACACTGAACATCTGGTCATTGTGTTCGCTGAACTGGGCAACCCTGAGATTCCCGGCCAGTTTGTTCTGATTGCAGACAAACACAGCCGCTGTTTTGATTTTCTCGTCGAAAACATTCGACCTGATGTGGAGATGATAAAGGTAATCGCGCCGGAAAAGCACCGTTTTCGCGCTCAAGACCGTATAGAGTTCGGAACGTAACCGTTTCAGGCCTTCGCGAAAAAGGACCGACTTCTGGCGTTGCTCATTCAGCTCAGCCGTAAGGATCGAACCGACGCCGATCCCCGCAACCGTGGCGAAGGGGATTCCGTTCGCCATGATCAGATCAATGGGTTCGATGATCCGTTTGTCGAGCAGCCGCTGAACCTGCTCCCAATGTCCGGTCATCCCGAGTTCGCCCGCGAAGTCATTCGCGGTACCGCCGGGATAGGCAAAGAGCGGCACTTGCCCATTCGCCATGCCCCGGAGCGCCTGATTCATCGTCCCATCGCCTCCGATCACGACCGCGGCTTCGTAAACTTCAGGATCGAGATCACGACAGACTCGTTGCAGGTGGTCGCGGGATTCCGGGCAGATGAATTCGAGTGGCCAGCCCCAGAGCGTGCGCTTCGCTTCCTGGATTGCCACGATAGCTCTGCCCCGCCCGGCTGTTCTGTTTGCAATGACCACGATCTTTTTCATAGGGATCATTGATTTATCGGAGTTCTGGCTGAAAACTCGATATCGCTAGTTGAAACAAGAACGATAACCGAGTCGAACACTCGGCCATCGGGACCACTGAATCGCGCAGCAAGGCTTCGCGGCGCCGAAGGTTTAGTGGCTCTGAATCCAGGAAAGGATATCCGCGAGAACCCGTTCTTTGCCGATTTCATTCATCGGCTCATGAAAAAAATCCGGATAGCTTCTCAATCGCTTATCTGATTGTTTCAATACGTCAAAGAACGCGATCGCCTTTTCTTCTTCGACGATTCGATCCGCCATCGGGATCAGGAACTGAATCGGAACCCGAATGCCGTCCGTTCTGGAGAGCGTATCGCCGAACGCGGCAAGCAATTCGAAAAAGAAGCCCGGAGTCATCTTGTCATGATTCAGCGGATCTTCTTTATAGAGCTTCACAACGGCAGGATCGCGTGACAACCCGTCAGCATCCAAATCCGTCGCAAGGGGTACCGCTTTCGCCAGCTTGGCGAGCAAGAAAACCGCCGCCTTCTTTGCGGCGGGAATTTGACTTTTGATACCGAGAAACGGAGCCGAGACCGTCGCTGAGCGGATCGGCAATTCGGGATTCAGGAACAAAGTGCGCAGCACAATGTGGCCCCCTAGGCTGTGCCCGAGAACGTGGATCTCTGATTTGCCGAATTGTTCCTTCAGTCGCCCGTCGAGCCGGCGAATAATCGCGGCACCATCTTCAGAAAAACTGTCAAAGCGATCGATGTGCCCGCGAATTCCTTCGGAGCGCCCGTGCCCTCGCAAATCAGGGCAGTAAACGGAATCCACCTGCTCCTTCAGGAAATGCGGCAAATGAGCGTAGCGTCCCCCGTATTCGCCCATTCCGTGAAAAACAACCAGAACACGTGGTCCTGAAACAGCGCGATGAAAGTTGATCGCGAAAAGCGATACCGTACCATTGCTCGCCTTGAAATGTTCGCCTTCGGCAACCCAATCCTGCGGCAACCCCGGAAAGCCTGATGGCTGCTGGATTTCCCTGCCCGATAATAGAACCATGATGCAAGTCTAGCCTAAACGGAACAAATTTTCCGGCAAAAATCCAAATGGGAGCTCTGAGCAAAACTAGGCAAAAGCTGCTTATGGCCTGTCTCTCCGACGATGTTACACTGGAGAAATGAGATCCAGGTCCGCGCTCAGAGCCTTCGCCTTCATCGGCGCGCTGACGTTCGCCACCGCCGCCCATGCGGAGATTCTGGATCTCCCGACCTTTGACCTGAATCAGGTTCTGCCTCCGTCGGCCGTGAAGGAAATTATCAAAACCCTCGGGATCCTCACCAATCACCGTTCTTATCAAGGCGCCGCGCCTCTCGGAAATACGGGACTCGATCTCGGAATAGAAGCCACCTTGGTCCACTTGCCGGAGGGATTCGCCCCTGCCCTTTCAGAAGCCGGAATGGGAGGTGCGGGGCTGACCAGCGGATCCTTGCCGATGACCAAACTGCATTTTCACAAGGGAATGGGCAAGACCGTCGATTTCGGCGCTTCCGGTCTATATTACAGTGGGAATTATATCTGGGGGGTCGACCTGAAATTTGTATTGGTCGAGCCAGAGGAGGGCCTGACCTGGGCCTTTCGATTCGGATACTCGGAAACGAAGCTGGACATGTCGCGGTTCGCGATCAGCGGAATTCCGATCAAGGTGGGCGGGGTCGAGATCGGCCAAGGCAGTCTCAAACTCGCGACAAGGACCTTGACTCCACAGCTTCTTGCTTCGAGGAGGCTCGATTTTGCCGAGCCGTACTTCGGTATGGCGCTCGAGATGACCTCCGGACAAATTCAGATTCCGGTCTCGATGAACGTTCTTGAGGAAAAGCAGACCATGTCCTCGGCAGCTACGAGCGCGAGCGAGGTCTTCTTGTTTACGGGGGTTTCATTTCGCATCCCGAACGCGGGCCTGCGGCTCTGTATCGAAGGCGGCTACGGAACCCTCGGAATGCACGCACTCGGACTCGTTGTCGGGCTGAGTTTTTAAACGTCCACGCGCGAGCAGAGCGCCACGGTGAATAGCGAATTCACGAATCAGTACTGAAGGAGTATTTCAACATCTCCGTCGGCGGGTGATCCGTAGACAAGCCCGAGACCCAGGCCTCCAGGGAATTGAGCATCTTTTAAAATAAACGCTTGAAGAGGTCTGCCGGACCGGGTTTTAAAGACGATGGCTTCACAAGTGATTTCTTGGTAACAGTTAACAACATCAAAGCCCTGTCCGGTGAGAACCGGTTGACGATACTGATCTTTGAGGTGATCGCAATCGACCTTCCAGTATTCATTCCGATCAATCGCGACCGTACATGTCTCATCGGAGCTGATGTATTGCTTGCCCGCGATTTCACTATTGGGAGTCAGAGCGAAAGCAGAAGATGAGAGCGCGAAGATCGTAAGTGCGACGAAAGACACTTTCATAAACATTCCTTTCTAAGGCTGAAGCCAGGCGATTCTCTCTTGAGCTGTCCAGGTTCAGCGGAATGCAAAATAGGCAAACTAGTGCAGCGCGTCAAGAGGTAAGTTTACATCCTGAAGCTCTAGGAAGACGCTCTCCTTCAGCCCAAAGGTCCTGGAACCTGTTGTACAGCCTTGTTTTATTTGGATTATTCTAAATCAAGAAAACTCACAGAAACGCCTACCCATTTCTGGACTAAATTCATCAACCATAGGAAAATTGAAGTAATGCCAGCGGTACGTCTTGTTGAACGATTGCAACAACTCGCATTCTATTTGCTCGTCATGAGCCTGGGCGGAGTTTTGGGTTCGGGGTGCTACAAGGAAGAGCCAGCCTCAGGCTCCTTGGATTTTTCGGCCGTTCCTGATCGCGTCGCCATCCTCGAGATCCAGGAAGGCCTTGCGTTCAACTTCGGGTTAAAACCCGTCCTCTCCTCCACCCCCTTGACTCTCACCGTGATCAACACAGGTCCCTACCCTGCGTCCAGCATCCAAGGCGTTGCACCCACGGACCCGAATACGTCGTTCACCTTCCTCGGCGGTGTCTTTCCGGGAACCGGCGGAACCTGTATCGAAACCCTCGCGCCGGGCGCGACCTGCACCATCGTCATTGCCTATGAGCCAAAATCCAACGGCTCGAAAACGGGCTTCATCAAAATGACCTACATCAACGGCGTCATGGTATTTCCGCTCGAAATAGCGTGCATGGGAACAACGGGCGCCGAACTTGAACTGGATGGTGGTCCGATCCACGACTTCGGATTTCTCGCGAAGAACGGAACGTCCGAGCGGACCCTCACAATCAGGAACACCGGTATCGTCACCGCGAGCGCCATTCAGTCTTCCGTCGACTATCCGCTGGGGACCCCATTTTCGTTCAAAGACGGCGTATACCCGGGAACCGGCGGAACCTGCGGTGCCACTCTCGAAAGCGACGCCAGCTGCACCGTCGTTCTCGTTTTTCATCCCACGGCTTGCGGCAACTTTTCAGAAAGATTCGCGTTGCGCTTCAATAACGGCGCGGTCCTGCGCGATACGAATTTCACGCTGAAAGGCAACACCGAAGGTGAGCTCTCGATTTCGAACGGGCCGGCTTACGACTTCGGCATCCGGGCGAAAAACACGACGACGCAGAAAACCTTCACACTGACCAATTCGGGCGGCTCCGAAGTCACCAATATCCGCGAGCTCGCGGGCAACGCCCTGCTCGCTCCGTTCACGTTTCACGCCGGCGCTTTTCCGGGCCTGGGTGGAACATGTTCCAACACTCTCGCGGCAAGCGCGAACTGCACGTTTATCGTCGACTTCAATCCATCGGCAGCCGGAGTTTTCAACGATGTGATCACTCTCGACTACGACAACGGCCTTGCGGCAGCCCAGAGCACACGCGCCGTTCAGGGAACCTCACAGGCCGGATGGAATCCGGGGGCCGTGACAGCCCTGGAGGGACGCGCCTTTCATTCAGCCGTCTGGACCGGTTCTGAAATGATCGTCTGGGGCGGCCAGAATGCCGCAAACGCGTTCGGCAATGGCGCACGCTATCATCCGACACTGAATTCCTGGACGGCACTCAGCAATGCGGCAGCACCCACGGCAAGAAGCCGACACACGGCCGTTTGGGCGGGCAATCTCCCGACCCCTGTGATGATTGTCTTCGGAGGAGTTGATGAGACCGGAACCGCTTTGAACTCGGGCGCGATGTACGATCCGAATTCAAATACCTGGACCGCGCTTCCCCTCCTCGGCGCGCCCGAAGCACGTTACGGACATGCCGCGATTTGGGACGATGTTCGAAGAAAGATGATCATCTGGGGCGGCGCGAACGCGGGAGCCGTCATTGCGGCGGGGCTCGGATACGTTTTCGATCCGGCAACCGGCGCGAACGGCAGCTGGAGTCTCATCAACGACGGCCTCGGTCAGACGCCCTCCGCGCGCTATGGACATTCCGCCGTCTGGACGGGAGCGAAAATGCTGATCTGGGGAGGCTGCGGCGCGAAGAACGCCGGGACCTCCTGTCAGATCGGGGCTGAAACAGATACGGGTGGAATCTTTGACCCGCAGACTTCGAGCTGGATCACGACTTCGCTTGCAAGCTCGCCCTCGGCAAGGTTCCAGCACGCCGCTGTTTGGACCGGAACAGAGATGCTCATCTGGGGTGGCGCAATCGATCCGACCGGACTGGAAGCGGGCATTGTGACGACGAACTCCGGCGGATACTATGCACCTCCCGTGGGAATGGCGGGTGACTCCTGGACGAGCACAAGCATCGCCGCCCCACCCCCTCCCGACGCCCGCAGACTGCCTCTTGCGTTCTGGAACGGAACGGGCGCGATCTTCTGGGGAGGTATGACCGATTCCGGCACTGGATCGATTCTCCAGAATGGAAACGTGTGGAGCGCGATGACCACCGTCGGCGCCCCTACGAGGTCCTTCGGAACCGCGGGAGTCTTTACCGGCAGCACGGATCGACGAATGATCGTGTTTGGAGGTTCGGACGGCGCGGCGATCTATTCAAATGTTATCGCCATCTACTCGCCCGAATAAGCCCAGCGATTCCTGCACGGCAACATTCAATTCGACAACCGGATTCGAACCTGCGCAATCGCTCTGCTCGCCCTCGAATACTGGCCGAATGCGCTTGCTGCCGAACCTTGAAGAAAATCAGCCCCGAGACCGATCTCAAGCACTTTGGATTGCGGCAGCCAATACTTTAGTTGCCCGATCCACCCTCCGTCGGAAAACATGTAACTCAAAGTCGTTTCGAGAGTCTGCTGACCCCAGACAGGACCTGTTGCATGAAGAGCCAATAAAGTCTGTGTCTTCGCCGAAAGCCCTCCTTCCGGAAAGCCAGCCCCATGAAGCGTTTGCGAGAACTGAAGACCGGAAGCCCAGTTCCCGAGACGGGTGTAGTCCGCGCCCAAGACGTAAGTCAATTCGCCTGCTTCAGCGTTGACATAGGAGTTATTCAAAAAAGCGCTGAAAGTCCTGCTCGGAGTCCAGACGGTTTCCCAACGTACGAGAAAAGTGGAAAGATCAGCCGTACCCGTGAATCCGAGACTATGAATTCGTTTATGAAACGGCGTCAGCCGAACAGCGAACGGATTGAGCTGAAGTGCCATCGTATAGTACGGCATCCGATCCAGATAATTCAGGTAAAACCAGGACAGATCATAGCCTTTGATCTGGGACGTGAAACGAAAGCCCACATCCATGTTCTTCACCGCGAACGGCAAGGGGTTATCATCGGCGATGGAAATCGAACTCAACGGAATCGTGCCCAACGCCGGGTAAAAGTCACTGCCCGGAGCAGGCAATTTGTTGAACCTTGGCTGCGGAATCAGCAGAAATTGAAAAGCACCGCTCTTCCTGACATGTTTGATGTTGAGCATCGGTACCGGAATCCGCTGATATTCGAGATCCATGAGTCCGAAATCCCGGTAGTCCTTCGGGTTAACGATGTCAGCGTAATAAAACCCGAACGTCTCTCCCCAGACGGCCTGCTGGTTGCCCACCTGCACGAGCCAGGGCATGGATTTGTATTGAACATAGAAATCGCGGATCGTGACTTCACCCGAATTGTGCGCCTGAGCCGGAATGGGATGAACAGCATCAGCCCTCAATCGCACATCCCCCTTGAAGAGATACTCCCCCCGTTGCTCTACGGTCCCGATTTGAAGATCGTAGCGGTGCAGGTCCAGGCTCTCGTGCCCGTCGAACGGACGCCCGTAGCGCGCGTCGAGATTCAGCTCCGTGCTCGAACGGACGACCTTCGCAGCCCACGCGGCGCACGGAAGCAGTGCTGTCACCGCCAGCACTAAAAAAAGCTTACTCAGTGATCGAATCTTTATTAAAGAAACTGTCATCCAACTTCTCTCGCCGGAACTGCCCGTAGACCAGCTCAGACCTCTTTAGCGGCTGCGTGTAGTCGGTGATCACCGTCCGAGTCATCACGGGGCGACCAAGGCTCGGCTTGAAATCAGAGTAAGTCGCGTTTTTGAGAGGCTTTCCCGAAAGCGCAAAAAAGGTCGCGCGCAGGGGCTTCAGGTCCGTCTTCGAAACCCAGTACTCCAGGCGATCATAGGTCACGTTCTTGCTCTTGGCCTTGAGTTCAAGCCGGTAGGAGTCCGTGCCCTGGATCTTTTCAGTCCCGAGGATACGCACATTGTAATCTGCGGCAAAGTTGGTACGTGCGATGTCGCCGTTCGACACCTCGCCGGTCAATCGCTGCTGGAGACTGACGCGAGTCGGCCGCTTGATCGTCGGAAGAAAGAACCAGAGGTCATTCCCGTTCATCAGAAGTTTTCGTCCCCTTAGCCTCACCGGCTCGATCGTTTCGACCAGACAGAGCTCGTTGCCCTTCACATAAACGCGATAGGCTGTCTCCGTGCGTAACTTTCCCTTGGAATAATCGAGAACTTTCGCAATGACCGAATATGCCCCCCCGGGTCCACGGGCCAGGTCGGCTTTCTGCACGATTTGAAGAGGACTCGGGTCGGCACCGAAGGCAAGACTCGCACTCAGCCCGATCAGCAAACCCATGGCAATCAAAGAACGCATTCACTCTCCTAAATGTTATGTTTCAAAGCATCCACGATCGGTATCTTCGAAGCCCTGAATGACGGAATCGCGGCAGCAATGATCGAAGTCACCACAATCAAAGCCGTCGCCATCTGGTAGGCTTTGAAACTCAGATCTACCCGAATCAGAAGCACGGTGCTCGCGCCCGGCACGGTCAACGGAATTTTCAACCAGTTCACGATCCAAGTCAGAAGAAATGAGAGCGCGATTCCGGCGATAACACCGAAGACGCCGAGAATAATCCCTTCCAGCAGGAACTGCCCCATTACCTGCGCTCTTGTGAAGCCAAGCGCCCGAATGGTCCCGATCTCCCCGGTCCGTTCATAGATCGCCATCCCGATGACGTTCAGAATCCCAAGCAGAACAAGCGAGGTGATAATGAGTTCCACAAACCGGTTCTGAACCTTGTAGTAGTCCAGAACCTCGCGATAAAGCTTGGCGAGGTCGAGCCAGCGCTGAACTTTGAGTTCGGGATCGAGCGCGGTGAGTTCTCGCCGGAGACTCTCCCTCGTCGAATCGACCAGCTCATCCGCCCTGAGTCCGACGACGATGATCTCCACCTGATCCGTATCGAGAAGCTTCTGCGCCGTCGAAAGCGGCACGGCAAAAGAGGTATCATCCACCTCGTTCACTCCGGTCGCGAACAAACCCGAAATTTCCAACTCAAGCGCATTGATGACGTTGTCATAAGTATAGCCGAGAATATTGATCGTATCGCCTGGTTTCACGCGGAGGCGCTTTGCGAGCAGATGCCCCACCATGATCTGGAACGGCTTATCCGGCGAAAGCGATGAGCCCGAGATGATCTGAAACCCCTGAACGCGCTTCGGCTCTGCCTCGACATCGAAGCTCAACCCCATCGCGGTCGTCGAATACTCCCCCGAGCTGATCAAAGCCGGGAAGGAGATCCTCCCGGCGACATTCGTCACTTCCGGATGGCCTCGGAGCAGCTTCATGACCGCGTCACCCTTCTTGACGAGCGAGTCTCTCGGCGTCTCTCCCGAGCGTTCCCAATACTGCTCGGACGCGATCTGCAGGTGCCCGTATTGCGAATTGATGGCGACCCATTGCAGTTCGTTCATCATACGGTTCACGAATCCATAAAATAGAATCATCGCGCTGAAGCCGCCCGCGATCATCCCGATACTCAGGGCCGTGCGCCGCTTGTTGCGGAAGACGTTCCGAAACGAGACTTTTAGCTGCATTTTCGCTCCCCGATCCTAAACACCCGTATCCTCACGCCCGTCGCGAAGGTGGAAAACCCGTTTCATTTTCGCGAGCACGGACGGGTCGTGACTCGAAACAACGAAGGTGACTCGCTCTCGCTCATTGAGATCACGCATCAAATCGAGTATCTCGGCGCCGGTCTTGCGGTCCAGATTCGCCGTGGGTTCGTCGGCGAGAACGACTTTGGGCTTTTTCACCATCGCACGCGCGATGGCGAGCCGTTGCCGCTGCCCACCGCTCATCTGACTCGGGCGATGCTTGTAGAATTTCTCGAGGCCGACTTTGGCCAGGGCTTCCTCGGCGAGTTGACGTTTCTTTTCGGCATTCAAGCCGTTCAGCAGCAGCGGGTATTCGACGTTCTCAACTGCGTTCAATACGGGGATCAGATTGAAGGTTTGAAAAATAAAGCCGAGCTTGGCAGCCCGAAGCTCGGCCAGCTCGTGCTCATGGAGCTTGCCGATATCAGTTCCTTCGAACCAGATGGAGCCCCCCGTTGGCTGGTCAATCCCTCCGAAAAGATTCAGGAGAGTCGTCTTGCCGCTGCCCGAAGGTCCGGCCAAGGCCACGAATTCACCTTGTTTGATGGTCAGATCGATTGCACTCAGTGCCACAAGGTCGAGTTCGCCGAACTTGTACCGTTTCGACACGTTACGGGCTTCCAAAAGCAAGGCGTCCTGATAATCCGGCATGCATCAATTCTAAAGAACTATGCTACCAAGAGCAAGCACGCCAGCCACACTCGTCGTGTGCGACTCAACGGGGCATCGACCTCACCAAAGTCAGCTTGCCCATCTCGATTGTCAGCCATGAGCTACTGCCGAGGCGTGCTGTCCACGCGGGCTGCCGCTCCAGCGTGTTTCACGCTGCTACGGGTATCGCGCTACAAAGAACATGTGGTGCTTTCCGGAAATTCCAGGCCTTAATGATTTTCATTAAAAGGACAGTAATAATTAAGGATTTTCAGCGATTCCCGATCATTTTTCTCAAGTTATTCACGAATTCTACCGATAGAGTTCATGTGAGACCTCCTCATTTTATTTGGAATCGGCTGACCCCAGGAATCCGGCAACACCTCATTCGACGCTCAATCGATTTGAGCCGCCAAAGTAATCGCTATATATTCAAAATCGCCGAGACGAAAGAGGAACTCGAAGGCGCCTATCGGCTGCTGTACGACTCCTATCTGAGAACCGGCCTCATGGACCCTCACCCGAATCAGATGAGATGTAATGTCTATCAGTCCCTCCCCTACACCACGACCGTCATCTGCAAAGAAGGCAATCGCATCATCGGGACGATTGGGATCATCAAAGATTCTCCGATCGGCTTCCCCTCCGACAAGGTTTTCAAAGAACAAAATGATTTCTACCGGAAAAAGGGCTTCCACCTCTGTGAACTTTCCGCTCTCGCGGTCAGTCCCGGAAATCGCGGAAACCATGAAGTCAGTCTCTCGCTGATGAAATTCATGTATTTCTACATCACGCGATACATGAATTGCACGATGATGTGCGCGACGATTCATCCGCGTGCTTTTGATTTTTATGCGGGGCTTTTCAGCTTTCAGCGGAATGGCGAAATCGTCAAGTACGACTTCGCGAATGGCGCGCTCGCGACGCATATTTCAGGCGAATGCGCCCCAATCGAAGGTTTCATGAAATTCGCCTACAAGGACGTCGAGCCCGAGTACAATCTTTACAATTTCATATTCCTGCATGAAAGCCCTGCGATGCAGTTTCCAAAGCGCAAGCACACCTGCGTTCTTGATCCCATTATGACACCCGAACTCCTGAAGTACTTCTTTGTCGAAAAAACAGAGGTGTTCAAGAACTGCTCGCCCGAGGAACTCTCTTTGGTCGCGAGCGCCTGGAAGCTGCATTTCGACATCGGGACGGTTCCATACCTTAAGGACGTGGATATCTCCCGCTCCTTTCGCTATCCAACCCAGGTTCAGGCCGTTCTCCTTCACGAGCACCGGGCGATCTTTGGCGTGATCAGTGACCTTTCCGAAGGAGGCTTCTTCTTTCAGACAGACGAAAGGCTCGCCCCCGCGCCGTATCACGAAATCATCTTCAACTTCAGTCACAAGACCTTTCGCATTCCCTGCACCCCGCGCTGGCATCATGAAAAAGATGCGGACCGCATGGCCGGAGGATACGGAATGGAGTTTCTCGTCACGCGAATCGACCTACTCCAGGCGCTCCGCGAGATCATGCAAGTGAAAGGCGACGAGCGATCCGAGGATGAAGCAACAAAACCGGATGAAAACATTATCCCGCTGAAGAAAGCCGCCTGAAGGGTTGGCACTCGTGGTCAGAACTCGATGATCATCTGATCGGATACCGCGGCTGTGATGAACAAACCTTCATTGCGTGCAGACGATGAGAATGTCGCCAAACGTTCTAAACTTCTTGGGCATGTTAATCACTCCGCTATTCCCCCATGCGGCCAATACAACGATCCCTGCCTCAACGATGAAACGATTATTTGCCGAATCTCTCTTGGCCCTGAAGATCCAATTAAATTGATTCGCAATCGAATTGTGTTGTCCACCGGCGGCCCTCATCCCCCAGACGTAGGGAGTCGTGGGATTATAAGCGTCGCTTGCAGCTCCGGGATTAAACGAGCTTTCCGCCCCAGCGGTATACGCGGGAAATGAGGCGGCGTCCGCCACCGGGGAGTAGGCAACCTGGGCGATGCATTGAGAAATATTCATGCCCCCATAGCTTCCGGAAAAGATGTTAACCGTTGAGCCCGCGGCTCCGACTGTATCCCCATCAAACATGCGGCGCTGAAAAATCAATGTACTACTCGGGGCCGTGGTCGAGAGCGAGCAATCGGTAATCGTCTCCTGTCCTGGATTTGCGCCCCCGCCATCCGTTTGAAGAACAATGGATAGGGCTGCAGGGCGAATGGCCCGCACCCCGCCTGAAAAATTGACCTGCAACTGCGCCGTGTATTGTTTCTGCGCGATTTTTGAAATGTTATCGATGCTTATGCTTTGGACACTCATGGTTTGATTGAAAGGTGAACCCACCGAAGCCAGAATGGGCGGGGGGCTTCCGCTCGTACTGGAATAAAGCCGAGCAAGTGAAATCGGAGAAGGAAGTGCGTCGATGAATTTCTGGGGATTCCCGGGATTTGCAGGAATCGCGGTGTCGGTCAGATTGAACCCGCAAACAGTCCCGCTCGCAAGCACCTTTGCCATGAGCCCCTGAAAATCCAGAACAGCCAGTTTTTCAGACAATGCTCTGGTTTCTCTTTGTTGATAAGTGATCATCTGGGTAAAGCCAAGCATCACGATTGCAACCACAGCTGCCGCGACCATGACTTCAATCAGATTCAGGCCGCGTTCGTTTTTTCGGATGATATGGCTCATTGAGTGATTATGCGTCGGAATCTGCTCATGCCACAGTCAAAAGTAGCGGACAGCTTTAAGAGGGGGAATTTGGTGGAGCCGATCGGGATCGAACCGACGACCTGTAGCTTGCAAAGCTACCGCTCTACCAGTTGAGCTACGGCCCCACGCATCCAGGTTTTATTGGAAAGTTCAGGATTTAGCAACGTCGAAGTTAGCCGCTGGAATCGGGTAATAAACTCTGCTAGGTTGCCCCGTCTATGGCCGTATCACTCAACTTCGAGAACTATTCAAAAGGTTATCTGGTCGACAACGAATTGGTCGCCGGAGTTTCAGAACACCCCGAAAAGCCGGGAACCTTTGTCGCTTTCATGCTCGACCACACGACGGGCGAATACGTCGGATATCAGACGTTCAAGCACGTGCACGAAGCCCTCACGATCATCAACCAGGTCGAGCGTTCCTGGAAATTTGAACCCTTCAGCGTTTGCGCGGGGGCCTGCGCGAAAGAGCGCCACTCCGCCGACAGCTGCTGCGGGAAGCACTCACACTGATTCAGGTTTCGTCTTCAGGCCGCGATGAGAACTGCTCGTTCATGACCAATTCCGCGCAATTCAAATACCGCATCAACGAGTGAAAGGTCTGCATCCCCGAAAGATAAAAGAGAACCAGAAACAGCCCCAGACCGACGAATTGCGAGAAATCGTTGCTGGACGACTCAATCCAGCCTCCCAGGGGATGTTTGATCCAGGTCACCTGACTCTCGTCCTCGCCAACCAGATCAATCCCCTGGAGCAAAAGGTAAAAAACCGCCCCGGCAAGTGCCGTCAAATAGCCCGTCCGGTAGCGCATTTTCTTAAGATCCATTTTAAAACTCAAGACCAGCCATTTCCAATCCTCGGGACCCGCATGTATCGTGCGTTTCATCGCTTCGCAGACCCGCTCTCGCCAGACACCTTCTTTAACCGACTGGCCGAGCGTGGTCACGACCCCCCCCCGTCGTACTGTCATCGGGATCTGGACGAGAACCTCCGAACTCAGAACATAAAGTGAATAGGAAACCGGGAACAAAAGAATGATCCAATCCAGCGAAAGACGAGCAGCGCGCGGAATCACGCCGAATCTGATCAAAAGAATGAGCGTGATCGACAGGAGCGCGGGCATCACAAAGCACCACAGGAGCACGCTGAACATCCGTTTGTTCACGTCCTGACGCTCCCGCTGAATATCGGTCCCGATGAAATCGATAAAGGTTCTTAAGAGGTCGAGTCTCGTTCCAGCCTGCATTCCCCGCCACCTTTTTTAATCATGGTACGACGATCCCGCCCTGCCGCCAAGCCCTGGTTCAGACGACCGCCGTTTCCCGAAAACGCTGAATCGAGACCGCTTTCCCGGTATTCTCCTCGATTTCGACGAGAACCGCGCAGTAACCACCCGCGCCCTCGGCTGGCTCCCACCGGAACGGTCTTTTCGTCAGAAAGCGTTGAATCGAGATTTCCTTTTTGACGCCAATGACGGAATCAAAGCAACCGCACATCCCGGCATCCGTGATCGCCGCCGTCCCCCCCGGGAGGATCCGTTCGTCCGCCGTCTGAACATGGGAATGGCTGCCGATGACGGCGCTCACCTTTCCGTCCATATAATGCGCGAATGCTTGTTTTTCAGAACTGGCTTCGGCATGAATATCCACGAGAATACATTCGATTCCGAGCGCTTCGAGCTTTGAGGCCTCATCCTCCGCGACCCGGAATGGGCAATCGAGCGAATCCATGAACACCCGTCCCATCACTTGAATCACGCCCAGCTTCAGGCCCGGTTTGGCTCTGGCTTCGACTACGGTCGAGCCGCGCCCGGGAGTTTTGAAAGCGGGAATATCGGGATAATTGGCCGGTCGGATCAAGCGAGTCGTCGTGGCCATGTAGGGAATAATCTGCTTCTGATCCCAGACGTGATTCCCCGTCGTGATTACATCAACGCCGTTGTCGAGAAGATCTTGGGCCATTTCGGGAAGTATCCCGTTTCCATGAGCGCAATTCTCGCCATTAACGACGACAAAATCGACCTGATGTTCGGGCACGAGCCGGGCAAGGGCGAATCGAACTGCCGCGCGCCCTGGACTGGCGAACACGTCCCCGAAATAAAGCACCCTCATAACAGCTAGGTTTCCGCTTCGAACAGCTTGAGCAGTTCCTGCGATTTCTGATCCATCTGGCGTTTATAGGCGGTCGTGCGGCGCTTTGCCTTGACGTATTCACCCGCAAGATCCAGAAGAGCCAGGATCGCAATCTGATGCGCGGCCACTCCCTTCGAACGCAATTCCGCGTTTCTCAGCAGCATGGATACGAGTTGAACGGTTTCATCGACCAGTTCGGGATCCGATTCCGAACACTTCAACGCGATCCGCTGACCCAACAACTTGATCTCAGCTGAATTCGCCTTTGGTTTGGGATACCCGGCACTTCGAGGAACTGTCATCTCACGCATCGTCGACCCCCAACTCAAAAAAAGTAGCAGCTTTTTACTCGGGTTTCAACCTGCGATCGGCAAAAACTGCCGGTTTGCTTCTGCTTCATCGAACGCGCATAATCAGTCAGGAGAGGGCAAGGGAATGCCATCCGAAGTGTCAAGCATCATGACCGAGGATCTCAGGCTGCGGAATTACCGGAACCAGCTGCAGCACCGGAACGACCTTCAGGTCAAAGAACTCGAAGAGGCACATAGCGATGAGGTGTCACGCCTCGTCCAGAACCAGGCTGAACAGCTCGAGCAGATGCGCAGGGATTACGATATCCAGATCTCCCGCGAAGCTGAGGCTCTCGAGGCGCGCCTGCAGCAAATCCGTTTGAAATCAGATGAGCGCGTCACGACCGAAAAGCATCAATCCGAGGAATTGCTCGAAAAAGTCAAATCGGCTCAGCAGCAGCGCATCGCTGACTATAAAAAAACCTCAGAAGAACAAATCGATTCCCTGAGAAAGCAACTTCAGGCTTCCACGGAGAACCTCCAAGAGAGGGCCCGAAAAAACGCGAAAAAGAACAAGGAGGTTTCTCACGCATGAGCGCAAGTACGAATAAACCGAGAACAGGGGCGCAGAATTCTACGAACCCGGGCAAAGACGGCCAGATTCAAATCGATGGTTTCAAACAGGTGCTCGAAATGCTGAGAATCGCCGATCCGAGTTTTCGTGAATCGCTGCTCAGACGACTCGCGGCGCGGGACGCGGAACTCGCCAGGACGTTGCGCGAAGACCTCAATAGCCTTTAAGCGCTCCGTATCGGAGTCCGCGAGTACTTACTCTGACCTCAGGGAAGCCGAGCCGTTCGAGCACTCGCCAGAGAATCAGAGCTCCTGCAAGAATGATATCAGCCCTGCCCGGCTCGATTCCCGGTAACCCGGCGCGCTCGACGACCTTGCGCCATTTCAGTTCCTCAACGAGGCGGTGAATATCCCCACGCGTGAGCACCGTCTGGTCGATCCGTCCCGCATCGAAGTGGTCCAACTGCAGATAAGCGGAGGCCAAGGTCGTCGCCGTTCCCGCGACGGCCAGAAGGCGACTGTTCGAGGGAAGTCGCTCTCGCCAGGGGAGAAGTTCAGCTAATTTTTCATCGATGCCCGCCTGACAGGCCCAGAACTCCTGATCCGTCACGGGATCGGACTGAAAAAACCTTTCAGTAAACCGAACCGAGCCGATATCGATGCTTTTGCCGGATATCTTGTTGCCGCTTTGCGCGATCAGCTCCGTGCTCCCTCCCCCGATATCGATCAGAGCCGTATTTTCTGAGGTCATTCCCGGCAGGAGTCCGCCGAGAAAGGTAAGACGCGCTTCCTCATCTCCGGAGATGATCTTGAACCGGAAGCCGGTTTCGTTTTCGACCCTGGCGAAGAACTCAGCCCCATTTGCCGCATCCCGCGCCTGGCTGGTGGCCACGCAGACCGCCTCACGCGGATCTGCCCCGAGCGCCGCGATTTCCTCGGCGTATTGCCTGAGGCAGGCAAGCGTTCGTTCCATCGCTTCGGGCAGGAGAAGCCGGTTGCGGTCAACTCCCTGCCCCAGCCGGACTATCGTACAAAGGTCGGCAAGAACCCGCCGCGGCTCGGGCTCGGATCGAGCCCAGTCCGCCAGGAGGAGAAGGCAGGTATTCGTGCCAAGATCGATGGAAGCGCGAATCACTTCTTCTGATCGGGCTTCTTGGCCTCATCCGGGCTAACGGAATCCGAGGCGTCATCGTCTTCTTCGACTTCAGCCGAGACCTTTTTGGACTTGCCCTTCAGTACGCCCAGCTGAACCTTGAGTTTATAGTTCTCTTTTTCGAAATTTTCGGCTTTTTCTTTCCAATATTTCGATTCCTGCTCCAGCTCGGCAATGCGCTTGTTCCGTTCAGCCGCGAGCGAATAGTAGCCTTCCGAGAAGTTCTCGGTGTCAGGATTGAACATCCCTACGCGGGTTTCGCCGTCGACAATACCTTTAACCCGGTACATTCCGCCGTCCGCCTTTTCTGCTTCAATCACCTGAACATCAAAGCTCTTCCCGGGGTAAGCCTTTTCCTGCCAATATTTCGCGGCGCTTTCTTTAGCCTGGTTTTTAACTTTCTCACCCGAGCACCCTGAAAGAACCGGCAGAACCAGCATCATCGAAACAAAAGCCACTCTCAGTTTCATACACGCATTCCCTTTCTTATCGGAACAATTTCTTCCCAAAATCCTCAAGCCGTTTTTGCACCGCGGGCGGCGCCTTCTGGATCAAGCTATCCGCTTTTTTCTTCAATTCGGCTTTGGCCTTGCCTTGTGCCGCGGCACTCATGTTT
>MEQK01000129.1 GCA_001770175.1 Bdellovibrionales bacterium RIFOXYD1_FULL_55_31 | reverse complement strand
GGAGAGTACTTGGCCACTGGGATGTGGACATCAGTCTCGGGCGCTTCTGCTCAGATGCAGAACGTGGATGCGGTTGCCAACAACCTGGCAAATGCCGACACCCTTGGCTTCAAAAAGGATATTCCGACATTCAAAGAGTATCTCGCGAGCGTTGAGCGAGAGCATGGGCCCGAAGATATTCCGCGCGGCCCCATCAAGGACAAGGATCTCCATCACATTGACGGCCGCGACCAGGCGTTCGTCGTCGTCGACGGGACTTATACCGACTTCAGGCAAGGCACTCTTCGGGTCACCCAGGCGCCGCTCGATATTGCGCTTGATGGACCCGGTTTTCTCGAGGTCAGCACGCCGCAAGGAGTTCGTTACACCAGACAAGGAAGTCTCAAGATGGCCATGGATGGCCGCTTAGTAACGAGTGAAGGGCATCCCGTGCTGTCAGCACAAGCCGCGGGATTGGCAGGTGCGCAGCCGGTCGATGGTGTCCAGCCGGGCCAGGGAGGGCCCGCGACTCAGGGAGGAGTCGCGGCTGGACAGAATTCGGCGAGAGAAGCGGCGCGATTTATCAATCTGCGGGACAGGGGCACGAATATCTCCATAGCGGCCAATGGTGAGATCTATGCGGGTGAAGATCTCGTGGCGAAACTCAATGTTGTTGAATTTCAGGATTTGAAACAGCTTCGCAAAACCGGCTCGGGTCTGTTCGATAACCGTAACCCGGGGAACATTCTCGGCGGCCAGGGGCGCACGGTTCTGCGGCAAGGCGTTCTTGAAACCTCGAATGTGAATCCGATCGAAGAGATGACGAATTTAATCAAAGCCAACCGGCTTTTTGAACATGATTTGAAAGTGATGAAAACTTACGGTGAGCTTTTGGGCCGTGAGGCCAACGATATCGGGAAATTGTAGCGTTAAGGGGCGATACAGGAAATGATCAGAGCGTTAACCACATCAGCGACCGGACTTGAGGCGCAGCAGGCGAACATCGAGCGAATCTCGAACGATTTGGCCAACGTGAACACGGACGGCTATAAGCGCAGCCGTACGGAATTTCACGACCTCATGTATGAAACAACGAAGGAGCCGGGCGGCTCTCTGGGCGCGGGAACGCAATCACCCGTCGGAATTCAGAACGGCCTTGGCGTAAAGGTCGGAACCAGTCACAAAATCTTCGAGCAGGGCCCGGCGAAGATGACCTATCATCCTTACGATCTCATGATTGAGGGTCGCGGTTTCTTTCCCGTGCAGCTCCCGAATGGCGAAATCGCGTATACCCGAAACGGAGCATTCCACATTGACGCGCAAGGACGGCTTCAAACCGCGCAAGGTGCGCAACTGATCCCGCAAACCGTCCTTCCGTCGAACGCATTGAACGTGACCGTGGGAGGAAACGGTGAAGTCAAGGCGGCGCTTCCAAATCAAGGCGAGGTGATCATCGCGCAAATCCAGCTCATCACGTTTCCGAATGAACAGGGGCTCATGGCTCAAGGCGACGGCCTTTATAAGGCGACCTTGGCAAGCGGCGCCCCGGTTCAGGGAATTCCTGGCGAAAACGGATTGGGTTCGATTCAGCAGGGCGCGGTTGAAGGATCGAATGTGAACGTGGCCAATAGCATGGTTGATATGATCGCGACGCAACGTGCTTATGAAATGGGAACGAAAGTGATGGGCGTGGCCGATCAGATGTGGGGGGCAACGGCCAACATTAAGTAACCCGCTCACCGCGATGGGGGTCGTGGTGACGGGGTGAGGTAATCGGGGCGCATGAGGTGCTCCGCAAAAGTGTTCCGACAGCGAGGCCGACAAGCCGAGCGTTGTTAGAACAGGTGGGGGTTTCTAACAGCGAGGCCGGCGGGCCGAGCGTTTGTTAGAAACAGGTGGGGGTTTCTAACAGCGAGGCCGGCGGGCCGAGCGTTGTTAGAAACAGTCAAGGAGGGCGACCCGGTGTTTCGTATGATTGTTCTGCCGATCTTGAATCTTTCGATTCTACTGAACATCGGCATGTTGCAGGCAAATGAACCAGGCAAGGGAGCGACGACCGAAGACACGCTTCCGCGGATGATCGAGCTCGTAAAACAGGAAGTTTCCAAAAAATATTTGGGCGCCAAAATCGATCTGACTGGCTCGATTCGATGGATACGGGGTTCCGTTCCGACCGAGCTTGGCGCCGTGAAGGTTCTGGATGAGACGCCGCGAGGCGAAGTTCGCTTTTTCGTGACCGATGCCGACACCGGGCTTTCGTCCGAGGCCTGGACGGGGGTTGCCGCTTGGGTTCCGGCACTCGTTGCGACGCGAAGAATTCATCCGGGAGAAAAGCTGAGCCGGGATCTTTTCACGATTCAGCCGGTGAACGTTGCTGCCGGCCAGGCCAGGGAATTTCGGGGCCTGATTCTTTCTCCCGAAAGCGATGTTTCAACGCTCGAAGCGCGGCAGACGATTCTCGAGGGCCAGTTTCTCATGACCACCGCGGCTCAGCGGTCCCCGGATGTGAGGCGCGGTGACGCCGTGACAATTCAGCTCATCGGCGACGGCATGACCCTTTCGACGGCGGGAATGGCCGAAGAGCCGGGATACCTGAAGGGGCAGGTTCGCGTCATGACGACGAAGACCAAGCGACAGCTTGTTGGTCAGCTGACATCGCAAGGAGTCGTGGAGGTGAAACTGTGAGAACCATTTTCACTTTGATGATTTCCGTACAGCTTGCGATCCTGATCTCGGGCTGCGCGAAGCTCATGGGAAACATGCGGCGGGACCTCGATGACGGAGAGCAGGAATATTCCGCTCCGGTCATCGGAGGACGATGGGCCGAGCGCGGTTTTCTTGCTGAAAGCATGCCCGAAGCGGGCTCGAACGATGAGTATTATGCCGCCGTCGGGCATTCCGAGCGTGGGCCCGCGAGCACCGGGTACGGCGACGGGATCAGCGGCCGATCGTGGGTTGCCGAACGGTACGACGAAAGCCGGCGCGATCTTTACCGCGAAAACGGCCATCAGGAAGACGGAATGGTTTCTTCGTCGAACACGCCCAATCTTGATCCGCCGGTCAAGCGGATTTACAAAAACGGATCGCGCGCAACCCGCTCTGATTTTATCGACGAATCACAAAACGAGGGTTCGCTTTGGGCTCCCGACGGACAAACGAACTACTTTTTTACCAAGAATAAAGTTCGCGGAATGGGCGATATCGTCACGATCACCATCGAGGCCGACCTGATCCGGGACATTGGACTGGAGGTCAGGCGTACCCTGACTCCTCGCGAAAAAGAGAACGAACTCATGATCGCGCAGGAGAAAATTCGAGCAAAGATATTGGGCAAGGACTCAGAGAAGAAGGATGGGAACGATTCGCTCGCGACGTCTTCCTCAGCGCCGTCGCGCGAGCCCGCCGCGGATAAGAAGAAGGGCAATACGGGGCCGAATACATCTTTCGAAGATGAACCGGCCATTCCCACCGCCACCCTGGTGGATGTCGACATAGCGAAAGCGCTCGAACTCAAGCCGAATGACACGATGATGGCGGAAATCATCGAGCGCTATCCCAATGGCAACTATAAAGTTCGTGGCACAAAAAAGGTGCTCTACAAAAACGGCTACCCTCGGCTGGTCACATTGGTCGGAGTAGCGAGAGGGCAGGACATCAGTGAAGAAGATCTCGTCACTTCGGGGAAACTTTATGAATACCGGCTTGAAGCAATTCGTTGAACGGCGAACACAGCGTATTAGGGCTCTGCGAAGAGCCGGCCCGGCGGCGTTGTTCACCGGCGCGCTCCTGCTTCTGGTCCTCACGCCGAGCTTGAGCATGGCTTCGGCGCGGCTCAAGGACATCGCCATGGTGAAGGGGGTTCGCGAGAATATCCTGATCGGCTACGGAATCGTGGTCGGACTCAAGGGCACGGGGGATTCGGGCGGGGACGTCACCGGACAATCGTTGGCGCGCCTCTTCGGGAAGCTCGGTCTTGATGTTCAGGGCAACTCGGTGAAGTCCTCAAAAAACGCGGCCGCGGTCATCGTAACGGCCAAGCTCCCGCCGTTCGCGCGCGTGGGCAATCAGATCGATGTCACGGTGAGTTCGATCGGTGACTCCTCGAGTTTGGAGGGGGGGGTTCTGCTTGTGACTCCTTTGCGGGCAGGAGACCAGAATGTCTACGCCGTCGCCCAGGGACCACTCAGCATCGGTAGTATCGCTGATGGCTCGACCAAGAATTTTCCGACCGTGGGGCGGGTGGTTTCCGGTGCGACGATCGAAAAAGATGTCGACATGAACTTCGCGGCCAAGAAAAATTTCAGGTTGTCGCTTCACAATCCGGATTTCACGACCGCGGCGCGGGTTTCGACCCTGATCAACGGCGAACTCGGCGGCAAGTTCGCCAGCGCCAGGGACAGCGGCACAGTCGATGTTGTCGTGCCTTTCAACTATGACGGCAATTCAGTTGAACTCCTTGCCAGGTTGGAAAATATTCCTGTCAACGTCGATAGCAAGGCCAAAGTCGTCTTGAATGAGCGCACCGGGACCGTTGTGATGGGAGAACGCGTGAACCTCAGCCCCGTCGCGATCGCGCACGGCGAGCTCGCCATCGAAATCAAGGGCGGGACAAAAGGGGCCAAGGAAAGGGTCGCGGAACTCAAGGGTGCCAATGTTTCGGATCTCGTCAAGGCGCTCAATACGCTGGGCGTTCAGCCCAAGGATCTGACGGCAATTTTTCAAACTTTGAAACAGGTTGGGGCATTACAGGCAGATTTGGAGATCATGTGATTCTTTGGAAAGATTTTGTTCTCGACGGTGCAGTAGGACCTCTTCTCACATTTCCGGAGGAGCTTCTGGAATTGTGTGACACAGAATGCCGCGAAAAGCGGCTCGGTAGCCCGAGCGTCATGGAAGATGCGATCGGCACAAACGAAATGCCAGAAGGCATTTCAATCCAGGAAACGAGACAGGAACAACGGCCTGCTAGGATGGTGGGTCTCTCTAGTCTTGATTTCGCCCAAGCTGGCAAGGAAGCCAGTCGGAGCAACCGAGCTCAATCTTCGCGGCGGAGGGGGGGCGCGTGACGTTGCCGATCGCCCCGGCACGACCGCTCCCCCCCTCTCCCCCCGGGAGAATGGATTGGGGCGCCAATGCTTTGGCGGCCCCAACCACTCCGGGCAGGCGGATGCCCGTCGTCGATAAATCCAAGGTGGATCCAAAAATGCTCCAGGCGGCCGAAGGCATGGAGGCTATGTTTCTGGATTTCATGATGAAAGTGATGCGTCAGACGGTTCCGACGAATGATATGGCTTTGGACTCTCCCGCGACGAAAATATACCAGAGTATGCTTGATTCGGAGTACAGTCAGAAAGCCGCGCACGCTGGCGGGATCGGTCTTGCTGACCAGATTATTGCTTATCTGGATTCGCAACGGTACACTTTACCAAGAGGGCGTGTAGCGCCCGGAGCGGGCCAGGGAGTGGTTCCGCGCAGTGACCCGACGGGCGATGCCCGTCTTACAGGAGGTACCCATGAGGGTCAGCCCGACAATCAATAATTCGAATACCGAAATTGCCGCGACAAAAGATTCAAAGGCGGCCGCGGCGGCCCGAGAAGCCAAGAAGAAAGAAAAAACAGGCGCGGCGGCGAATTCTGCCGTCAACACGGAAGGCAGCGTGAACGCAAATATTTCGGCCAAGGGTAAAGAATTCGCTCGCGCCAAAGAGATCGCCTCGAATGCGCCTGATGTTCGCGAGGAAAAGATCGCCGAGTTGAAACGAAGAATCGCCGCGGGAAAATACAACGTTGACCCAAGAGCGGTCGCGGATCGAATGGTGGATGAGCATCTCAAAACCGCTGGTTCGGGGTGAGATGGAGTCATCGAAGGGAAGCGGCTGATTCCAGGAGGGAATGAGGCCGGGCTTCCCGATGAATAACGGCTCGAAGCAATCAGGAGGATTGCCAGGGTGGAAAAAACGCTAACTCAGGTTTATCAAACGCTCGAGAAACTCGTCGGACTTCACCGGCAGCTCCTCGATACCGTTCGTATGGAGCGCGATGCGCTCGTGCAAGCCGACAAAAAGGGCGTCGAAGAGGCGGTTCGCGCGAAACAGGCCATTATCGAGGCCGTGCGCATGTGTGAATCGGAACGCCTCAAGAAAGTGGGAGAACTCGCGCTTCTCTGGAAGAAGCCGCTTCGCGACTTGACGCTCCCGCTTATCATCATCGCGATCCAGGGGGAGGACCCGAGAGCCGCCGAGCAGCTCCGCGGGGCCTATAACGCCCTCACAATCCTGATCCAGCGAATTACGGATCAAAACAACGACAATCGGGCGTTCGTAGAGAAATCGCTCGAACATGTCCACGCCATGAAGCGGAACGTACTGGGCGAAAGCGTTCCGAAGTCCAACACGTACACTCAACAAGGACAGAAATCGAATCCGGTCAATGGCGCACGCCTGATTTCAAAGGAGGCCTGAGCGGGCAATGGGTCTACCCAACGTATTCAACACTGGCCGGACGGGAATGATAGCTTCCAAGGCGGCCATCGCGACGACCGGTCATAATATCGCGAACACGAACACCGAAGGGTTTTCGCGGCAACGGGTGCTCACGTCCGCCGAAACGCCGCGCAACTCCGCCGGCATGCAATCGCTCATCGGTAACGGCACCGCGATTTCGCGGGTCGAGCGCATCAATGATGAATACGTCGAAAAGCAGGTTCGAAACGGCGCGCGCGATCTCTCGCACATGGAAGAAAAGGACCTCGTTCTCAGACAGACCGAAGATGTTTTCAACGAAATGAACGGCGACGGACTGAACCGGCTGATATCGCGATTTTTTAACGAATTTCGGAAGCTTTCGAATGAGCCGGACAACGAAGCGGTCCGCCAGTCTGTGCGTGAATCCAGCCAGGCCATGGTGAATGACTTTCATCGGATACGAAGGGAAGTTGAGGCGGTTCGCGAGCACATCGACGCGCGGCTCGAGGGTTATTCCAAAGAGATCAATTCGCTTGCCGAGCAGGTCAAGGATCTCAATATGCAGATCAAGACGGCCGAGCTAGCGGGCGGTTCGCCAAATGATCTCCTCGACAAGCGCGATCAGGCCATGAAGAAACTGGGCTCCTACATGGAAATGAGCGTACACAAGGATGGAGGCGGCAGCTTCGTCGTCGACGTGAAGGGTGTGGGCCCGCTCGTTGTCGGACCGATGGCGGAGAAGTTCTCCGTCTTCAGGTCCAAGGCCGACGATCAAGGCAAGCCCGAAGCCGCCTTCGATGTTCAATCAACTTCACACGCCAACTCCCTCGTTACGCATCAGATTAAAGGCGGAAAGCTTGGCGCGCTTCTCGAGGTTCGCGACAAGACACTTTCGACCATCCTCGATCGTTTGGATGAGCTTGCCTATAACATTTCGGACTCGGTCAACAGCATTCATCAGCAGGGGTTCACGCGCCACGGTGTCCAAGGTGTCGAGTTCTTCGGGCACATGGGCGGAAAGGAACGAGCCTCTGAATTCATTCAACTGTCGGACGCGGTTCGCGACAGCGTTAACAACATCGCTGCTGCCGCCCAGCCGGATTCTCCCGGCGACAATCGAATTGCGATCGCGATTTCGGGTTTGCAGAGTGAGAAGTTCATGAACGAAGGGAAAGCGACGATGGACGATTTCTATAATTCCATCGTGAGCGATGTCGGCGTTGCTGCCTCCAAGAATCGCTCTGGCATGAACCAGCAAAAAGACATCATGACGCAGCTGAATAAAATCCGCGACCAGATCTCGGGTGTGTCCATCGACGAGGAAACTGCGAATTTGATGCAGTTTCAGCACATGTTCGATGCTTCGGCAAAGGTGATCCAGGTCGCCGATGAGATGCTCAAAACGGTTTTGGATATGAGACGGTGAATTGATTTATGAGGGTGACGCAACATACGAATTTTGACACGATTCGCGACAGCATCCACCGGAGCAAATCCCGGATGGAGGGGCTGCAGCAGCAATCGGCCACCCTGAGAAAACTCAACACGCCTTCGGACGATCCGATCGGGGCGGCCAAAGTGCTCGAGATCAGGACAGACAAAGTGAACAACGACCAATTTCAAATGAATACCCGGATGGCCGAGACTTTTTTGGAAAACACGGACCATATCATCGGCGAGCTGGCCGATATCGTGGTTCGAGCGAAGGAAATCGCGCTGGGCCAGGCTAGTGGCGCCAGTTCAAATGAGGGAACTCGCCTCGGGGTCGCCGAAGAGGTGACACAGCTCTTTCAACAAGCCGTCGCTACTGCGAATCGCAGGATAGGCGATCGATATCTCCTGGGGGGCTTCAAAACGCAGCGCCCGCCCGTTGATCCTGAAGGTCGATATACGGGAGATGATGGCCAGACGATGGTTGAGATTGCGAAAGATGTATTTATTTCGAGCAACGTGCCCGGGGTAGAAGTGTTCAACACACATCCGAAGAGTTCGAATGATGGTCGATCGGTGTATAGTCCAAACACCCTCGGTCGTGGCCCGGCAAGCGAGGGGGCGATGGACGGTGAACTCGCCTATGAAAACGTAAATGTGTTCGACGAAATTCAGAATCTAAGAATTGCGTTACTTACGGGCGATCTAGACGGAGTTCGCAACACTTTGGATCGATTTGATCAGGTACATAGCAAGCTAGTCGCCTGCCGTGCAAAGGTGGGGTCGCGCTTGCAAGGACTCCAAAGCACAAGCCAAGCCTTGGAGAGACACAATGTAACCAATGCTCAGCTCGGATCAGTGTTGGAAGATGCTGATATGGCGCAGGTGGTCAGCGATTTAACTAAAGAGGAAACGGTATTTAAGAGCGCGTTAGCAAGTTCCCAGCGATTAATTCAACCGACTTTGTTGGACTTTTTGAAATGATGTTTAAACAATTTCAAGACCGCAT
>MEQK01000128.1 GCA_001770175.1 Bdellovibrionales bacterium RIFOXYD1_FULL_55_31 | reverse complement strand
TCGCCTTGTCGATTTCCCTGAAGGAGAGGATTTCGTAGCTTTGACGAAGCCCCTCATTCTTGACCTTGCGCTCGATCCCATCGAATTCTTCCTTCTTTTTCTTCCACAGCGCGGGGCTCATCCTACGCTTAATGTCTTTCGCCTTTTCTGAGTAATTTTTCTCGTCGTAGCCGTAGTAACCCTCGATGAACGCCAGGACGAAGTTGATCTTCTCCGCCTGAAGCAGGACATCGGTATCTTGGGTGATCACTCGCGTATTGCGCCCATCAATCCCAATCAGGAGAGTGCGCGGCTTCATCTGAACGGATACGACGGATAGGACCGTGCTATACAGCACAAGTATGCCGATGAGCGCTGCCTTCGTCCCGGAATAGATACTGACTCGATTGGTAAACATTCATCCTCCCTCAACCCGGCTCGTTCTCAGCGCCCGGATTCACTAATTCGATGGGCTTCACCCTTCCGCTAAACCGGACGTTTCTCGCGCCGGTTCCATCCGGAGTCCGTGTTCCCGGCCCCTCCTCTTCAGCGGGCTTAACCCGTTTGAAACTATCCGCGAGCCGCCCCACTCTAGATCCGCGTACCTCGGAGGTCCCCTTCCCTGAGCTGTCGTGGTACACGGCGCCTCGTGCGAATCCTTTCACGAACCCCTTTCCTCCTTGTCCTTTCGCAGCCGCCGCGCCAGAAGCCACTCCGTTTGTGAGGCGCCCCAGGCTCTGATTGACGCCATAGCCCAGCACTTTTCCGAACGACGATCCTCCGCCCTCGGTTCGCGCAACACCGCTTAAGAATCCGGCGCCCTGACTCGCGACTACTGACGTTCCCGCTGTCACTTTCGCGGCGCCGCCCTTGATCGCCAGGCCGCCGATACTCGTCACCGGCGAGGCGCCACCGATTTTGAGGGCAGCAACGGCAGCAAACGGGGAAATCAGCTGCGCTAACGTAGCAACGGTCGAATATATGATCGCTTTAAGTGCGTGGACCGAAGCAGCGGGATTGATTGTTGTGGTCCAGAGCTGCCCTGCGATGTACCCGCCGAAATTCCAGAAGACTGCCCAGAGGGATAGCGCAAATACGCCAACGAGGTACGCGGTCAGGGCTCCACGGTGGCCGGTCATGATCGCAAGTACCGCGATTAGCGGCAGTATCCCTACCATGAAAGCGAGGACCCAATTCACAATGAACTGGATTGTCGTATAACAAAGCCACTTAATCGCCTCGAACCCGATCGCGAGCAATACCTTGTAATCGGTATGCAGCGCGCTCCAAACCGATCCGGGTCCCTTGGGGAGCCCATCTTTGAGCGCCTGGAACTCCCCGAACTCAGTGGCATGCGCCAAAGTCGCCGATGCATCAAATACCAGCCGAAGCAGAACGGTGTAGGTCACAAGAACTACGGCGCATAAGATGAGATCTTTTTTTGCCTGGACCACGCTATCTGCCGAGTCGAGTCCCAGTGCGCCGACTATCACCCTCATGCTGAAAATAATGAACATGATAAGCGCCAAAGGACCGAGATACCGTTTTGAGAACTCAATGGCCTTTTGAACGATCTCCATTCTCGGGAAAGCAGCGAGTATCCGGGTCCCTTTGAAGTACTTGGCCCCGTTCGCTGCCATATCCCGTTCCATAGACAGGTACAGGTCGATTCTGTCCACCCGATCTTTGAGTTCCTTCTTCGCCGCCTCCAAATTCCGGCGCTGCTCCTGCTCCAAAATCAAGTAGAGTGTCGCAAGGCTTTCTGCCTGGGTCCTGGCGCTCTCTACCTGTGAAGCCTCCGCTTTTGATTTCAGGCTGGTCACCAAACGGATTGCCCGCTTCCCGGCACGAACAGCGCGGGTCAAATTACGAAGGCTGTCCGTCAGCTTCCGGAGATTTTCGGCGCTATATTGATCAGAAGTTAGGCTTTCCAGTTCCTGCTCGGTATACCCAAGCTCATCCGCGTACCGTTTGATTTCATTGACCTCGTTCATGAGCCGTCTTGCGGATTCATCTACCCGAGCGTCGCTATCGACTTCACTATAAAGGTCTGAAAACGCTCCCCCGAGGCTTGCGACCTCCCCTGCCGTTTCGGACATGGAGCTGATCGCGGATGCCACCGTGCTCACGGCCGCCGCCGCTGTGAACGGATCAACAGCAAACGCGACAGAGGGAACGTGTGAAACAGCGTACATTATGAGGGGTAGAAATATGCCCCGTCTCACACGCCTCCCCCTGCCCCAGTCGCGATCAGTACGCCGATTGCCTGATCGACTGAAAGCCCTGGAACCGCAGCAAGCAAACTCTGAAGGAGTTCGTTGTCCTGCTTGTCTGAAGTAGTTCTCCAGTATTCGCCTTTGGTTTGGATGAGCTTCACGATTCGAGAGCCGGAGCCGTCCTGAATAACCGCGTTCCGTGGCGCCGTTTTGTCGCTGACCTGCTCCTCAATCGACCGTATCTGAATATCCGTTAGTCCACGGCGCTGAAGCGCCTCGGCACTCAAATTCGTCTTTAGGAATACTTTGATCTGAAGATTGACCCAGAGGCCGCTTTCCCGATCATCACCGTTCCGAAGCTTCGGGTTAGCCTGCTCGATGTTCGCCGGATCTTGGATCACAATCATCAGGCTATGACCAAATTTTCGAAAATTGGCGGCGAGTAGATCGAAAGTCTCATAATGCCGTGAGATGAAGAACTTCACCTCGTCACAAATAAGACAGATCCTCTCCTTGGATTGAAGTCCGGCCCTGATGATCTCCAGATTGATCTCGGCCATAACGGCCGCCATGATGCCGTCAGCGTAGGTTGGGCTTGCCGCATTGAAGATGTCCTTGAAGTTGTAATAGACGTATTTTGATGAGCCTGTGCTCTTTGCCTCTCTCCTGAAGACGTTCTCGTACACGCCGCCCGTGATCCAGCGCTTGAGAAGTGCGCGACGTGATAGGTTCTTTGTCGTTTGGTAAAAGCTATCGATCCCGGCCTTAATCTCGCCCGCACGAGCCGCACGGATGTAATCCTTCGATAGCGCCTCGATCTCGGCCAGCATCAGTTCAGGGATTCGCCGCTCATCCTGCTCTTTGAGAAGCACAGCGACCAGAGTTGCCAGGACCTGGGCCGCATCGTTTTCGCTGATCCCGGTGTTCTCAACGACGGTCTTGAATGGGTCCAGTCCAGAGGGACGAGATAGCTCGAAATTGATCTGCTCCCCTGCCAGGCGCGTGCATTCGCGTTCATAGCTGCCTCCCACGTCACACTTGATGATTTTGATTCGAGGGTCTTCGTATAAGCAGAACGTAATCAGTCCGATGAACACGCTTTTTCCGCTGCCTGACTCCCCGATGATGATCCCGTTGAAATTGTGATTCTTCCGATCGAAGACGTCCAAAATACAGGGAGTCTCATCCAGGCGATGCAGTATTATCGCCCCATCAGGAATATGGGCCGCACTTCCGCTTTCACCGTAGTAGTGAGCCGGCAAGTAGGCACCCAGCTGCGAGCGAAACTCTCGAAAAGTGACGTGCTGGGGAGTCCCGAGCCTGGTCGCGATAAAGCTCTGCTCAATGCCACTTGTTTCCAAACAGCAGGACCCGATCTCCGAGAAAGCTTTCCTGATCTTTTCTCTATCGGAGCGAAGCGCATCCTCAGATGTTCGTTCTAGGAGAGCGATCCACTCCACTGCCACCTGGTCGTCACCCCGAAGCTCGGTCTGCTCCAAGGAGGCCTGAAGCTCAGAAGCGTTTTGTATAGCCAATGGATCTTCCGACTGTACCGCCCGATTCAGCTTGGACCTCAGTTGAAGCTCGGTCCTTTGCTTGCCAAGCTTCTTGAGCGTGACTGAGACTTCCAAGGGCAATGAGGCTATGCCGCCCGCTTGGGTGGTCGTTCCGCCCATGATTTCGCTAATCCATGTGCTGGACAAATTCCGTGCTCCCCGCTTGGGCTCATATATACGTACAGCACCGAGGAGCGCGGGACCGGTATCAATGAGCCCGATCCCCTTTTCATACTGACTCTGCCCCAAGTCGAATGCCGCACGGATCTCGGGTTCGGTGAACGGAACGCCGCCAATATGTTCAAGGGTTTCGATCGGAATCCTGTTAATGAGGCGCCTTGCAGCCGCAGACCAACCCTTATTACTAAAGGTTTGCAGTAGCGGCACCCCACCTTCGTCCTCAAAGCTAATGAACACTCTCCGCTGCACATACCCAATCTGGCTGATACACTCTCCCCGATTGCCACCGCCCCGGAGTGCCTGATTGGAAAACCATTGACGCGCATTGAAACGGATGAGCAGGCCTGCTGGACTGTCCTTGACCAAAGATTCGATATCGCCCATCTTGAGTCCGCTACGAGATTCAAGGTCTACCGTCGGCAGATGAAAGACGGCCCCAACACGCCCGCTCATCGTCACGAAGACGGGGTGGCCTTCAACGCTTTCAACGTGCGAGAGTTCTGGAAGCTTTTGTACGGCAATCATAAATCGTCCTCGTCGTCAGGAAAAAGGCTGCAGTGTCCCGGAGGAACCGCTCCCGATTGTTACTCCGAACTATCGACAAAGTTGCGAGACAGGCGACGCCGGCCATGAGCCCCAGAAAGACGCCATCTCCGCCTGATCCGAGAACGACCATTGCCGAAACGAACGCGGCCACAAGAAGATCAGCGGTTCGCAACCCGAAGATGATCGTTTTTCGGTTAATTGATAGTGCGGGTCGAATCGAATCCAGACTCATTGAATCGACACCCCGGCCACCTTCTGAATCAGCGCCCAAGCTACAGACGCGAATCCAATCGCGAGCAACCCAATGAATGAACCTTGGACAACATCATTCCCAAAAGCGGAAAGCTTGGCGTTAGGAATGCCTCTCAGCGCGGCCCCTGCGCCCACTCCGCCAAGGCAAGCAAGCGAACCGCCAAGGAGCCCTATTGTTTTCCACTGACTGAGTGCCTGGATAATGTCTGCCTCAGCCCATGCCGGAGCCGCCAATAGCAGAATGGCGGTCATGACCCATAAATTACGTGTTCTCATTTCCTTTCCCCTCCTTCGTTTGAGTCGTTGTTTGGAATCAGCTGCGGTTTTTTGATCCGCACGATTTTGTCCTGATGGACAAGCGAGTCATCGCCCTGCTTCACCCACATCGAGGTCTGATAGACGCGGACCCAGCCGGGGCTCAGGAGCTTCTTCAGTTCATCTGGGATGGCCTTGTCTTGAGTGCCTGAGCTCTCAAAGATCAGCTTTTCCTCGTTTGCTCCCGCTCCCCATCGGATCGCATCGATCTCCTGCTTTGCGACGTTGAGCTGCCGTTCATATTCGCGTGATCGTGCTTGCTCATCAAAGATGAAGAGCCCGGTAACGCCCACGATGGCCGCAGCGCCCCCACCCCAGAGCGCAGCATGTGCAATGGGCTGCTCACCAGCAGGTGCACTCATTGCGCCTAAGGTCCCGGCAGCAATGCCGGCCACGCCCATTGCGACCAGAGTCTTGCTTCGATTGCTCATTGAGGCGCAGCCGGAAAGCAGCGTCAGACAGAGTGCCGCCGCGATGGTGCATTTTTGAGTACCCATACGCCCGCCCTTCAAAGTGAGATATCCGAACCGATTGATGAATCTTGAAACTCATTAAAGTCGGGAAGATCCACGCCGGAAGAGTTTCCAGTCACGAATTCCGATCGGATCACGTCTCTCGCGAAAACTTCGACGGAGGTCCGCTTCGTCCCATCCTTTGCTTCGTAATCGTTGGAACGAAGCTCGCCCATCACGGTGACTCGGTTGCCCTTTTTCAGCCCGGCACCAATCCGCTCGGCCAATCGGCCAAAACAAGTCACCCGAATCCAATTCGTGTGAACCGTTTCGTAGGCCTTTTTGTCCTGGTCGAACCGCCTTACATTTTGCGCCAAGAGTAACTTCGTAATTGCTCCCGCATCAGACGAGCGCCGTTCCGGATCAGCTCCCAGATTTCCAGTCAACACGACCACATTTTGCGTATTCATTTACCTTTCCTCTCTTGTTCTCAGTTCCAGCGGTGCATCAGTGCCATAAGCACTAACCGCTGAAGATCTCTATTCATGACCCCAAAGCCGTCGAATGGATCTCGGAGCCCCGGAATCACCTTGTCCGCCCAGATGCTATGTGCCCAACTGATCGCGGCTTTCCCGCCACCTGAGAGCACCCCGTAGTCGATCTCGCTGAAATCCACGGTCTCGTTTTCAAGATCGATCACCGGATTTAGAATCGGATCGAGCATCGGGTATTCCGCGAGCATCAGAATGGCCTGCATCTGCCGACTCACCTTGCGCTCAGGCGCCTTTCCTACTCCTCCCATTTGTCCTCCGTCGTGTTTCCGGAGGTGAACGCGCCGGATCTCGAAATGAGAACCCCGTTCACGTCCACGACTGGAAAATAGGTAAGATAAAGAGCACTTCGGCTAAAGCTCGACACATTCGGGCTGGCACCCGGCCTGTACTGATCAGGAGTCAAATCGACCGCGGTGTACCCATTGCAGCCGTAGTATTTCGTGCCCTCGACTGTCGAATAGTTCATGATCCCGCATGGGATATTCTGGCGCTCAGTTGAGACCTTGTTCACGATCGAGAGAACAGGTTCACCCTTGTAGCCATCGGGAAACGGCTTACAGTACGCGTTGTTCTTTACCCGGAACCGAATCGACTGGCCGCCAACCTCCTTGAGCAGCGCCAAGGCAAGACAATCCACAGTCTTTCCGTCGGGCCACCGGAACCGGAAGGTTAGCCCACCCACCACGTCCTGATCCGTGTTCCCGAGCGGAGCATTAACGATGCGGTTATTCACCGCCGCCGGCGCACTGAAGTAGCGGCTGATCCGAAGATCGGTAATCTGGTTCTTACAAATCGGCTCATCTTGGCCGGTCTCGCAGACTTGCTGCGTCTGGGAGCAGTAATTCCCCCACTCCTCACAGCCGATAGTTCCGTATTCCAGACACACTCCCGGATCGGTCACCTGCTGGCAGCGCGTTTCAATGCTGCACCCGCCAAAAATTCCAAGCGTCAGGCATCCCGCAATCGAGAGGTCCCGCTGCGTGCCACACTCTTGTTTAGTCCCGAACTTCGTGCACCCGGTTTTTGGCCGCTTACAGAAGTTCTTGTATTCGGTACATTCGTTTTTGTACTTCCGGCACGCCGGGAGGGCTTCGCCTGGTTTGTCCAAGCACACAAGCCCCTTGTCCTGAATTTTCGGCTGAGACTGCTCATCGCCGAACTCGAATTCATGCACCACGAGGGATGTCAGCTGTAGCTCGTACTCTTCGCCTTCGCGCACGGTGAAAACGTCCTGGGCGATGCCGGTTTGAGGCGGCTTCTTCAAATCCTGGCGCTCCTCGCCCCGAATCGCTACGTTCGTGGAGTTCAGGATCGGCTTTATGATAGACGACGAATAGAATAGTTCGCCTTGACGCCCGAGACTTTCGTTAACAACCCTGACCGGCACGTCGAGCGGTTTGAACGTCGTTTCGTCCTTTAAGACCAGCACTTTCGATTTTTCGACGATCTGCTCATCGAAGAACGCAAGCTTCATTTGCACGAGGGCCGTGTTCTTGACCCGTTCTAAGAAACGCTCCTTCCCTGCCCACTTTGAAACCGCATCTTGAACATACGAAGCAAGCAACTGGTCGGCCTCTTCTGGACTGAGCGACTTCCGCTCCTCCCCTTTTTCAGTCTTGGTCACGATCTTCGATTTCAACTGACTGTAGACCGCGCCAGTTTTAAACATGTAGAGACGGATTTCATCGACGTAGCTCCCAGCCACCTCGTACATTGCCGCGATCTCGGCGGACCCGTTAAACACATCATCCGACAAAAATCGTTCAATGTACTTTTGCGAGCCCTGGATTGTAACGGTGAAGGGCTGATTCGGCTGACACCCCGTGGGTCCGTTGGGTCCACCAAAGACTCGGGGCGTAACGTCATTTTCGACCCCGGCAATCTTGATCACGATCTTCTGTGGACATGAACCAAGATTGGAAAGCTCGTGGTCATAACCGAAGGTATCAACCAGCTCCTTCTTTATGGCGGCCCGCTTTTCCTCGTCGAGATATAGGGAATCTGGAATCCTGATTCGTGACGTAGAATACGGCAGCTCTCGCTGACTTCCGTCGATCA
>MEQK01000127.1 GCA_001770175.1 Bdellovibrionales bacterium RIFOXYD1_FULL_55_31 | reverse complement strand
GACGACAAAAACAGGAGGATAAGACCATGGGTCTGCGTATAGCCACTAACATTCAGTCCATTGCCGCCCAACGTTACTTGGGCATTAACCACGAAAATCAAGCCCGCGCATTGGAGAAACTCTCCTCAGGCTCCAGAATCAACAAAGCTGGAGACGACGCCGCGGGACTCGCCATCAGCGAAAAATTGAAAGCCAGCATCCGCAGCATGAAGCAGGCAACCCGGAATGCCAACGACGGGATCAGCTTGGTTCAGACCGCGGAAGGCGCGATGAACGAAATCGGGAACATCCTGATCCGTCTGCGCGAACTGTCGATTCAGGCGTCCTCCGACACGATCGGAAACACTGAGCGCGGCTTCGTGGACAAGGAAGTTCAGGGCCTCAAGGCTGAAATCGATCGCATTTCGAACTCCACGGAGTTCAACGGCACCAAACTTTTGAACGGAACCGCTCCGCCGCTCGACATCCAGGTCGGCTTGAAGAACGATCCGACTCTCGACCGCTTCGTTTTCGACACTCCGACCCGAGTCACCACACTCTCGGCCCTGGGCGTTGAAGACGTTTCGACGATGAGCCGGGAATCTTCCCAAATGAATCTTGAAAAACTCGACGGCGCGATCAACACCTTGAACGAGAACCGCGCCAGTCTCGGTGCTCTCCAGAACCGATTGATGTCCACGGTGAATAACATGAACATCTATCGTGAGAACCTGGAAGGCGCCAACGGCCGAATCCGCGATACCGATATGGCTGAAGAGACGAGCGAATTGACGAAGACAAACATCCTGACCCAGGCGAACGTTTCGGTCCTGAGCCAGGCGAATCAAAATCCTCAGCTCGCGCTTAAGCTGCTCGGGTGATCTGATCGCTCAGGCATGCGGAAGCTTGCCAGAAGAGCCAGAGAAGCCAGAAAAAAATGACTGATTGATTTTGGCAAAATACGGAGCAAGCGGGAAATCTCACGAAGAAGATTTCCCGCTTGTTTTTTTCGTGCAGTGCCCCTATTTCCCCAGTTATGAACCCCGATCGCCTCGGTGTCTCGCAACCCGAATACAAGTACCCTCCTTCTCATAACCCCTACTGGAAGAAACTTCGCACATCAGAAGAATTCGCGGGCCGGGCCTACACCGACAATGACACTGAACTTTATGTGGGACACTGGCGCGAGCATTTTCCCGATGCGGTCTCAGCCGGAGGTAACCGTTCACCAGAACGCCCGCTTCATGTCGAAATCGGCTGTAACGCGGGACATGTCGTCCGCGAATGGGCCCTCCGCTCGCCCACTCACGCATATATCGGCATCGACTGGAAGTTCAAAGCGATCTGCCGCGCCGCCGAAAAGGCTGTCGCGCGAGATATCGGCAATCTCCTGTTTTTCAGGGCGCACGCGGAGCGAATCGAGTTCATGTTCGGCCCGGGCGAAATCGACCATCTCTATCTTTTCTTCCCCGATCCCTGGCCCAAGACGTCGCAATCGAAGAACAGATTCCTCACGGCGGGTCAGTTCAAGAAGATCGCGCGCCTCATCAAGACGGGCGGCTCTTTTCACATCAAGACCGATCATGGGGAATATTTTGCGGCAATGGAACACGCGTTCAACGAGGTCTGCGGGGATTGGGAAGTCCTGGAACGCTCGAACGACCTCCATCGTGGTCACCCGAATCCGCGAGAATTGACGTTCCCCGACGTGACGCTTTTCGAGCGACTTTTCATCAAAGACGGGCTTCCGATCCATAGTCTCAAATTGAAGCGCCTCGGCAACGGATCTTAGCAGGATCATTTTCAAAATACCGCGACGTGTGATTGCTCCGGCAATGCTATGAATCCGCTGCAATGGTTGCCGCATTTGTTCGCACGATTGTCATGATGTGCCTGATCGTTCTGCCGGGAATGACATCAAGCGCGGCTCACGGAGCGCAGGCTCCCCCGTCGGCCGTCAACGTGCTTTTCGATAGTCTGAAGAAGCATGCGTTCGAATCCTCTCCAGACATTCGCCAGGCTGAAATCGCGGCGAGCCAAAAAAACGCCGCCATCTTCACTTCCTGGGCGCGGTGGCTCCCGCGAGCTGACCTGCAGTTGTCGCGCAGCCAGGAGCGCAACTATTCGATCATCACGAGTGGCGCGTTGGGAACAGCCTTTTTCGGCTTCACGCCCGCCACACTTTCGCTTTCGAGCTGGATGCTGAATGTGACGCTCCCGATTTATCGCCGATCCGTCCATCTCGGGATTCTGCAGTCCTATGCCGAAAGCGACTACTTTGATCGCGAAGCCGAAGCCAGACGCACCGAACTTGACTGGCGAATCCGTGCTCTCCTCGGCAACTACCTGGTCCAACTCTATAGAATAGCGGCGCTCAACAGGTCAGTCGAAATCGCGAGGGCGAACCTCAAGGAAACGAAGTTGCGATTCAACCTCGGACAGCGGACCGCTGTCGATATATTCAGGGCGGACGCGAACGTCCTCTCGCTTGAATCGAAATTACTGACCTACGAACAGGAGAAAACAGCAGCCGAAGGGGCCATTCTCGAATACATCGGCCTTTCCCGGCTCCAATTCCGGACCGAACTGAACGCACTCGGATGGGATCAGCCCCTCAAAGAGAATGAAATTTCGCGCCTGTTCGATCACTTCACTGACCTCGCGCCGCTGCTCAAGGGGCTTGAGGGCTACCTTGATGAGGAACTGGACCTGGAAAGCGTCCGGGATCGTCTCGGCTCGAGGATCGCTCTCGCCGGCCCGGCCTACGGAAGCTCCATCGCCGCTGAAAAAATTTCAGCCATTCAGGCGCGAGCCCTCATGGCGCAAGAATGGCCCGAACTTCTCTTCCAGGCCTCGTGGAGCAAGCAAAGCCCGGGATGGAGCGAAGCCTTTTCCCCCGGGCAGCAGTCGCATTCTCTCGCCGTTGTTCTCAATATTCCCATCTTCACGGGCGGAAGCACTTTCAGCACCTACTACCAAAAAAAGTATGCAGAAGAATCGGCCACGCTCAAGCGCGATCGAGACATTCTTCGCCTCAAACACGACCTCGAAGAACAGTTCATTCAGATTCAGGCGTTAAGAAAAGCCCATCTCTCGCAAAGCCTGAGCCGGGATCGAAACCAGGAACTCGTGCGCCTGACCCTGAAAAGCTATCAACTCGGAAAAGCGACCTTCCTTGAACTGCTCACGAGTCAAAACGACCTGCTTGACTCGAAACTTGCGTTGATTCAAACAAAGAACAACCTCGCTGTCACCCTCCGCAAATATGCCTGGAACCTCGGAGTACCCCTTCTATGAGCTATGTCACGAGCTTTCACAAGAATCGCCCCGGCCTCCGGCTTCTCTTCTTCGGATTCGCGCTTTCGATGCCCTTGGCCGGCTGCCAGAAAGCCCCGTTGGTGAAAGCGGTAAAAGTCACCCGAGCTTCGGTCGAAACGACGATCTCGACCACCACGACCGGGACCGTTGATGCCGAACAGCAGGCCGTGCTCAACTTCGGCGTCGTGGGCAGAGTCGATGCCGTTCATGTCGTGACCGGGCAAACCGCGACCAAGGGGCAACTTCTGGCGCGGCTCGAAAACCGGGATGTCGCCAGTATTTACGAAAGAGCCCTTGCCGAACTCAACCGCTCGAAGAAGCTCTTCTCCGCCGGACTGGTCGCGCGCGCGACTCACGATGAAGCGGTCAAAGCCTATGACATCGCGAGAGCCAATGTTCAAAAAACCGAAATTCGCGCCCCGTTCGAGGGGCTCGTGACTGACGTCAATTTGGAGCCGGGCGAGCTCTCGCAGCTCCAAACGATACCGGATAGCCCCCCTATCCGCATCGTCGATAGGAAGCCACGGGTAATCAAAGGTGACGTCGATGAGGTGGACCTCTCGCGGATTCAAATCGGATTTCCGGCTCGCGTCCGGATACCCGCGGTTCGTCCTGAATCCTTCGACGCCCGCGTCGTCAGACTCGTCCCATACGTCAACTCGACAAAAGAGCAGGAACGAACCTCGCGCGTCGAGCTCACGATTTCCAATTCTCCCGCCCGACCTATTCCGGTGGGCGCTTCAGCTGAAATCGAAATTATCGTGGCGTCAAAAAATGACGTCTTAGCCGTTCCCTCCCGAGCGCTCCTCGGAACAGGCTCCGACCGCTACGCTTACCGCTTCGATAACGGGCGAATCCATAAGACCCCCGTGAAAATCGGAATCGGCAACTACGAGCGAAGCGAACTTCTATCTGGCCTGAATTCCGGGGATACGATCGTGCTTCCGGGCGACGTCGAGCTTGAAGATAAACTGAAAGTGAAAATAGAGTTGCTGCCATGGCCGTGAATTCCGTCATTGAACTGAAAGCGATCACGAAGTCCTTTCAGATGGGGCGGGAACAGATCCGCGCTTTGAAAACGATTTCACTCAAAATCCGCGAAAATGATTTCGTTTCGATCACCGGTCCCTCGGGCAGCGGCAAGTCGACTCTCATGAACATCCTTGGCCTGCTTGATCAGCCGAATACGGGACAATACCTCCTTGCCGGAAACGCTGTCGAAAAGCTCCCGGACGATGAGCGCGCGAAGCTTCGCAATCAGCTGATCGGTTTCATCTTTCAGACTTTCAATCTGTTGCCCCGCGCTTCGGCGCTTAGAAATGTCGAGATGCCCCTGGTCTACTCCGCGAGTTACGATCGGCATTACTCCGCGCAGAAAATCAGGGAAATGGCGGTCGAGTCCCTCGCCCGCGTGGGCCTCGCGGATCGCGTGGATCACAAGCCCAATGAGCTCTCGGGAGGAGAGCGTCAGAGAGTCGCGATCGCCAGAGCCATGGTGAACCGACCCCTTCTCCTGCTGGCGGACGAACCGACGGGAAACCTGGATTCAAAGACAGGAAATGAAATTCTCCAGATTTTTGAGAAGCTCCACGACGAGGGCAGCACGATCATCATGGTCACCCATGATCCGAAGATCGCCTCCCGCGCGCATCGCAGGATCACGATTCTGGACGGAGCGATCGCGGAGGACACCAATGCGGTTTCGTGAAGTCATGATTCTCGCATTCGAAGCGCTGTTCGGGAACAAGCTCCGTTCGCTCTTGACCATGCTCGGGATGATGATCGGAGTAGGAGCGGTCGTACTCCTGGTTTCAATCGGCAACGGCGCGCGCAATTACATCACCTCGGAGTTTCAAGGGATGGGCACGAATCTCATCATGGTCCAACCCGGACGGACGGATGCGAAGAGCAGCTTCGGCCCTCCGGTCGGGCTCTCCGAGCGGCCTTTGACCCTGGCCGATGTGGAGGCATTGGAGAAGCAAGCAGTGAATCTCGAAGCGGTCACCGGGATTCTTTTTGGCGCGGTCAGCGTAAAGAGCGAATCACGTACGACGAACATCAGCCTGCTTGGTTCGAGCGAGAAACTCTTCCAGATGTTCAATATGAAAATTTCTCTCGGCCAGTATTTCTCCCCCGAGGAGGCGGCAACCGGACGCCGCGTCGTGATCCTCGGTTACAGTGTCGCCCGTAATCTTTTCGAGGACGATAACCCGCTCGGAAAGCTCGTCCGAATCAACGAAAGCGACCATCGGGTGATCGGCGTCTTCCAGAAAACGGGCGAAAAGCTCGGCTTCAATATCGACAACATCGTTTCCATTCCGACGAAATCCGCCATGCGGATTTTCAATGAAGACAAGCTCTTCGGAATTCGCGCGAAATCAAAATCAACTTCGGGCCTCGATACCGCGGTCGAGGAGATCAAGACGATTATTCGTCAGAGGCACAACGGCCAGGACGACATTACCGTCGTCACGCAGGTCTCGATGCTCGAAACAATGGATACCATCCTGGGGATGCTCACCTACGTCCTGGGCGGAATCGCGATGATTTCGATGCTGGTCGGAGGTATCGGCATCATGAACATCATGCTTGTAAGCGTCACGGAGCGAACACGCGAGATCGGCATCCGGCGCGCCGTCGGGGCACGCCGCCGCGACGTGCTCACCCAATTTTTGGCAGAAGCCGTGGTGCTGTCAATGGCGGGCGGACTGATGGGACTGGGCGGGTCGGTGGCCTTAACCCATCTCATAACCTGGGCACTGGCGAATTTTGACATGCGCGCCCCGTTTTGGATCATGGTCCCCGCGTTCCTGCTTTCAGTGCTCATCGGAGTGGTTTTCGGCGTCTGGCCAGCGAGGCGCGCTTCCCGTATCGAGACGATTGAGGCACTCAGGTATGAATAGCATCATATTTCGCGAAGGCTGGGGCCACCCTCGATCCGAGCTCTCTCCGTGCTATAATCTTTCGTATGGGCGAGAGGTGCTTTTCCAGCCGCCGCATATTGCTGCTGCTTGCGTTCGCGGGCTTCACTGTTCCGTTTCATGCGGAAGCCGGGCCGGCCTGCAAGACGGAGCTCGAAAAGCTCATTCCGCAGCTTCTGGAGCACCCAAAGACCGCTCTCAACAAGGATCTCGTCGCCCACGGAAGCTGGAATGTCCGGAAGGAAGTTCGGACTCGGCTTCGAGACGCGAAGCACAGTGATCATGGCGGAAAGCACACTCGGGCGAAAACAACGGAAGAGGCCAAAAAATTCAGCCACTCGGCCGCGCAGTATCTCCCGACGAAAAGCAATCGCGCGTTGGAGCAAAGCGCGCTCAAGAGCGACGAAGGCAAACTTCTCTTGAAAGCCGACGGAAGCTTCTGGAAGGTTTATCGCTTTGAAGACCCGGTCGGCTACGATCAGGGCGAGCTGACGCGATGGATCCGCGTCGAATACTCCTCGGGGGTCTATCATGGACATCCGATGTCGATCGACCGGGTACGGAAGTATGTTCCGGAAGCGCGGCCGTAAGCGATCAACGCTAAACGCTAACCAGTAATGCGGTCACCACGACCAGGATCACTCAGATTCAGAGATAGCCGCACCGGCTTCAGTAGCCGTTTCCCGAACCGGAAGACTCTCCTGGGTTCCGACCTTCTTCCTGCGAGCCGTGACCACGGATGGTTCAGATTTTTCCGGTCCGCACATCGTTCGCAATTCCTGCTCGAGCGTTTCGATTACCGATAGACGTCTCTGCAGCAACTTCAGCTTTTCCTTCGCGCCCTTGACCCGGTAACTCCATTCAAGCCCGTCGTTACGGCCCCATTTGCGCAGGTCCCAAGTTGTGTGATGGCCCTTTTCATCACGGAACTTCCGCGCATATCTTTCAACGTCCTGTTCAAGTTGGTTTTCAGCTTGATCGTAAATTTTTTGCTGCGCACTCACGATATCGTCCAGGTTTCGAATCTCGACCATCGACAAGCGAACAGCTTCAGGCTTTGGTTTATGGTTCAGAAGATCCTGCAATGCTTCGACGGCAAAATTAAGCTGCAAAGCGAAAGCCGCGAATTCACGAACGCCTTGATTGGCAAGCTTGAACTTGCGTTCCCAACTGCCAGCCGCACCGGCCAGAACGAGATCGCCGCTGACCTCGCCGGCAATACTCAGCGCAGACTCAGTTTGCGCCCAGCGATTGCCCTCTTCCAGAGTTTTTAAATGCGCCTGCTGGTTCTCAATTCGTCCGGGTAGCTGTTGCCCGTTTTTCTTAAATCCAACCAAGATTCGTTTCTCTGCTTTGAGCTGCTTCATAGCCTTTGGAAAGCCCGTACAGTCGGCCTTCTCCCCTGCGTCAACCCGGAAAACCACAATCAAGTTAATCAATAGAAAGAAGACCGGAATTCTTCCAAACATGTGAGTTACGCCCCTTCAAAGAAACTCATCGGAAATATTCCGCAAACAATTTACTATCAGCTTTATCCCTTCGCGATCTATCCCTCCGCGGCTCTGCTTTTCCGGAGCGACTCTGTCCGGCCATAATCCCGCAGCGACTTTGACCGCTCGCGAGCATCAAAAGGCGTTGCTGCGTAATTAATCAAAGGAAAACGAGGGCATATCTACGTAACAAAAACGGCCCCGTCTTCGCTTATCTCGCGAATTCGATAACCACGCTCCAGAATCTTCCTCACCGGAACGCCTACAGCTTCCCAAAGGTTAGTCAGGACGTACCCGGCAACTCCTTTAAAGTCCTTTCCGAAGACCACGATGCGGGTAAACACGAGATGATCCCAAAAACCTCGTTTAGCACTCTCGGCGACGTCTTTGGATTTAGAACGCGGTAGTGCGTTGCCTTTTTTCGCGCCTGTCACAATCATCGCGATGCCTCCCGACAATTCCCGGATAAACCCCTGCCAATCTGAGCGAGATTTGACACGGATGAGCAGGTGTAAGTGATTTCCGACGTTTGCATAGCGATAAACTGAGACACCCCAGCGCGATTTTAACCGGTCCATGAGATTGCGAATGTGATTGCAGTGACTTGGACTCAGCATGGAGAGTTGCCCACGCGCTTTGGAGGACCTAAGTACGACATGGAGGGCTTGTTTCGGGTCAAAGGGGCGTGGCCCTTTTCTCTTTCCTTTTGTGTGCTCCCCTCCATGAGCCTGAGACTTCGTTTTGGAATTGAATCCCGGAAGAAAGAGTTGATTCTGTTGT
>MEQK01000126.1 GCA_001770175.1 Bdellovibrionales bacterium RIFOXYD1_FULL_55_31 | reverse complement strand
CCTGATCAGGGATGACCGGTATTCGCCTTGGCTTCCGGTCGAAATCACGATTACTTCACTGCGAGGAAAGGAATCAAGATCACCGAGGCTGATCAGCACCGTCTCGGCGCCTTGAAGATAGCCCGACTCCATCGCGAGACGGACGTTTTGCTCCATACTGCGCCCGGACAGCGCAATTCGTTTTCCGAGCCGTTTCGCCAGGTCGAAGACCTGTCCCATCCTTCCGACATTCGAAGCGAACATCGAAACGATCGTTAAACCCCGCGCCTTCGCGAAATGCTGCTCAAACTTGCCGTAAATGACACTCTCGCTGAGACTGTGTTCCTGCCGTTCCACGTTCGTGGAATCGGACATCAGAAGAAGCACACCTTCGTCGCCCGCCTTCGCGAACGCGTCGAGATCGATCATTTCACCGTAGAACGGATTCGAATCGATCTTAAAATCACCCGTGTGCACGATTTTCCCGACCGGGGTATCGATGATCATCCCCGCGGCATCGACAATGCTGTGGTTTACGGGGACTGTCGTGATTTTAAAAACTCCCAGATCGATCCGATCGCCCGGCTCGAAGATCCGTAACTCGACTTTGTTTTCGAGCCCATGTTCCTTCAAACGCTCACGAATCAGAAGAGAGCTGAAGGAAGATGCATAGACCGGTGCCTCGATACCCGCCTTGAACGCGAAAGCGAGCGCGCCGATATGATCCTCGTGACCATGACTGATAACAAAAGCTTTAACCTTGTCTTTGCGTTCTTTGAGATAGCTGAAATCAGGAATAATAAATTCGACGCCGAAATGATCGAGATCCGAAAAAAGCAAACCGCAATCCAACACCATGATCTCGTCCTGATACTCGAACACGGTGCAATTCATTCCGATCTCGCCCAGGCCACCGAGCGGGAGAATACGGATTTCGTTCACTCGAAAGCCCCCTGACCTGGTTCTTGGCCCAAGCCCATGGCCACTTGCCTGACCCGCGCGGCGAGAATCTCGGAAGCGATATCGGTCTCTTCTCCGACGACAAGGTCGGCATACTGGCGTGTCGGCTCGAGGTACTCGTGGTGCATCGGTCGAACCGTATCATAATACTGTCTGATGATGCTATCCAGGGTTCGCCCCCGCTCCCTGACATCCCGATGCAAGCGACGAATAAACCGGATGTCGGATTCCACATGTAAATACACTTTGACATCAAAGAGGTTGCGGATTTCTGAATCCCAGAGCGTGAAAATACCTTCCATGAGAATGGTCCGGCACGGCCCGACGAGCCGCGTTTCCGGCAGGCGTCGACTCCCGCGAAACTCGTAAATCGGCGTGGCAACCTGCTCACCCGCCTTGAGCCTTGAAAGGTGGTCTTTCAGAAGCGCCCAATCAAAGGCATCGGGGTGATCGTAATTTGGCTCCCCGTGTACCCGAAGATGGGATGGGAGCGACGGAAGATAGTAGGAATCCTGATGCAACAGAACCACACTGGGGTCCGTGACGCGCTTCATGACTTTGTGCGCGAACGTGGTTTTACCAGATCCGGAGCCGCCCGCGATCCCGACTAGAAACATGTTTGTCACCCCTTCTGCTGGCCCCTGATTTGGGTTTTCGCGGGACGACTGGCCCCCGCCCGCTTCTTACCGCTTCCTTTGAGCTGAGCACGAACCTTATAAATACCGGGGATCTGAGAATATCCAGCAAAAAAGACACGTAGAGCCGCTTCTTTGCTCAGAGTCCCATCGAACGGCAATCGGAGCTGATACCCGGCCGGAATCAACCGCCGACCGGAAAAAACGAAATCCGAGAGCCCCGGATTGAGCGCCTTGAGATCCTGAATATCGAGCTTCAGGAACTCCGATAAATCGTGAAGCCCAATATAGTCGGGGATTTTTGCCTCCACATAGCGCAATACCGGATCGCGTTTGATTTTTCCGAAATACTTTTCGGCATTCCTCTCCACTTCAATGGCGGCCAGAAGCTCGCAAAAGAAGTTGCTGCTGGCGAAACCAAAGGTGCGGCTCCGATAGGAACCCACAAGTTCTTCAAGGTCATCCGTTCCCGTCAGTCGGACGGCCCGCATCATCCCCTTCCGACCGTGGTTGTACGCGGTCACCGCGAGTGGCCATTTTCCAAGCGACTCGTAATTCAACCGCAAAAGTTTCGCAGCGGCTTCCGTGGCCCGTATGGGATCATTTCTCTCGTCGACGGCATCGTTGATTTTCAGAAAAAGCTTTCCGGTCGAACGCATGAACTGCCAAATGCCGCTCGCCCCCACCTTGGAACGGGCTCGGACATTAAAACTGCTCTCGACGAACGGAAGCCGGGTCAGCTCCTTCGGAAGACCTTCACGATTAAAGATTTCCTCCATAATCGAAAGAAAACGACCTGACTGGATCAGGCCGTCCAGAAACTGATCTTTCTGGCCCAGCTGAAAGCGCAATCTCTTGCGATGAGCCGCATTGATGAATTTATTCGGCTCGTTAATCCCCCGATACATTTCAAAAACCCGGCGTTCCTCGGGATCCATCGTTTCCGGACTCTGCTGCTTGCGATGAACGGAGAACAGAATGTCCTTCCATTTTCGTTTCGCACTTCTGATTAACCTGGAATTCTGGGGCTCCCCTCGAACCATCTGGGCGAGTTCTCGCAGGTCGACCACCTCATAGATGAGATCAATGTACTTCGCATCGTGGATCAGGCCCTGGCTCGTCGAATATTTCGTATAAACCTGAACCCAAAAATCTACGTTTTTACTCATGCGATCGTCGACCGAAAAGCGCGCGGGAGGCGTGATCTGAATCAGGTTCCCTTCGGGCGGAAGAGCCCAAGGATTCGCGCTCTCGTGCGGCGAAGCTCCGGCGGGACGATTGAGCACCATTGGGAGCAGAGGGAGCAGCAGCAAAGCGTATAGGCAACCGAGTCTGGCAGGAGGCATGGTGTCCCTCTATGTTAAAAGCGACAGCGTTTCTGGTAAAGGATTCCCGCAAGAGTAAGTTATTTAACCGTTGGGCAAAGGCCGCCCGACAAACGGAGTGACAGTAACCCGGGTAATTACGATGTCTTAGTAAGCAGTGCTGTGATACGACGCGATCTTGATGAAGCGCGTACTCTGTCCCGATCTCCCTAAACCCGGCAAACCGGTTCAACTCGCCGCAAGCGAAGCACGCCACGCCGTCCATGTTCTTCGGCTGCGAAATGGCGATACGATCGAAGCGCTGGACGGCAAAGGAAGCGCGACCCCAGCCCTGCTTAAGATTCGTGGTGACTCCGTCTGGCTCGAGTTCCTCCCGGGGTCGCCCCGTCCGGACCCGCAGCGTTCGGTGATGGCCGCCTCGAACCTGGTGCTTGAGATGGCAGTCCTCAAAGGGGACGCCATGGAATGGGTCGTCGAAAAATCCGTTGAACTGAACGTGCGAAAACTTGTCCCCCTATTGACGGCGCACACGGTCGTTCAGATGAAGCAGAAAGGACCCGAAGTTTTTCAGGAACGCTGGCAGAAAATTGCCGACCAGGCGCTCAAGCAGTGCGGCCGTCTCGAAAAAATGGAAATCGCGCTGCCACGACCACTTGGAACAACGCTCGGGGAACCGCTTTCGCCCTCTTCCGTAAGACTTTTTTGCGACGAAAACGCTCGTCGAAACGGCGCGACTCCGCTCGCGCGATGGTTATACGAGCGGCCTTCGGCGGTCGCCGATATTCGCCTCTTGATCGGTCCTGAAGGGGGCTGGAGCCACGAAGAACGAGAATTCATCACCCAAACCGCAGCTGCCTCGAAAATTTTTCCCGTGAGCCTTGGGCCTCTTGTTCTTCGCGCTGAAACTGCCGCGCTCTTCGGTATCAGCTTGATTTCAGGGGTCTTTCAGGCCTATCTTGAAACTAAGCAGCAGGACTGACAAATGATCTGCTCCGGGCTTGACCCAGCGCCTAAGCACGCTTGACAAAGAGACTCGGAATATCGGATTAAAACCATGAAAGAGAGTGGAATTCGTGGAAAGCTCGTTTGAAAATTCCCTGCCAGGATCGCCCTCAACTCAACGCCCTTTGATCTTTCGACCCATGACGGAAGGATTGGGATTTCATCCTTTTTCAGACGGTCTCCCGTATGCTCCGATTTCGAAGTCAGTCGGGAGATCCACTCGAAGCTCCTCGCCGCCACGCGCGACCGGCGCTGGCGCGATCGCGGCAGGGCCCGCGATTCCGATTCCCGCGGTTTCCAGAGTTTCCGTTCCCGTTGCACGCATTGCCCCGAGTTCGATTTCGAACTCGAGTGCGGTTTCAAAAGCGGTCACACCGCCGCTGCCGCAAGCCGAACGGCTGCAAAACGGTTTTGGATACGTCCTGAAACGAATGCTCGCCTATTCAATCGACACCGGCTTTAATCTCCTGGTCGGAGGAGCGGCATTATCCTGGGTGCTCTGGAACGAAAGCCTCAGTCCCGATACCCTCCTCGGCCCAGGCATCATTCTGATCGCTCTGCTTTTTCTCGCTTTTTTCAGCTGGGCGCTGATCACCGCGCAGGAAATCGCCTTCGGGACCAGCATCGGAAAACGGCTCTTCGGGTTACACCTCCCTGGCAGCACCTCGACACTCCTTCTCCGCGCGATTCTTTTCGTGCCGAGCCTGACCTTTGCGGGCCTTGGTTTGTGTTGGGCGCTGTTCGGACGCCAAAAACGCTGCTGGCATGACATCGTCGTCGGGGTGCAGCCGATGAAGGGCTCGCAGTGGGAAACCTGATCCCGATCCGTTCAAAAATAAAATCTCCTGCCGGACTAAAGCGACTGCTCTTGGCGAGAAAGAACAAGCGCGCCGCGAAGGTTGTTTTCACAAACGGCTGCTTTGATCTTTTACACAAGGGACATGTTCATTATCTCGAAAACGCTCGAAAACTCGGGACGATTCTTGTCGTGGCCCTGAACAGCGACGAGTCCGTCCGCCGCCTCAAAGGTCCGGAACGACCGCTGAATCATCTGGCGGATCGAATGGAAGTGATCGCCGGTCTCGCTTCAGTTGATTTCGTCACCTGGTTCGAGGAAGACACGCCCCTTGAGCTGATTCGCCTCCTGCGGCCGGATGTTCTCGTCAAAGGCGGAGATTGGCGGCCCGAAACGATCGTTGGCGGCGCGGATGTGCTCTCCTGGGGCGGAAAAGTTCGTTCTCTGAAATACATCGAGGGCCAAAGCACGACGAAGATCATCGAGCGCGCCCGCGATCGAACCAAATAGTACCCACAAAGCTGGGCAATTCCTGCCCATTTCTTATTCGCCCCGTCCTGTTTATGATTGGAGGTGGGGAAACGAATGGATATCAGCCGAAACCAGCTGGACACCTATAATCAAAACGAGGAGCGATTCGCGACAGCCGTGCGCGAACGACGGGCGCAGCAGGCCGCTGAAATCGAGCTTCTCGACAGCGAGCACAAGAAGGACCTCGAAGAACTCGCATATTCTCAGAAGAAGCAGCTCGAGGAAGCCGAAAAAGCGTACCGACTCGAACTGAGCCGGAAGACTGAAATGCAGGAAAAAAGGCTCGCAGAGCTCCACAAAGCCAATGAACTCGAAATCAAGCAACAGACGAATCAAGCCGAGAAGGAATTTGAAAAAATTCAGGAACGTGAACGCTCGCGTGTCGAAGCTTACAAGAAGAACCAGGAAGAAGCGATAGAGCGCCTCCATCAAAAATTCCAAGCCGCGTCTGAGGAAATGCATAAGCAAAACCGCGGCTGAGGTGGGCACGCCTAGCGACGCCGCCGGAGCATCCGATCCACTGATCCGGTGACCCCCAACGAGAGGCCATAAACGAGACAAACAAGGAACGCCGCTCCCGAGGACACACCGGCTGCATGAATCGGCGCAAAGGACTGAAGGAACAAGCTCCAAACAAAAATCCAACTGAAAAGCCCCCAGACTATCCCCAATGCCAGAAGCGGGCGCGGCGCATTGGTTCTAACAAATTGGGAGAATAGGAAACCGAGAAAGCCGGATAGAGCTTCATGAAGTCCGAAGCCCAGAACTAGGGTTCCAGGCCTGAAAGCAAGGTCGGTCGCAACGGGTCCAAGTATCGGCGTGGCAGCCAGCTTTACCGGGAACCAGAAATCGCCCCCCCCGAAAGCAGAGAGCAACATCGCCAGGCCCAACGAAATCAGACCGGCGAAAATCCCAGAAAAGACGCCGCTTCGCCAACGAATGGCGTCACGCCGAAGCCAATTTGAAACAAGATCCTCTTCCATCGCGCTGGATCTACCCCGAACACGCGAAAACGTCGAAACTTATCTTACAAGCTTACGCTGAGAGCGGCGCACGATATGATCCTGGACCCAACCGAACGACGAAAACATGAGCCCGTCGGACATGATCAAAGGAATGATCAGCAGCGCAACGCCCGCCAAACTGCGAAAATCACGAATCAGGAGATAATGTCCGGTCAACCAGAATGCAGAAAGCAAACCCCATGTCGCGAGTGAGCGCGTCAAAACATGATGTCGAATCCAGCGTACGCCCTCCGCTCTCAAAGTAAGAAGAAGCGACGCGAAACCAATGGTATTCGAAATCACCACGTAAGAAAGACCTCTTAAAACACCCGCCCCGAAAAATTTGATCTCAAGCAGAACCGTAACAACCGCGCCAATGATACCCACGACCCAATGCACCATAGTTGTTCCCTTATACACGATCATGGCTTTGATTTCTTCTCCGTTATCGCTTTTCAAATCTTTACGGTAATACTGACTGATGGACCTCAAAAAAAAATTCGAAGGGAAATCCGTCCTGATCACGGGCGCCTCGTCCGGGATCGGAGCCGCGCTTGCGCGCGAGTTCGCGAAAATGGGGGCCAAAGTGGCCTTGGCCGCGAGACGCTTGGATCGTCTTGAAGCCCTGAATCGGGAGCTCACGTCTTTAGGCCGCTCGTCAGTTGTTTTGGAATGTGACGTCACTCGCGAGGGAGATGTTGAAAGCGCCGCAAGAAGAACTCGCGAATCGTTCGGCAAGATCGATATCGTTGTCGCAAACGCCGGATATGGGGTCGTCGGCAATGTCGAAGGGATTTCGCTCACTGACTTTAGCAATCAGTTCGAAACCAATGTCTTCGGGGTGCTCAGGACTTTTTACGCCACGTACGAAGACCTTAAACGATCACGCGGCACGTTGGTGCTGCTTGGAAGCGTGGCGAGCTATATTTCTCTTCCCGGTGCGGCCCCGTACTCAATGAGCAAATTCGCGGTCCGGGCTCTTGCACGCGCGCTCCGGGAAGAATTGAAGCCCCACGGCATTTCAGTAGTCTTGATCAGTCCCGGTTTCGTTGAGAGCGATATCCGCAGAGTGGATAACCTCGGTAAGCTGCATCCTGAAAGCGAGGATCCACTTCCTCATTGGATCAAAATGCCGGCCGAAACCGCCGCGCGAAAAATCCTTGCGGCAGTCGCGAGAAAAAAGCCCGAAGAAATCATCACCTTTCACGGGAAACTGGCCGTCTGGATTGAAAGACATTTCCCAAAGTTGATCTCGTACTTCGCCGGCCGGGGTGCCAAAGGCCGTCCCGAGCCCGGCCGTGACTAGTCGAGGACGAAAGTGACGGGACCGTCATTGGTCAGGGTGATCTGCATCTCCGCCTGAAAAACACCGCCGCGTGTATCGACCCCCATTTCACGGCTGATCTCGATCGCGCGTTCATAGAGCGGTTTGGCAATGCCGGGCGGCGCACCCGTCGTAAATGAAGGTCTCCGTCCCGAGGAGCAATCAGCAACGAGGGTGAATTGCGAGACGATGAGATGCTGCCCCTTGATGTCGTGAAGAGAAAGATTCATCTTTCCGTTCTCGTCCCCGAAGATCCTGAGATTGGCGATTCTCTCAATTGTTTTCCTGAGCTTCTGTTCGGTATCGGTCGCCTCGATCCCGAGCAGAGTCAGAAGCCCATGATCAATTCGTGAAACCCGCTCTCCCGCGACCCATACTTCGGCGGCCTTTACGCGTTGAATAACGGCTCTCATCGCTTTTGCCTCAAGATTTCCGGGCGTGCTTGAGAGAGGCGTACTGAAAATAATTCGAGGAGGGCGGTGGATAATGAATGCTTTCGACCGGCATGGTCGCTTTGATCCACTCGTCTTTGGCACTCGATGCGGCATCGGCGTTCGGCTCACCCCGATAGTGATAAAGATTCCCATACCCCATTTTGGAAAGTTCTTCGGCCGCCTTCAGCGCAACGTTTTCGACACCGTCTTTCAGATCTCCAGGGGTCCTCTCGCCGGAGTAAATGATGATCTGATGCCCCAGATTCGGAAGATAAGCGCGCGCAAGCTCGCGCACCCGATCCGGAGGAAAATGCAACGCGCCCGCGATATGCATTTTCTCATAGGCCTGAATCGTCCCGACCTCCAGGAACACCACCGTCTCACCGTTGTCTATCTTTGAGCGAATTTCGTTAAGGCTGATTTCTCGAATCATGATACCTTCTTAGCACAATTCCTTCGCGACGAGACCTGTTCGGAACAACTTTCGTTGCGGGTAGATGACCAATTTGGTTTACATATGACTTCTTCAGACAGCCAAGCCGCCGCACGAAGTAAAGTTTTGAAGCGGCTCGCCGTTCGCGACCATTCGGTCGCCGAGGTCAGGGTTTTTCTCGCGAGAAACGGATTCAGCGAAACGGTGATCGAGAATGTGATTCGGGAATTACGGACAGAAGGGCTGCTGGATGACCAGCGGTTCGCACGCTCCCTATCCACCAGCTATATATCACGCGGAAAGGGGCCAGCTTATGTTCTCGCCAAATTGCGTCAGAAGGGCGTTCCTGTTTCGAGTCACGACCTCAAACAGCTATTTCGGGAACTTTTAAGCGAAGAAGAAGAACTGAAACTTGCCCGCAAGATCGTCACCAGAAAATACCCCGAAGCGAATCGGAACATGAAAATGTACCTGCGTGCGCATCAAGCGCTGCTTCGAAAGGGGTTCAGCACGGATCTGATCCGAAAAGCGCTCGGCCGCCCGCCCGCTAGCGAATAAAGACCTTTTGCGCCACGTTGTTGTCTTTGTAGCGGTCCCGTCTGAGTTTCGCCTCACACCGGACAGGCCAGTGCCCGGCGGCAAGGCCGCTTGCATCCCAGGGGATCCGGACCTGCACGCGTTGATCCGGCTTGAGCGCGGGTACCGAAGCCTTGCCAATGGGCGTCCAGCGCTGTTCATCGCTTTCAAAGAGAGCGTAACCGTCACGCACCCCCGAATCGCAATCGACCTGCGCAGCTTTCGAAGGCTTAAGACCAAGATTTTCCACTTCGACCAGGAGATGTGCCTTGTCCCACTCGATTCCGTACTCGAGAATCGCGAGATCGGGACCGATGGTCTTCGACGTCTGACCGACCCTGAGATTCTCTTTGCTCAGCTTTTTACGGCTCACAATGTAGTCAAGAACGGAACGCCAGGCCTCGATGCCCGTGTCCTCAAGCTGAGAGAAATCCAAATTGAGCCTCAGCTTTTCCCCGCCAATCTTAAAAGCGCGGATCAGGCCATCGGTCAGCGCGACGGAATAGCGGGCGTGCGGATCGAGCGGACGTTCCCCGATCGTGATCGATCGGACGATCTCAAAAAACGAGGGGATTCCGCGATGCATGCCGCCGATCATCAGAGTTGGATCCCAGGTGAAGTGAAGATTATCCGAAAATAGCCAGCCCAATGTCCAGCCCGGGGGCATGAACCCATTCACGCGATAAAATATCCTGAAAATCGTCTGCAAGTCGCTGCCCTTCGCATTCCAGCGGTGAAGTGTCCATTCCTTTCCGGTATCCGGATTATAGATATGCGGCGCGATGTCATGAACGCTCATCAGGGTAATGGGTCCCCGCGGAACATCCGAGCCCGTGAACCCGCTCTCCTCCAATGCCACGTCGGTTCCGGTCGAAGCGCGATACGCCCTGACCATCAGTACGCCCATTGAGCTTTCGACCGTGTCCTGATGATGCATATCGAACTCAAGTTCGCCGACGACACGCCCTATGTCGTCTCCGAACTGCTGGCTGAGCTTTTTGTCCTGCTCGAGAACGAGTTGCGCGACAACCGGATCTTCGGGAATATCCGGAGTAACGGGATGAAGCGTATATTCCTTCACACGTAAACGGCGAGCAATCGGATCAAATTCAAGATCCGCCTGACCGAGAAAGGCTCCCCACTTTCCGCTCTCCACGATCGGGACTTCACGATCGGGCCCTTTGATCATGACAGGATGAGGCTTTTTGCGATGGGAGTGTCCGCTAATGATGAGATCGATCCCTTTCACGAATTTGGCCATCGCCTGATTCATGAAAAAATCATTATGCGAAATGACAATGACGGCGTCGACTCGCGGACGGATCTCGTCAACGAGTCGTGCTGCCGCTTGAATCGGATTGACGGTCTTGATCGGTTCCAGAAAACTGTCGAAAAGAATCGATGACGTCGCGATCCCGATCACCCCAATTCGAAAGCCCCCCACCTCCTTGATGTAACTCGAAGGGATGGTTCGGTGAAGCTCCTCGCCTTTGGAATACTGACCCGTTTCGAGGTTGCCCGCGAGGACCGGAAACGAGGGGTTCGCCATCCTGATCGTTTGCATCATGCGGTCGGGGCCGTTCAGAAAGTCATGGTCCCCGAGAACGGTT
>MEQK01000125.1 GCA_001770175.1 Bdellovibrionales bacterium RIFOXYD1_FULL_55_31 | reverse complement strand
TGTGTAGCCGGTGTTTTGGATTGGGCTCGCGGCGTCCATCGGCAAACTACGCGGGCCCTCCGCAGACTTTTGTTTCGGGCTTTCGGCATCTGCGAGACCGGAAGTCCTAGCCCACTGAATGGCGTCTTATCCGGACCCGTGGGCGAAATCCGGTAAAACGTGTTGCTTAATTAATTAAGCAGCAAGAGCGTAATCGTTCGCGATTACAGTTGCCACTTTTTACGAGGCCTGTGGCACCTCGACATGCATCTGAGACGTCAATACTCCCGTCGAAGCCGGGTCGTCCCCAGTCCTTTGTATATCACAAATCGGACCCGAAGGCTCCGGGGCTTTCGGCCCGTCGCTCTTTTCAGCGTCCCGCGACCGCCGGGACCCCCATATCTAAAGACCGTCTAAGAATTAGACAGCTAGCGTGCGCGTGAAGGCCGTGCGGCCCTTTCACCTAAGGGCGGGCGGATTTTTCAGCGCTAAGGCCCTGAAAATCCGGCGAATAGGTATTCTGCCGCGGGGCATGGCTCTTGCTGTTCCCTCAATCGGACGCCCTGCATTGCTGCTGAAAGGAGCAGGGTCAGCTGATGCGGAATAAAAAGCAAACCCCTTATCTCATTGCCGCCCTTTGCTCGCTCGCGATTTTTTTGCTGGCGGGACTCGGGCTTTCCGCTTGCTCAAAATCGCGGATGAGCGATTCAGAAGTTCTTTCTCGTGCCGTCAGGAAAATGCAAAGCGGAGAGCTGATACGGGCTGTTGAATCGGCATTGGAGTTCGCCTCCCTGGGCGCGAAGGCGCCAACGACGCGGTCAAGAAACGGTGCGCCCGAAAGCGCGGAGAATTCGTCCGTTTCGCCGGCCCTTTCGCCAGCCCTTACACCAGCGCTTCCGATCGAACCGCCTGCCGGAGTCTCGTGCGTTGCCGCGAGTCCGATTCGCGACGGTGCTCCCGAAGAAGAACTGATTCAGGCGCTCCGGGAATTCGCGGCTTGTGCGCGCGATGAGCTGCGAGGGGCGAAACTCCTGGATCAGGCGATTCAGTATTTCCGGGTTTTCAATATGCCCGCCGATCAGCCGGCCTTGTCTTGCCGGAGTGAAGCGGAACTCGAAGCCTTCTTCCAGGCCCGGCGGGCCGAACAGCGACCTGGCGACCGTTTCGAAAGTATAACGGCAAAACCCGGCAGTCTGCGAGCGAGCTACAGCAATGACGAATTGGATGAATTGACTTTTCTGACTGAACGGAGAAGAAGCGCGCTTTTCGACGCTGAATCCCGAATCTTCGCTGAAGTCGCGAAACGGCAGGAGCTTCTGCGGCACTTTGCCGAAACCATTGACCGTTACGAAGTTCTTCTCGCCCTGGCCGAGCACGCGAACGGTGCCGACCCAAATGGGCGCGCGGTCGTCGAGAAGCTTGTCCCGATTCTGAAACGCAGCGGAGTCAAGATACCGAAGCTCGTCGAGTCGTCCTATTACCCGATATACCCGTACGCGATTCTGGCCATCGTCCCGGACCCGGGGCGCGAACTTCTGCAGCTCAATCGACTTGATGAGAATCCGTTTGAAAGAGCGCGGCTCGCCACTATGGAACTCGGCGGCAGGGCGGCCGACGTGAGTTTCTCGCGTTCTCTTTACAGCGTTTGGCGTGACAAGGATAACCCCGAACTGCCCGGGCATCCGGCCGCTCATCCCGACGCCGCGCGGGTGGCCTTTATTGATACGGGCATCGACTACCTGACCTTCCCGGAACTCGGCTATTTTCTCGGAATCGGGGAGGGCCGTTCGCGGGATTTCGCCGATGGCGACCTGAATCCATGGCTTCCTTCGTTCAGGGAGGATTTTCTTCACGGCTCGGGCACTCTGGCGACCTTGCTCACGATCATTTCGCATCATGCGCCTGAGCTTCTGACTGAGCGCAAGCTGGAGACGGATGTCTGGAAAGTTCAGTCGCTCCGACAGCTCCTCTCGGGCGAAGCTCACGACGTGCCGCTCTGGGAGAGTCGTTACGGAGTTCAGGACGCGGTGTTCTCGAGCGCGAACCTGGCTGAAAAAGGGCGTTCGGCCGTCCCGAAAATCGTTTCGGTTTCGGTGAGTTTTGATCTCAGGCGTTTTGCCGAGCGGCTCGGCAGACACAACGTGCTGATGAAAGCGCCCTGGCTTTGGGTGATGGCGGCGGGAAACGCGGGGCTCGACGTGCGCAATGCGCGGGTGCCGGCCTGTTTGAGCGATATGCCGTCGGAGTGGAGGAACGGGAACCGCATCCTCTGCGTCGGTGCACTCGTTCGCGGAATTGTCGATGATAAAATCGCGAGCTACTCGAGCTATGGGGATTTTGTCGACGTTTTTGCCTACGAATCCTATAGCGGCCTCTGCCCGAACGGCACCTCCTGCGCGACCCCTTCGATTTCGGCAGCCGCGGCGATCATTGCCGCGAGCTTTCCGGCGCTTTCGGCGGAACAGATCAGGCGGGTGATCATCGATTCGTCCGGCACCCGTACGCTTCAGGTTGACTTCAAAAAGATCAAAGTGGAACGCACCGTTCGTGTTTTCGATACGCCGACGATGATCGGGCGCGCGCTCCAGAATGCGGCGAAACTCGCGTCAGCCATTGCCCTTGGCCGCGCGGATGGCCGTCCCTGAAACCGATACGCGGTACTGACTCGGCAAGTGAAGCGACGTGAGTTCCACCGAGTAGTTCAGGATCCCGAGCGCCCCTTTGTGGTAGGCCTTGTATCGGAGTTCGCGCTGAAGTGCTTCGACGATTTCCTGGTATTCGGCCGAGCTCTCGGCTTCGACCACTGTGCTTTTGATGGATGCGGTCGCCGTGATTACGTCCACCACCGTGAAGTTTGGATAATCCGGCAGGGTCGAATCAGTCGTCACCGGCATGGATTCGGCCGGGTGCTCCGAGGAGCTTTTCGCTTTCATCATGAATTTCCTGGATTCGGCATGCGTGCTTTCATCCCGGGTGTCCTCGGTCGCGAAGACCGAATCAGAAGGGCCGAACGTGAGCTTGGCTCGTGTGGCTCGAAGCGCCTGGATGAGTAAAACGCCCGCGTACTCGCTGATCCGGGGGATCAGGATTTTTCCGCTCTGAAATTGTGGCTCAAGGTCAACTTCACGAATTCCCATGTTCTCGCGCGAAAGAATGTCGAGGAGCTTTTCGCGTTCTTCGGGCGTGATTTCTCCCGTGATCAGGAGACTGAACGGAAACGCCGCGGCCACCTCGGCTTTAACGGCCGGCGCCTGTTCAGCGTATCTGCGCACCTCGGCCAGCGGGTCGCCCGCGTTCGCGTGCTCGTCGGAGGGCGTGAAGGGGGGCGCGGCCTCGCCGCCGGAAGCCGGAGCGGCTGTCTCGGGTTCGGCCGCGGCCTCGGCCGGCGCGGGCGCGCTTTCGAGATCGGTTTCGCTGTCGGGAATTCCCGGAATCCTCGAAGAAATCGAATGACTGCCCGGATTATCCTGGCTGGCGGCGAAGTCACGGGACAATTCGCCGATCGTCGTGAGATCCTTTGTCTCCATTGCGGAATTGTTCTCGTCGGTCTTCGGCGGTTCAACCTTGGATTCGTCTGACATCACTGAAAGAGTAACATTGGCCGGATCGGAATGCCAATGGACGCGCTACCGAAGGCCTAGGCACCGTGGCATTTCTTGTATTTCTTCCCGCTGCCGCAAGGACAGGGCTCGTTACGGCCGACCTTATCGACGCCGCCCACGACTCCAACGGGTTGCGGCGCCGCCGACATCTGGTTCGGCTGGGCACCGCCCGCGAGACCACCGCCGATCGGTCCTCGTGTCATGGTCATCTGGCGCGGGGCGCGATTGGGCATCGCGAAGGGCAAGGACGCGGGTTGCGGCTGCTGTGCGCGCGGCGCGGGTGCCTGCGGGATCAGTGTGCCGTCATCAGAAAGGTTGTATTGCATCGAGGGGGACGAAAGGTCGAATTCCTCTTCGAGCTCCGCCTCGGCGGGTGCCATTTGAACGGCGAAAAGTTTGCGGACCACATCGCCCGTGATCTGATTCATCATCATCGAAAAAAACCTGAAGCCCTGCTTCTTGTATTCGATGAGCGGGTCCTTCTGCCCGTAGCCCTGCAGACCGATGCCTTCGCGCAGGTGGTCCATCGCGAGGAGGTGATCCTTCCACAGGTGATCGATCGTGGTGAGAAGAATCATCTTTTCGATTTGCCGAACGGTCTCGGTCCCGAGAGCGCGTTCCTTTTCGGAATAGGCCCGTTCAGCGAGCTTCACGATCAGGGCTTTGAGTCCTTTGTCGTTGAATGGATCAATGTCGCGTTCCTCGATCGCCGATGGGAACTGAAGCGTCACTTTGACGGCGTCGTTCAATTCCTTGACGTTCAGCATGGCCTGGCCGTTGGTGCGCTTCAACTTGCCGCCCGGGAAGAAGTCCTCGGCGATCGCACCCGCGAGTTCGTTGACCATCGAGAAAACCATGTCCCGCAGATCGTCGCGCGCGAGCACCTCCTTGCGCCAGGCGTAAACGACCTTGCGCTGCTGATTCATGACGTCGTCGTATTCGAGGAGATGCTTACGAATGTCGTAGTTGTGGCCTTCGACCTTGCGCTGGGCGTTCTCGATCGCCTTCGTGATCCAGCGATGTTCGATCGGCATGTCTTCTTCCATGAAGCGACCGATATTGACGCTTCCGAAGATGCGCATCAGATCGTCGTCGAGCGAGAGGTAAAACCGGCTTTCGCCCGGATCGCCTTGCCGGCCCGCGCGTCCGCGAAGCTGGTTATCAATGCGCCGGGATTCGTGACGTTCGGTGCCGAGGATGAAGAGGCCGCCCGAGGCGATCACATCATCGTGTTCCTTCGCGCACTTTTCTTTCCACTTCGCCAGCGCTTCGACATGGGCCTTTTCGTGTTCGGCTTTTTCTTCGGGAGTCGCATCGGATTGGACCGAACCCACTTCAGCCTTGGCGAGGGCTTCAGGATTGCCGCCGAGGAGAATGTCGGTTCCCCGACCGGCCATGTTGGTGGCGATCGTGACGGAACCTTTTCTGCCGGCCTGGGCCACGATATCGGCTTCCCGCTCATGATGTTTCGCGTTCAGAACGTGATGTTTGATGCCTTCGCGCTTCAAAAGGGCTGACAGCTTTTCGGATTTTTCGACCGAAACGGTGCCGACGAGAACGGGCTGGTTCTTCTCCTGGACGCGCTTGATATCGGCTGTAATGGCCTTGAGCTTGCTCGCTTCGGATTTGAAGATCACGTCCGCATGATCGGCGCGGATCATCTCCCGGTTCGTCGGAATGACCGTCACATCGAGCTTGTAAATCTGCCTGAATTCCGTCGCCTCGGTGTCCGCTGTACCCGTCATTCCGGAGAGCTTGTTGTACATACGGAAGTAATTCTGGAACGTGATCGTCGCGAGCGTCTGGTTCTCGTTCTCGATCGTGACGCCTTCCTTGGCCTCGATGGCCTGGTGAAGTCCGTCGGACCAGCGCCGGCCGGGCATCAAACGGCCCGTGAACTCATCGACGATCAGGACTTCGCCGTCTTTGACGACATAGTCGACATCCCGCTTGAAAAGAACCTGAGCCCGAAGCGCCTGGTTGACGTGATGGAGGACCTCGATGTTCGAGGGGTCGTAGAGATTGGCGATGCCGAGCCGCTTTTCCATCTTTTCGACGCCGGCTTCGCTCAGGGAGGCGGTTTTTGATTTCTCATCGATCGTGTAGTCGGCTTCCTTGATCAGGCCTCCATCGGCAATGATCTGACGATCGATTTTGTAATAAAGGTCGGTCGAGTCCTCGGTCGGTCCGCTGATGATGAGCGGGGTACGGGCTTCGTCGATCAGAATCGAGTCGACTTCGTCGACGATCGCGAAATTAAGCTCGCGCTGGACGTAGTCCTCGAGACGAAATTTCATGTTGTCGCGGAGATAATCGAACCCGAATTCGTTGTTCGTCCCGTAGGTGATGTCGCAGCCGTAGTTCTGTTGCCGTTGGACGTCGTTCAGACCGTGGACGATGATCCCGGTCGAGAGTCCGAGAAAGTTGTGGACCTGTCCCATCCAGCTCGCGTCGCGGCGGGCAAGATAATCATTGACGGTGATAACGTGAACGCCTTTGCCGGTCAGAGCATTGAGGTAGCAGGGGAGCGTTGCGACGAGCGTCTTTCCTTCGCCCGTGCGCATTTCAGCGATTCGGCCGCGATGCAACGTGACTCCGCCGATCATCTGGACGTCATAATGTCGTTGGCCGATCGTTCTCCAGGCGGCTTCGCGGACGACGGCGAACGCTTCGGGCAGGATTGCGTCGAGGGTTTCGCCGTTCGCGAGGCGTTGCTTGAACTCGGCCGTCTTGGCCTTGAGTTGCGCATCGGAGAGCGGCTTGATCGACGGCTCAATCTGGTTGATCCGCGCGACGATCGGGTTGATCGATTTCAACTCGCGTTCGTTCTGAGTACCAAAAATTTTCTTCGCAATGTTTTGAAGACGTTGCATAGCTTTTGTGCCTGACTTTAGCTTCGCCGGGCCTAAAATGCCATGGCTAATTCTCTAAAAGATAAGACAAAGGGTCGACCGGGGTGCCGTTAACGCGCACCTCATAGTGAACGTGTGGTCCGGTGGATCTGCCGCTGCTGCCTAGCAGGGCAATCGAGTCGCCGCGACGCACTTTCTGGCCTTTGGTGACCAGGATCTTCTTGTTGTGGCCATACCAGGTTTCGACGCCATAGCCATGATTGATGATGATCGTCTGGCCGTAACCCGCTTTGGAATCG
>MEQK01000124.1 GCA_001770175.1 Bdellovibrionales bacterium RIFOXYD1_FULL_55_31 | reverse complement strand
TGTTTTCGCGAATATTCTTCACGCGTGGGTGTGTCTGCTCTGGATCTCGGGTCTTTCGCGGTTTGCCGGGCCGCTATCCGCGTCCTTGCATCTCTATTTATTACGGCTCGCATTATTCCTGCCTACTCTCGCGATGCTCGCGAGAATCGCGGGATGGCCGTTTTTCGGGGAAAGTTGGCCGGACCGCTGGCTGCTCATCCGCGTCGAAGGGTGGCTTGTTCTGCTTCGAAGTTCCCGTCCCTTCGTGGTTTTCATGTTGGGAGCGTTACTGTTCGGAACCTTCCTGATCTTTATCGTCCAGGAGGTCGTCCCGGTTGTCCGATCGCGCTTTGCCACCCGCCGCGAACAGTTCGGGGTTTGGTCTGGCGACTCTCGTCTCGAGCGGGTCTTGCGCGAGGTCAATCAGAAGTATCTGCGCGCGGGATTGCCCATGCGACGCGGCCGGCCCGTCAGGATTTTCAGTCTTGATTCGTCCGACGATATTGCCGTGCTTCACGGGATCATGGAGCCGGCGATTCTGATTTCGCGAGGGCTTGCCGACAAGCTGGATGAAAACGAGCTTGAAGCCGTGGTCGCCCACGAGTTGGGCCATTGGTATTACGGCGGCAACATCGGGATGGTGACCTCTTGGATCATCCGTGCATTTCAGGCGCTGAATCCAGTTGCTCTGGTCTCGTTTCGTACTTTGACTCAAGTCTACGAGGAAGCCTGTGACTCCTGGGCCGGCTATGTCACGGGAAAGCCCGCGGCATTGGCTTCCGCGCTGTTGAAGGCCTATCGTGGTGCAGACGACTTGCCGGCCGGACAAGGAAGATTTTCAAAGGCACGAAACGCAAACGAAGAAATCGAGTACCGGGCCGAGTTGCAGAGCACTCGAGCCCGTGTCCGCGCTTTGCTTGATCATCCTCCGTTCGCGCTCGCTTCGCGCTGGCTTCCGATGATGATCGGAATCGCAATGGGAGGGGTACTGTGGGCAATCCGCTAAAAAGGCAAAGTATCTTGCAAGTGATTCTCGGCATTTGCTGGACGAGCTTCTTTTTGGCCGCGCTTCTCGCGGCAGATCGGATCTTGCTCGGTCCTTCGAGGCCGACGGGCTGGGTTGAAGCGGGCTTTCACGCCGTTCCGAAGGAGGTTGGGTTTTCGCTCTCTCCGGTGTATCTGCCCGACACTCTTGCATGGCCACCTCGCGAGGTGTTCTATCGCTTTCCTCGTATGGGGTGGTGGGTGCCCGTCCGGCCCGCCTCGGGCGGAAGCCCGCTTCTCTGGATTGGCTCCGGTGAACCGCCTTATCCCGAAGCTTTGGGAAAAGAGCTTGCGGGATGTCTGCAGCCGACCCCTTCGGCGCGCTGCCCGGCTGGCTGGCTCATGCTTTCGACCCGATTCAAAGATGGAAGCCTTGTTTATCTCATCACTCGTTTTGACCACGTCGAGGCGGCACGAATTTTAAAAGGGTTGGACGGCGGACGGTAAAAGAGGGGGGGCGAATTGTCAGAAAATGTTGTTTTTACAATGACTTAAGCGCTAAAGAATATCTCAAATCCTTCCGAAACAGTAAGGAGGGGAATACCGAGATGAACCGAAGGGCACCGTTCTACCTGACGACCGCAGGATTGCTGCTGTTTTGCTCCATGGCATTCGCGAAATCGGTCGATGTTCCGCCGGAAGATATTAAGCAAATCGACGCGGCTCTGCGGCAAGTTGGTCGAGACCGGTCCAGCCCGTGTCCGACGGATATCCCGAGCGTAAGCCCCTCTTGCATGAAGCTCAGCAATGATTTTTGCGCGAAGCTCTGGGACGGCCAGCACAAGGGCAACATTCAGTTGGACGGTTCAAAGATCTTGTTGGGGAAGTCCGAAAAAAGTGAACTTTCCGTCGGCAAGAAAATGGACCTCGAAGCGCTCCTCGCGAGCGAAGAGCGGCTTCCTGCCGACCTTAGGAAAGGAGCGAAGGAGGTCTTCGCGAAGCTTCGGGAACATCTCAAAACCGAAGATGACGACGAGATCTGGTATCGTAAGCTCGGCAAAATCGAAGCTGAATTCGCGGATCTCGTCACGGATACCGCGACTGAGCGGACGAAAGCGCGCATCCCGGAGCTTAGAAAAATTAAGCTAAAGAAGCGGAGCTTTGACCAAGTGATTGCCTTGAAACAGGATCGCTGGGATTTGAATGCCGAGATTACCCGGGCCAAATACCAGGAGCACCCGAATTGGAAGCGAGTGGTTCGGTTGTTCGATCGAGTCAAACAAGACGTTTCGGAAGACATTGCCGATCTCAACGTGCCGGATTCAAAAAAAGCCGAACTTCAAAAAAAGCTCGAATCGATGAAGTTGCGTCTTCCCATCGACGATCCTCGCAAGTTGATTCCGTTCAATGGTTGCGACGGCGCGGTTCAAAACGCGTACTACGACAGGACCCGTAACGTGTTCACGATATGCGCGGGATTTTTTAACATTGTCCAGGACGACGCTTTCCTGACTTTTGTGATCGCGCACGAGATGGCGCATTCTTTCGACCCGACCGGCCAAGCGTTTGACTCTTTCACGAAGAGCGATGTCGGACAGGTACTCTCAAAGTTTTGTGGTGCCAAAGGTCCGGCGTATTCCTGTTCCGATTGGGAAAAAATATTGAAATCAAAGCTCGTCGAACCCACCCGGATCGAGGAGCCAACCCCCCCGTTTCGTAGGCTCACAAGCTGTCTTAAATCGGAAAAGGACCTGAAGCCGTTCGATAGCGATGAGCTCAAGAAAATCGTCGAGCAGATGATACGCGGCAAAATGAGCAACCTGGCTACTCGCAACCGATTCGCCCAGTTGGCCCATCCGACGAATCACGAGGAAGGGAAAAATGTTCCCAGCATCTTCTATATGCGTCCCGACCGACTCAGGGTCCCGGGTTCGGACGCGAGTTGCTACGGAGACGTCGATTCCGAATTGTTCGTTCAGATTCTCGAGTGCACGGGTTATCGCAATGCCTCTTCTGCGACCGAGCAGGCCAGGCTGTTTGAGAATGCGATGAAGAAAATGGAAGCGACCGAGCGAATCATCGAGGAATACTGGATCGGGTATTGTGGTCGCGATTGTGACAGCCTGATGCCGTCGAAAATGGGCCGGGTCGTGAACGAGGAAGTCGCGGACTGGTTCGCCAACAGGGCATTGGTGAGGGCCGTTGCGCGCGAGAATTCCGTCGCTAAAAAGCGGCAAATGAGTGCAACCGTGTCGGCATGGTTATGCGACAAGCCGGGACCTTTCTGGGGCGCCGGGCATCTGACCGCAATCGAGAAGAAATGGTCCTACGAAAGTCATCCGGATAACAGGCCGCGCAGGATGGCCATTTTTACGCCGAAGCTGGCTGAACTTCTGGAGTGCACGCTCGATCAGGAAATTTTAAAGGAGAGTGCGAAATGCGAGTTCTAATGGTGTGTTGCTCGCTGGCTTTGTTCGCGGTCGCCGGGACTTCATACGCGGAACGCCCGAGTGTCCCCAAGAAACATTTTTTGTTCCGTATTACTGGCAAGTATTCGTCCCAGTTCTTCAAGATTTATCAAAAAAACGGAGCTTGGGTCTGCAATAGCGAGTCCGTTCCGTTTTTCGAAGCCAGGAAGAACCCGCTTGAATCCTTGGACTGGAATTCAGTTGCGAAATCCAGCGCTGACCTGAAGAACTGTCGCGACAAAGTTCTGATTGAAGATCAGCTCCTGAAACCGGGCCGGAAAGCAGCGGGATGCTTGAGCGAGCCGCCTTTCAAACAGCTGGCCGATGAAATTTACCGGGCCTGTACACCTTAGCCGCAAAAGCCGCAATAAAATGCTCAGGGCATCGGGAGCAGTCCGACCTGAATCGCGAATTGAACGAGTTTTGACCGGTTCCGGATACCCAGTTTGTCCATGAGGTTGACCCTGTGGGACATGACCGTTTTGACCGCGAGATTGAGACTCGACGCGATCTCCTTGTTGCTCATGCCTTCGGCGATGAGCTTGAGAATCTGACGTTCGCGTGGCGAAAGCCGCGCATAAGCCTCTTCGGCGGCGGGAGGGGTTGCGGTCTCGTTGAGCGCGTTGGAAACGAGGGAGCCCGCCATTTGAGGATCGATGTATGTTCCGCCTGAGATCACGGCGCGGATCGAGGAGATCAGTTCCTCCCCGCGCGCGGATTTTAGGATATAGCCGTTCGCCCCGGCTTCGAGCAGGCGCCGGAGGTAGATGGATTCGCTGAATTGGGTCAGGATGAGGATTTTTGATTGATTGCCGCGCTTTCGAAGTTCGAGGGTGGTCTCGAGCCCGCCCATTCCGGGCATCGAGAGGTCAAGGAGGAGAAGATCCGGTTGAAATCGCTCCACGAGCTGCACGGCCTGCTCTCCTGATTGCGCTTCTCCGACGACTTCGAAAACGGGCGAGGTCTGCTCTTCAAGGAAAGAGCGTAACCCGACCCGCAGCACCGTGTGATCATCAGCCAGAACCAGCCGTATTTTCCTGGTATTCATCCGCTGCGCTCCAGTATCGGGACCCGAATGGTCAGGGTCGTGCCCTCTCCGGGCTTTGAGTTGAGGATCATCTCACCCCCCATGAGGCTCGACCGTTCGTACATACCGAGAATGCCGAGGCCGTGTCCCTCCGGATGAATGGTTCTCGCGGATAATGAGGTAAAATGAAAGCCCTTTCCGTCGTCTTCCATCGCCATTTCGAAAGTCCGCGAAGTCTGGCTGATTGTGACCAGAACATGTTCGGCTTCGGCGTGCTGTACGACGTTCTGCAGTGCTTCCTGGAAGATTCTGAACAGACTGACCTGCATCTCAGAATCGAGGCCAATCTCGTCGTTTTCGACACTGAGTCTCGCGTTGATTCCGTGATCGCGCTGAACTCGCTCGAGATACCACTGAAGGGCAGGCAAGAATCCCATGGTGTCCAATACCGATGGCCGAAGGTCCAGGAGCATCTGACGCAAGCCGGCCAGCATTTCCTGAACCTTGGTTTCGAGTTGCCGAAGCCTGACGGCGTGTTCAGCCGCGGGAGTTTCGGACGCGAGCTGGTTCGAAAGGCGTTCGATTTCGAGGCGATGGGCCGAGAGATCCTGCGCGATCGTATCGTGGAGTTCGCGTGCGATACGGCGTCGTTCGTCTTCCTGCGCGGAGAGCACCTTTTGGAGGAACTCCCGGCTTTGCTTGTGCCGGATCACGTCCTGCTCATGCAGCAACCTGTTTGCCGCGCTCATCAGGAGTTGATGGAGGAGCGATTGAATGCGCCTCTTCTCCCTGGAGGGTGCTTTCGACCCTGAGGCCGGCGTTTCTTCCGAAAGCGCACATTCCAGGTGAAGTCCTTGCGGCACGCTGAGGTCGGCGATCACGACGGGCCTTGTTTCGGGGGCCGTTGAAAGCTCGGTGACGTCGATAACGCGTGTTCGAACGGAGCCGAGAGCGGAGGCGAGCTCCGGTTTTGCCGCGTTTTCCAGGAGAGCGGGTAACTCACTTAAAAGTTTTTCGCGTTCCATGGGCGAGAGGCCAGTGCTCGCGGAATACTGTTTGGAAGAATAAGTCAGCCTTACGGCGGCGCGCGAGAGCCCCAGAAACTCGAGCATCTTTCGTAGTCCATTTTGAAGGAGCGCCTCCATTTCCATGTCCGTCGAGCCGTATTCCGAGATTTCTTGAAGCGCGGCAAGATGGCGCTGAGTCATTGTTACTTCCTGTTGGAGCGCCGCCTCCTGCTTTTCGAGTGCCGCCAAACTTTCGATCACGCGACTGCGCCAGCGCTCGAGTGCTCTTGCGAGTTCGCCAACCTCATCCCGTCCGAAGGAAGGCAAAGAGCCCTGCAGCCCGAGCTTTTCAAGACCGCGCACCGCGCGAGTGAGGCGCCTCAGGGGCGAAACGACGCTGTGGACCGAAAGAGCCGTGAAAATCAGGAAGAGGAAGACAAAGGCGATTCCGAGAACAATCAGTCTCCTTTGAAGCATGAAAGCCGGTGCAAGGGCTTCCTTTTCCGGCTGGCGCACGGCCATTCCGAGACCCAGCTGCGGGAGTGGCGCGAATGCGAGCACTTCAGATTCGCGTGAGGTGCGCGATTCCGAGATCTGGTGGCAGGAGTGGCAGCGGCCGTGAATCTCGCGGTTGTCAAGAATCGCGTTGCTCAGAAGCTTGCCGTGATCGGTCGGCCGGAAGAGGGATTCGGGCCTTGTCGAAGCGATGACGGTTCCATCCTGATCGATGAGTTGAAGTGTGCTGGTTGTCCCCGATTCGGTGTTCTTGAAGGGTCCGAGGAGATTGTTTGACGCCGGATGAAGGAAGCCGCCGATGTAGCCGAGGACGTCTTGTTCGGGCCCCCGCAAGGCCTTGAGCATGATCAGAACCGGCCGGTTTCCCGCGCGAAGACGGACGAGATTCGACGACACGGGACCTTGTTGCTCGCGAGCTTTCGCCACGAGTGTCTTGAAGCTGGCATTGTGCAGCACGGGGTCGGGCCTCGCTTCGGGTACGGTCACTACGGGACGTCCGGCTTTATCGAGAACGAAGGCCCCTTCCTGAAACATCGTTCCCGAATAGGCCAGGGCGAGTGCCGGACGAAGTTCACCTTCTGCGGCGCCCTGTTTCACAACTGAAGCAGCCGCGTCGCCAAGTTGGTCGAGATCATGCTCGATGACTTGTTCGAGATAACCGCCTGTGGAACGGGCCAAGCTGATGCGCTCCTGGAGCAGCCGATCCACGGTGCCGCCCACCATGATCCAGGACTGGACGATCACCGCGCCAAGGAGTGATCCGCTTCCGACAATCG
>MEQK01000123.1 GCA_001770175.1 Bdellovibrionales bacterium RIFOXYD1_FULL_55_31 | reverse complement strand
GAGAAGCAGCGATGCCGTGAGCTACTACGCCAACAAATCCGGAAAAGGTCCCACGCAAAGAATCGAGTCCATGGGACAGCCTAAAAAGCGGATCGTCATCCTGAATTTTTGGAACGATACCCCCGTCAAACAGAACGATCTCGGTGCCTTCGCGGCGGATGAGCTGCGGCGCGGGCTTTATGCCACCCAACGCGTGATCCTGCCGACGGATGCCAAAACCGAGCTCGGAACGGCTGATTTTATCCAGGGAGACAGCGTGAAGGTCGCGCAATTGATCCGGGAGGGCAGACGGATGGGAGTTGCCGTCCTGGTGATCGGACGCGTGACCAAGGTGGTCTTCAGACAACGGGGCGATGAAGTCGGATTGCTCCGGCAGAAGCAGTCCCTCGCCGGTGTCGATGTCGAAATCAAGACATTCGACGTGGCAGCAGGCCGCGAAATCATGGCGGCGGCCCGTTCGGGCGAGGCAGCCAGTAACGCGATCGTCGCCTTCGAAGGGGCCAGCATCGAGAGTCCCGAATATCGCGCCGAGCTGACGAAGCTCGCGGTCCGCAATGCGATGTCCTCGCTCGTCCCCGAAGTCATTAAATCGATCGAAAAGATGACCTGGCAGGGACGTATCGCGAAAGCGAACGGGACGCGGGTTTACGTGAATGCCGGACGTGCTTCGGGATTGGTCGGAGGCGACATTCTCAAAGTACTCACGCCCGGAGACGACGTTTATGATCCGCAAACCGGTGCTTTTCTCGGGAGATCGCAAGGACAACTCAAAGGCACTCTTGAAGTCGTCGACTTTCTCGGTACCGATGGCGCGGTGACCGAGGTGCATACCGGCGGGAACTTTCAAGAGGGAGACGTTGTTCAGCTCTATTGACCCGAATGTGCCGCTGCTCTAAGTTCATCGCAGATGCACCTGTCGGAAACTGAACGAGAGTCGAACGAACAGCTCTTCAACCGGCTGAAGCCCGAGGTTGAAGTGCGTCGTGACACGCCCGCATCGCCCTGGACTTATTCCGCGCTCGATATCCGCCAACGGGAAATCGCGGCCCGCGTCGCCCAGGGCGGTCCCGGAGCTTTGCTTCTTTCGGAAGTCGCGCCCGTCATTACCGTCGGCAGGAGAACCGCGCCCGGCGATATTCTGTTCACGCCAGAACTTCTCGCCAAGAGAGGCATTGAGCTTCATCGAACGGACCGCGGTGGCTTTGCGACGTATCATGGACCTGGTCAATGGGTGCTTTTTGCCGTTGATCATTTGGATCGTCTGACTGGGGATTCGCGAGGGGTTCGCCTGGCCGTGGAAGGGTTGCTTCAGATCGCGCTCCAGGTGGGTAGAAAATATGATCCCGGAATGGAGATCCGTTCAGGGGCCGAAACGGGCGTTTGGAGCCCGCGAGGAAAATGTGCCGCCGTGGGAGTTCATGTGGAACAAAGGGTCGTTCTTCATGGACTTGCCGTGAATGGCTATCGAACAACGACGAGCTTCATGGGGCTTCGTCCATGCGGGCTGGATGCGCCGGTGGATTTCCTTCTCAAAAAGGAAGACGATTTTGAAAAGCTCGGGGAAGAATTGCGCGATGCCGCGTTGCAACAATTCTGGCAATTTCATTGACGTGAGTGGGTCATCGAGGCTATAGAATTGGCTTCATTCCTGTTCGGGCGTAGCTCAGTGGCAGAGCACCACCTTGACACGGTGGGGGTCGTTGGTTCAACCCCAATCGCCCGAACCATTCAAATCTTTAAACGAACTCGGCAAATAATTTTTTTTATTCAAAGAAAACGCGGGGAAAGCAAGCGCTTCCCCCTGTTTCTCGTGGTCCATTCCCACAAAGTAGTGCAATTCAAAGCCTGTATTCGTGATCACGACCTTGTGGATCAGGGCACGAATAATCCTGCGTTTTGTCTCAGGCGTTAGGTCGGTGAGCTGGTTTCGGAGTCTTTCCAGAATCCGTTCGTAATCCTCTTTGCCTGCTAATCTTTGTTCACCGGATCTGAGCTTGGCTTCCTGAATCTGAAGTTTAAGCCGGCCCTGGTTCTCCGCTAGATCCTTCATTTCATCGTAAAACACTTGTGCCGGAACCTCTGGAGGAAGCTCGGCGATCCGCTTGGCAAGATTTGCAAGCTTTTGGGCGGTAACGGTAAGGTCAGATTCCTTTCGCGCGATCTCCCCATTCTTACTTGGGTGTATTTGCGTGAGGCCCTGAATGGCCTGGAAGAGCGGCTCCCGGTGGCTTGGGCTTTCAATCAGCGAAACCACCTCTTTCCAAACGTGCTCCTCAAGCTTCTTTCCTGGAATCCGAAACGGATTGCAGCGCGGCCCCTTACTACCCAGAGAATCTTCCCTCCGCAGTTGTGATCCATGTCCATAGTAAGGAACTTTAGTAGTCCGACCATGTGCTGAATTCCCGATCAACGGCGCTCCGCACTGCCCGCAGACAATTCGAGTTGAGAGCAGATAGGGATACCGCGAGCCCCGGCCGGTCTTCTGTCCTTTACCTGCATCTAAGACTTTTTGGGCGCGATCGAAAAGCCTCTCCTCAATAATGCACGGCCAGGCGGCTGGAACGACCTGGACGACATTCCCAGTTCTGGCTTTGACGATTCGCCTTCCCGCGTAGGCTGAATTCCTGAGTAGTCGGTACAACGAGGCGGTTGTGAAGTGCCGTCGCCTTGGGAGAAAGCCGCCACCGCGGAGAGGTCCATAAGGGGAGTAGCCGTTCTGGTTGAGCCATTTTGCCGCAAAGGGCACTGATCCGTGGGAGAGCAAAGCTTGAAAGGCAACCCGAACGACATCGGCCTCGTCTTCTACAATTCGCAGGTTTCCCTTCTTTTCGGGGTCCGGCTCATAACCCAACGGCAGCGGACCCCCATTCCAAAGTCCCCGCTGTGCTCGACTGAGAAATCCGGCTGCAACTCGCTCGCTTGTTTGCCTGCGCTCGAACTGCGCAAAATTCGCAATTGAGTAAAGCATCATCTCACCGGCTGCGGTTGAGGTATCAAAGTTCTCCCGAAGGCTCAGAAATCCACATCCGTGCGCCTGCATGAATTCCCAGATTTGGGAGAAGTCCTTGATTGATCGCGATAAGCGGGAAAGCTCGCTCACCATGACCATGTTGATTTCAGCAGCCTCGATGGCTTTGAGCAATCGTTTTAGTTCGGGCCGGTTCATGTCTTTGCCAGATCTTCCGGCGTCGCAGTACACACCAGCGAGTGTTCCGAATTTTCCGTCCGTATTTTTCAGGGCAAGCGTCAGCTTTAGTCGCTCCTCTTGGTTCTTGATAGAACCTTCCGGATTCTCGGCTTGCTCTTCCGTGCTAACGCGAAGGTAGAATCCTACCTGCTTTTCTGTTGCCTTGTGTTGTTGACTAGCTCGCTTGCTTGATAATTTTATATATTGATCCATGTGAAATATCCCTTTCTCCCGTGGCAATAGCCGCAGGGGATTGAACGTCGTTTAAATGGATCGAAGAATTTGATCGGAGTCGATCTTGGAGCTGGTGATTCATGCTTAGCAGATCCTTGGCCACCAGTTCAAGAAGACTTTCCCACTCAGGTTTATCAATTACAACTCTCACGTATATGACGGTGCTGCACTCCCAGCGATATTTGGGTGTGCGAATTGCTTCATCAGAAGATGCTTCACCATGGAAATCCATAGGTCATCTCCTTTCCCGGTAACCCGAATCAGCCGCAGACCCAAAGCCCGCAGCCTCCAAAAGTTACCGCTAAAAAAATCTAAAACTTTCATCAGATCCTCAATTCTCTTCCTGTCTTTATTCCCAGAAAAAGTATCAACCCAATTACTTATAAAAATATCCTTCCATCCCATGAACTCTCAACTCTACTCAGACCCATGCCCGAGACCCCTCTCACCAACCACTGGTAGGGGGGGAGGGGTCTCGGGCTAAAGGGGCTGCTCAACCCGATTTGAGTTCATGGGGTGGAAGACTGCGCATTCTCAGTGCTTTCTATGCGGCAAAAACATTGTTTTCATTCAATCCTTCGGTGCTCATGGCTTGAGCACTTGCATGAGCATGGGTGTTTTTGACTGCGGATTCCGGCCGAGACAGTTTCATTATCGTTGTAAGCGCCGTCGCTTTCTCAAGCTGATGGAATTCGGCGCTCCACGGGTCTGTCAGAAAATCATCAATCACGGTAAATCCGAGAATAGGAGGCAGGCTGTAATCGCCGTGCTTCTTGGCGTATCGAAGAATTCGATTCCCCATGGATCGATTCTTCACGAGGTACCAGAGCCACGCACGCGCGCCCTGGCTATACGGATCGACTCTCTGGAAAAGTCGCTTGTATCGTTCGTTGGATTTTATATTCAACTCGACTTCCATTCGCACGAACGCCTCGGGCCTGCCAAAGTGTTTCATCAGGATGACCGCATCTGGAATTGCCAGATTCTCTCTCTCGAATCCATTTCGGTCCGGCGCTTTACGGCGCAATTCCCTTTCGTTCATCCAGGACTGGACAACGCCTAGGCCGTGAAGACGCCAGCGGATCTCGTTCAAGGTGATTTCATGTTCCAGCTGGTGAGCCGGGAAGTAGAGGTTCTCTGTCATTCCCGCGATCAATCGTTGCCCCTTTTGGTCGATCATCCAGACCGCTGTCGCGTCAGGTAAGGTTCCACGCTTTCGGATCATGCCGCGCTTCTCAAGTAACCGCAGTCGCCTCAGAACCGTGGTCCTGGCGACTTTGGGGAAGATCCATTTCGACAGCTGGACGGAACTGACAACACCAAAGTCCAACAAGAGCTTGAGTAGTTTCAGATCACGTTCAGTCAATTCGTTGCTGTGAATCGCCATTTATACACCTCCCCACTGGGCGTTCGATGCATAGGCTTTGATCTTTTCTTCCATCGCCAGCCGTTCTTCTTCGATTCGTGCTTGTTCTCGTTGCTCCGGGTGCTTGAGTTCTTCGATTTCCGCATTAAGGTCATCGTTCTCCGTCTGCAATGCCTTCGCGCAGTGATTCAGGGACTCCACTTCGTCTTTCAGTTTGATCTTCTCCGCGTGAAGTTGGTTCAAGGTTCGATAATGGCCTTCCAGTTTTTCATTCAGTCGCTGGCTTTCTGTGACGATCCCCTGGGTTGCTTTCGAAAATTCGGTAGCCAACGTTTCAGTCTGTTTGAAGCTGAATCGAAGGCCCACGCTGCCAAGCGCGACAAGGACAGTGGCCTCCGCAATTCCCCGTCCGTAGTTTGCAATCAGTACGTCAGCGAATCGGATGCTTGGCATGACGATGGAATTATAGAACTGGGCAAGAAAACTGGCTGCCCCGTGCAGCCCCCAGCCAGCTAGCGCGATTGCCAGCGCGATTCCGAGGAACGGCAAAAGATAATCAATGTTGTCGTTTTTCATAAGAAACTCTCTCTTTCTTTGTTTTGGGCACTAGTTCGCCATCGGGAGTCTTGGCCAACTCCTGACCGGTGGTGAACGCAAGTCAGCGCGTAAACCCCGGCCGCAAAGCGGCGGGCTCCATGTCAGAACTCCTAGATCAAGGCCGGATTACGGCGCTTTCGTGCGTCTTAGGCGAACTACTCCCAGGGTCTTAAAGACCCGTTAATGTTTTAAAGTTTTCAGATTCTTTCAAAAATTTATGTCTATACGGTTGTACCCCTCGTAGTCCGGCACTTAGCCGGCCCTCATACTTATTAGAGCGAGAAGTGTGCCGGGACCAGTCAAAGGTAAGGTCTTGATTTTTCACGAAGCGACTCCGAAAAGAGCGGTCGAAATTGTAAAAAGGTTACGATACCTTGTCTCTCATCTTGAGAGAGGCAGTGCGTTATTTTGTCTGTGATTCGATCATAATTCCGACTGGTGACGGGGCGCTTGAAGAGAAAAAGTGTCATCGCCCAAAGACACTGTGTCTTTGTAGGAAGACACTCTTCTTTTTTTGAACGGATTTGCGTCTCAAATCCCGGCAACATGCTGAAAGAACACGAACACCAAAAAAGAACGCATTTGCGTTTATCATAGAGCCGTTGTGTCGGGCGCGCCCGGAAAGGCGCGGATTCTGGAACGCGCGAGATCTGACGCCATTTTCGCGAACTTAGAGCGTTTTTAGAGAGTTGGCTGTATCGCAGCCATTATATAAACGACCAGTTCCGGTGAATCAAAGGGGAGCTCGCCATTTGTATTGGAGCCACGTTGGAATTATTAAATAATTTCGATTACTAGCCGAAATGTAAGCATGAAAGTGTCTTGTGATATTGCTATCGTTGCGTCAATTTTCCTGTTCTGGCTTTCAAGCACTACCCCCTGCTTTTCTGAGACGCTCGATAATGGCACTGTTCCGAAGGTCCTACTTGAGCCCCCCATCGATAAAGAGCTGTTGAGTCCGGCATCAACTTGCCAAGATCTGCATGCACCCGCCTCGCCAATGAGCGCGGACAACTCTAAGACCCTGACTAAAGCAAATGACTCTTTAACGCGACCGGACAGCTATGCTTCTATTTTAATGGATCCCAAACGCGGTTCTGAGCTAACAAAGCAACTGGGGGAAAAGTGCGCATCCTTTTTGAAGGATATCTATCGGACTGGAAATACGCTTTATAGCGATGTCTTGAGAAGGGCTGCGACGTCAGTTAGCTCTTGGCCCATGGAAAGCGGGGATCAAGATGCAACCTTTTTCCACTATACTGACTCGCATGAAATGATAGCGTTGTTTTATCCAAATGAAGAGGATCGAGGAAAAGCCCATCAACTTTCTTTAAAAAACAAGAAATACGATGAAATTTTTACCTACCTACGAACAACAAAATCTTTTTGGAAAAGCTCTCTCCATGTAGCTGAAGACCCATATACAAGCCAAGCTTGGGGGAAGTTTCGTATAGTTCTTAATTTCAATCCGGATTCAAAAGTGATCGATTTGATCTCTCCGGTTTGGCTGAAGGTACAAAAAGAGTTGTCCGAAAGATATCCTGGGTTAGATAAGGCGTGCATACCTATTTTTATGCCAAACCCTGGTGAGCCTGTGGGCGGACTGACAGTAGTCCAACGCGACATTCCTCTTATCTATATTTCAGCGGATGATAGTAATATCGACTTTATCAATTACCAGATGGATTTTCCTGCTGTCGGTAAAAGTTGGTTTCTCGCGATTAGTCTTAAATCCTTAAAGGACACCCGAGTCGAAGATAAGACAAAACCAAAGCCTGGGACGAAGAAGAAATGGTGGAAGGTTTGGTAAACACAATCAAAATTTTGAGATGCAAAGCACATTGAGTGGGTCATAAATCGTGGGTCATGTGGCCTGGCCAGAATCCACTACGAATAAGATCGCGTCGCGATCGGCATTAGGCTGAGATTCTGACTAGAGCGGGACTAAGATCCCAGTGATTTCCGCCCAGAGCAGATGACAAATGGCTTTCGATCACCCAGTCATTCGAAGCAGGGTATCGGGTGACGTCGT
>MEQK01000122.1:7441-9966 GCA_001770175.1 Bdellovibrionales bacterium RIFOXYD1_FULL_55_31 | reverse complement strand
GAAAAAGAAGCAGAAGCGGATTTTTGATGAGCAAGTCGATGAACATGGCCTAGTTATAGGCCGATCAGAAACGCCCACAAGCAAAAAAAACGAGCCTGCCCCGCCTAAGCGAAACAAGCTCGTCTGAGAGATCTTTCAAAAAGTAGTTGCTCTGAACGAAAACGCTGCGCGTTACAACAACTGACAAGCGCTGAGTGGGATCGAATCCACCAGTTCCGTCCTGATCCCGCGCTCGCCTTCGAAATAGCCAAGCAGCGCTTTATCCGACGGTTCGCGAAACCCAATCGAGAAGATCTCCCGTTGAGTTTCATAGACGCTTTTGATGGTCACAACGCCCGGGCAGTTCGAATGCCACCCGTAACCGCCCGGATAGCCGGGATAAGGCTGGTAACCCGGATGAGGAGGATACGGATGACCGGGGTAACCGGGCTGATAAGGATAGCCGGGGTTATAATAGCATCCAGGGGCATTGGAATAGGTCCGGCACGGATCGTAGCACATACCTCCCGTAAAACAGGTCTGCGAACCGACTTCCTCGTGCCTGCTGATCAATTCGTAACGAGTCAAGGCTTCCAAATCCACCGGCTGCTTGATCTTTTCAGCGGGTAAATAAAAATCTTTCTTGTTGGCCAAAATCTTTTTCGGCACCTTCACCGAAACAACCTGGCGTGAAGTCCTGATTTCAAGTTTGGGACTGAACGCACTCTTGATCTGAACAGTCGCGGAACCCGCGCCCAGTTCAGCCGTAGTTCCTTCTTCGGTGATGATCGGAATCGAACGATCACCCGTCAGGGTGATTTTCCCCGAAATCGGCTTCCCGCACGCCGCGAGAGCCAGGGTCAGCGTCATCAAAGCAATCATTCTCATCATAACGATCTCCTTAAAATATGGTTGGCACCATTAATAGCTAATTCCAGTCGGGTATACTCATTCGCGTCCGAGTGGTCAAGAAAAGTCCCAAAAATTCCCCGAAATTGCATGACTCAGCACCACTTGCACGATTGCAAATGCCGTCCTATGACAGTGAAATGCGGTTCTACTTCTTGGTTTCGATCGTTTTACTCAGTATTTCCACAGCTTACCCGGATCCAAAGCCGAAGTACGGTCCTTCGGGAAATCCGAGGGCGATTCCACTCTCGCGAGATCATTCGTATTTTCTCTCACCTGAGCACCCGGCACCCGACTTCTGGGCGCTGATTCCCTACTACGTCGGCCAGAAAACTGAGGCATCCTGCTCCGTTGCCGCCGTTACCGCGCTCGTGAATGCCGCGCGCGCTGCGAAGGATCTCAACAATCGCCGTGCAAATGAAAAACTCGTGACCGACGAGGAGCTCCTCGCCCGCGTTCAGGTCGCAAGCTGGGAAAAAAAAGTCGGTGCCGATCCGAACACTTCGCCAAAGGGAGTTACGCTCGATCAGTTGGCGAAAATCGCGAAAGCCGCGCTCGAAACGAACGGGGTCAAGGTTCGATCGGCTGAGATTCTGCGATTTCAAGGATCGCTGGAAGGAGCGAAACGGGAATTGCGTCGCATTCTGTCCGAAAACGAACGAAGTGCCCGCGATTTCATTCTCGTCAACTTTTTCCAGAAATCCTTCACGGATGATGCTCCGGTCGGACACATCGCGCCGCTTGGAGCTTACGACGGCAGGAACGAGCGCGTTCTCATTCTCGATCCGGACCGCGAGTGGTACGAACCGTATTGGGTCTCGCTCGAAACGCTGCTCACGGGCATGAAGACCACCGATGGCGGCAATAGCGGAATGTCTCGCGGCCTCGTCTGGCTAAAGCTGAACTGAGCAGGCGCGCCCGCGGCGCTTAGGGCCGAGCATCTCGCGCGATCGGGCCGGACATCTGGTTGCGAAGATAACGCTCGCCGTTTTCTCCGAATTCCTGCACATATTTGAAATTTTCGTACTCAAAGCCGATCCGGCCCTCGATCGCACCGGCACGCTGTGTTTGCGTGGCATCCTGGATCATGAACTTGAGGCGGTTGAACTTGACGCCGTTTTGTGACTTCGGTTCCATGATGACGGTCTTCTTGGGCATCGTTTCGAGGCTCATCACCAAGGAACCGGAAAAAAAGAAATTGTTGTCGGGAGGCAGTTGGGCCTGCATTTCTTTTGAAAGAATGTCTTTCTCGATCAATGCGACGCTCTCTTTCCCATTCATCGGAATTTTGTAAGGAGCGCCGCCCTTGTAATTCGGGCTCGTGGGCACGAGCACACTGCTGATTTCGGTTCCATTTCGAAGATGCGCACCCAGAACAAGGCTGAAGTCGTTCACTTCCTCGATGTTGTCAAAAAGAAGGTACTTCTTCCCCATCGACTTGAGCTGATCCAGCCGACCGGATTCCTTCATGTAGAAGGGCAGCATTCCGGTACCCTCGCCCAAGGAGTCCGTTTCATTCATGATCCGGTTGGTACCGACCTCAATCCCCCTGAAGCCACGCTGAAAGCCGAATACGTGGGTCTCTCCCCGTCGCGTGGATTCAGCGAAATACTCGGAGAGCGCGGCTTTGATATTCC
>MEQK01000122.1:0-7424 GCA_001770175.1 Bdellovibrionales bacterium RIFOXYD1_FULL_55_31 | reverse complement strand
TATTCCGGTCGATCTCGGGATCAGGCGAGAAACGCTTCGACCTGAAATTCTGCTTGAACCAGCCGATATAGCCCGCCACTTCAGAGTGGGTCTTTTCACTCAGCCACACGTCAAAGCTGATGTACTTGCCCGATTTTTTGCTTTGCAAAGCCAAGAGCGTGAATTTGACGTCCAGCGGATTGATCGCTTCCGGGTTTTCGGCGGCTTTGCGGACGATTCCCCCTTCGATGGCCCGGTGTTTCGCGATGACTTCGTTCTTCCACTCGTCGAGAGCCCGCCCTTTGGGCGGCGCCTTCATTCCAAGCGCGTCCATCACCTCCTGCGCATCCTTGGCGGAGGTAATCTTGTTCGAAAAGAGCATCTGGTCGTACTCCGATGGAGTGATAAAGCGGCGGATATTGTAGGGTTCGAGGGCCTTGATGCGCCCGCCTCCTCGCGTCCAGGCGCCCGCAGCCGAAGTGACGCAGTGAAGTTCGCCCGCATGCTCGAATCCATCGCTGACGATGGCATTCAGTTCCTTGGGCGTCGCTTTCAAAAGACTGACTCCCATGTCTTCTTGCGTGACTCCCTTAATTCCGGGAGGAACCGTGAAAGTGGCGTGCCCTTTCGTGTACTGTTCGTAATCGCTGGGTCGCGCATCGACGTAATAGCCTTCGTGCTTCGGCGAAAGCGTCGGATCGAGCTTTCTGCCAAGCTTCTGCTCACGGCTGATCGATTGAAGCCGCGGCCGAACACATTCGGTTTCCGAAGCCGCGTGCGTGAGAGGCGAAGGACTGGCTAAAAGCCACGCCGCGACTGCAAGAAAGATTGACTGCCTCACCCTCACATCGAATTTGTAAACATTCGTCATTTCAGTAATTCTAACGCTGAAGTGTCGCGTTCAGCAAATCGGAAACTGGCGAAATTTCAACGGAACACGACACTTGACTCGCCGCCCCCCCTCGGCTAGTTCTAGAAAAAACTACTGGGAGAATAAGATGAAAAAGTGCGTCTTTGTTGTTCTTGGCTTTTTCGCGGCTGGCTGTAATTTCGATGTCGCGGATTCCACTGATGTCAACCCGGACCAGCTTTATCAGTCGTATACGATCTCTTACTCAGAGACCGCGAAGTCCCTCTGCGGGCGCGCTCAGTTCACGATTTCGAACCCGACCGGCAAGAGCGTTGATCTTCAAAAACCCGCCTCCATCACCTTTGATGGAAGCCCGATGGCAAAAGAGGCTTTCCTCGGGATCAGTTATCATGCGTGCACATCCGCAACGGCGGACGGGAACCACAGCTTCACCTTCAGAACCAATGACGGCCTTGTTTACACGAATTCGGTGAACATGATCTCAATGGCAGTTCGAAATGTTCCGAATACGGTAAGTCGTACCGGTTTTTCGGTCGCCTTTGTCGGCAACGAAGTCGATAACACGGATTCGATCGAAGTCTCCGCTTCGGGTGCGGCAGGCCGCGATGCCCCCGCGGGCTGGACGAGCTACAGCAATACGGTCCGGGTAACCGCGAACGGAGACACGCTACGGGTTCCCCCGACAGTCTTCCAGATGATTCAGAACGGAACCGTGCGTATCGCGTTCAAAAGAGTTCGGAAACCAAGAATCCAGCAGTCCGCGTCTGCCGGTGGCGATATCACGATCGAATACGATTCCCCGAGCTACTCAGTTCAGCTTACGGACTGATGAGACAGCATTTTTCTCAATCCGCTGGCGATGCATACGGCGCAATCGGGACGATAAAGCTCGAATTCCAGCGCACGGCCTGGCTGATCCGAACCTCGTCCATGTAACCGGTGAGATACGATCCAGCCTGATTCGCGCCGATTCGCAATGCGGCATTCGTGTTGAAAAGAACGCTCGAGCCGGCCGTGCCTATTGTTCCAGAACCTTTCAAAACACCGTCCAAATAGAGTTTCACCGAACCGCGATCCCAAGTGACCGCAAAATGATGGAAGGACGTATAGCCCGTGGAAATCGGCGCCTTCACCTCATTCGTCGAGATCCCGTTCAAACTTCCGGCGAAATAGAGATAAACGTTCGAGCCTTGCTTCCTAAGCCCGAACTCCCACCCATATTGGCCTGCTGAACCCATACGGGACGCGATGACATAACGTACTCCCGCCGCGGGATTGTTCTTGAGCTTCACTCTCGCTTCAACGGTCATACGAGTGCTGAGAAGAGCAAGAGTCGCGGAGGGTTCAGCAGAAAGGAATGAATTCGCTTGAGTCAGATCCCGTCCTTCGCCAAACACGGCCTGATCAGACAGACTCGTATTCGTGCTCGTGAGCGGGTTCCTGTTCACCTCAGAATACTGGCTGCTATCGCCCAAGGGGGCCGGTGAGTCAAAATGGTAAAGAGCTATTGTCTGAAATAATTCCTGAGACCAGCTGTGGGCCGGGGGTGCGAGTTCGACGTTCCCGGCCTTGTCCATCGCTTTCACGCTGAACGTATGCGGACCATTTCCGAGGCCGCTATAAGCCTGCGGTGAAACGCACGTACTCCAAGACCCGCCATCCAGACTGCAAAAGAGAATCGCATCGGGATCGTTCGTCGTAAAATTGAATGATGTTGTTGTCGAGAGATTCGCCGCGGGCGGCGCGCTCGTGATCGTCGTCACGGGGGCCACGGTGTCCCGAATCCATTGCATCGAAACTGACCCTGACTCGATCGAACTCGGACTCGTCTGTTTGAGAGTAAACCCGAACGTCCCGTCCGAAGACTTGCTCACGTTGAAATTGTATCCGGATGACACGCAAACCTGACTCAAGGAGCCCGTCGCGACTTCGTCGGGTATGACGCTTCCTCCCAAAGTAACGGTGTTTCCGCTGACGCAACCTCCTGAAATGGCAAGACTGGAGGCATTCGACCAAACCGGCAGCACGGCCGGGGTTACAATTGATGGCGTGGGCGGCACCACGGAGTCCCGTACCCAGGTAAGCGCGGCGGTGGCTGAAGCGTTTCCAGCCCGATCGGTTTGAATCACGGTAAACTCGAAGGTACCGTCTTCGTCCTCGTTCACAGTGAAAGCAAATCCGGCGCCCTGGCATGATCGCGATTGAGAACCGTTGCCCGATAGAAGAACAACCGCGTTTTCCTCACAGGTGCCACTGACCGTAAGATTGCCCGAGGAAGTATAGGGATTCGCCGCCGGTGTAAGGATGACTGGAGCCGGAGGAGCGGCGGTATCCCTGATCCAGATGAAAGAAACCGGAGCGGAATCGAAGAAAGTGACCGTATTCGTCTGAACCACACTGAACGGATAGGACCCATCTTGGGTCTGGTTCACGAGAAAACTGTAAGTGTTATCCGCCGAGCAAAGCTGCGATTGCGGGCTCCCGCCCGAAAGCGTCACGAGAAACCCTGAAGTGCAGCTTCCCGTCACGGTCAATGAGGACAAATTCGAAATGTAAGGACTGGATACCGGGGCACTGATCGTGGGCGACGGCGGAATCGTCGTGTCGCGTACCCATTCAAAATCGATAGCTGCCGAAACATTTCCGGCCGGATCAGTTTGCGCAATCAAAACGTTGTAAACACCGTCCGCATCCTTGGTCATCGTGAATCCAAACTCCGAGGCATTGCAGGAAGCCGTGCCCGTCGTCGCACCCGAAATCGAGACCGTCGCCCCGTTCTCGCAGCTCCCCACGATTTCGAGCGTCGTATCTCCGGAGGTGAACGGGTTAAGAAGCGGCTTCTTCAGAATAACCGGAGGAGGCGTCTGGGTGTCGCGAGTCCACCGCACAGTTACGAAAGCCGAAAGATTCCCGGCCGGAGTCTCTTGCGAGAGCACATATACGTAAGTGCCATCTCCAGCGGGTGTGAGATTAAAGCTGAAGTTCGATTCAGCACAAACCTGCACCTGTGAATCATCGCCCGCGAGATGGACTTTGTTACCGCTCGAGCAGCCACCTGAGATAGTCAAAGACGCCGAGTTCGAAACAGCGGGATTCGCAGCCGGACTATCGATGGTTGGAACAGGCGGTATCGCGGTATCTCGGGTCCACTGAAACAGCAGATCCCCCGAGGTATTCCCGGCGGCATCCGTCTGATTCAACGTGAAATGATAAACGGCATCCGAGCTCTCGTTGACTTCGACCGTGAAAGACGATCCCGAGCAAGGAGCGCTCGCGGTGGCGTCGCCTGATACATGAACCGTCGCACCGGCCTCGCACACCCCCGAGAGGCTGAGCCGGCTATCGCCGGAGAGATAAGGATTCGCCGACGGCGAAGTCAGTTGAACGGGTAACGGTTTTTCCGTATCCCGCAACCATTGCAGAGAAACCGGAGCCGAACTGTTCCCGGCCCGATCGCGCTGGGCCACTGAAAAGTGATAAGGAGCATCCACGCTCTTCGTTACTGAAAAACTGAAGATCCCGTCCCCACACGCCACATCCTGCGCGTCATCTCCACTCAAGAAAACCCGCGCATTGGCTTCGCAAGTTCCCGTGATTGCCAGAAGCGAAGCATTGCTGACGAAGGGCTGAACCGCGGGTGAGGTCAAAACCGGAGCGCCCGGTGCAGTCGTATCTCGCGTCCATAAGACCTCTTCGGCAGCCGAAGAATTTCCGGCCAGATCCTTCTCCAGAACCGAAAAGCGATACGCCCCATCGAGAATTTTCGAAACGGTCAGGCTGAAAGCGGCCCCGACGCATGCGGTGGTTTGCGCGGCGTCGCCCGCCAACATGACTATTGCGCCCGCTTCGCAGCTCCCCGAAATCGTGAGCGATGCGCCAGAAGAGACCACAGTCAATGGAGAAGGCGTCGCGATCACGGGCTTTGCGGGCGCGCTGCGGTCCAAGACCCAGTTGAGCGAGACCGGAGCTGAGACATTTCCTGCTGAATCACCCTCGGTAAGGGTAAACGTATACGGTCCATCCGAGGACTTCCCCACGGAGAACGAAAACGTTCCGGCAACACAGGGTTGTTGCAGTTGACCAACCGGCAGCATCACCTCTGAAGCCACGGCGCCGGATGCAATATGAACGTTGTTTCCCGTGACACACGAGCCTTCGATCGTCAAAGCCGGCTGATTAGAATAGAACGGATTACCGACAGGGCTATTAATTTCAGGCACCGGCGGCGCGAGACTGTCGCGTATCCATGTGAAACTTGTACCCGGAGAAACGTTTCCGGCGCCATCGGTCTGTTTGAGAGTCACCTGAAGACTGCCGTCACTAGCCTTTTCGAGAGCGAATCCAAAACGCCCTCCGACGCACAGTTTTGAATCCGAGGCATCTCCCGAAAGCGTTACCGTCGCATCCGTTTCACAGGTCCCGACCAATGTGACCTGGTCCGTATTGGCGGTAAAAGGATTTGAGACCGGCTCGCTGATCAGCGGTGCAGCCGGTGCCTGAGTGTCACGAAACCAGAGCAGGTCGACCGCACTCGAAGAACTTTCGGCTATCTCCTGCCGGACGAGGAAATGGTAATGACCGTCTTGCGCTTTGCTCACTGTAAAGGAAAAATCCCCGGTCAGGCAATTCAGCTTCTGAGCATCATCTCCCTCGAGAATGACCCCACTCCCGTTGATGCATGTTCCGGCGATGTTAAACTCCGAATCCCCCGACCGCGTGATCGGGGAGAGCGCAACGTTCGGGGGCGGAACAACTAACCCGCCGAGAGGGACAATGGGCGACGGCAAGGAAGAAGGTAGGACTTTGGACGGTTCCGCCTTTGAGGCGAAGCGCGCTGACGTCGCGCCACCGCCGCCCCCCTTCGCGCAGGAAATAAGCGAAAGAAGGCAGACCCCGATAAGCACCGGAGTTATGCGATCACGACTTCCTTTAGCAAGAAACTGACATCCCATCATACGGCCCGCCTCTGTCAGACTTCATAAAACTTAGCTGGTACTCCTAATTATATTCTGGGCATGGATCATCGCATCTGTAGATATTTAGACGGTGTTAAGACCGTTTTGTCCGCGATTACGGCGCGTTGGGAGTAAAGCGGCGGCAATTTACCCGGAATGAAAACAAAGTAGCCATGGAGGTGTGTCAGTCCTACCCCGGCGCGAAGCCACATCTTGACCGTGCAGCGGCTGCCGTGCTTAGAATTCCAGCGTGACGCGTTGTTTCGGCTTTTCCATAGTTGTCCACGTTCTACTCGCCGTGATCGCCACGATTTTTTTCGCAGGCCCTGCGGCGAAGCCCGTCACGAAACATCACTTTATCGAAATACAAGGCAAGCCGAACGAAGTGCGAACGCATTCCGCAAGGAAATCACCTTGTCGCACCGCTCCGGATCTCAGGCCGGACTTCGTCAGGAATCGCTCATTTTTTTCGGCTCCCTCGGGCCGCTCGAGCGTCGACTTAGCAAATGATCGGGCTTCCGATCGAAGCCAAGACGGGAAAAACCGTTCCCGCGACGGAATATCGAACGGAATGAGCCGCGACCTCCTCTTCACCGAAAGCAAGGTCTTTCAGGTTTTCGATTCACTCGCCCTTCGAATCGACAAGCATCTCGATTATCCCTCTTCGCTTTATGAAAACGGCGTCCACGGAATCGCGACCCTGGACCTCTACTTTGACGGTTCCGGAAACGTCGACGAAAGCAGGAGCCAGTGCCAAGGCGGACACCGCTCGATTCGCGGTATTTTGATCGGGGCCACCCGGAACGCCCTCCTTGAATGGTTCGCCAACGAAGCCGGCCGGATCACAAAAGAGCAATTCAGAAACCAGCATTTCAGGGCGGAGTTCGCGCTCTCGACATTTCTCGGAGACGCGAACGAGGTCACGCAACAGACCCTTGGCTCCTATTCCTTTCTCAGACGAAAATCCCGGCAAACCTGTATCGCCGCCGGTCCCGGGGGGGATCCAGCGCTGAACCTTGCTTGTGTCGCCGCGAAGGCCGCCGCCTCGCTCAAGAACGCCTTTGACCGCAAGGCACATATGCGATTCGTGGCGTTGAGTGATACTCTCGACCACTATGACCAGCTTGGCTTAACCGGTATTAACGAACTGGTGATGAAGGGGCGCGGGCTCCCCCCGCTTGGCCAAAACCCATCACAAGACCCCGTAGACAGCAAAGCCGATTTGGGTTAAGTTTTTTGTCCACCCGGCTCCTTGGCGGAATTGGTAGACGCGTACGACTCAAAATCGTATATCCTTACGGGTGTCCGAGTTCGATTCTCGGAGGAGCCACCACTTGTCAATCTGTTCGAACCCCCGCTTAAATCAATTCGAGACTCCCCTGCATAAAAATGAATTCTGAGACCCTCGGGCAAAACCTCGACCTTCTGAATGAGCTTCTGAACAACCTGCGCCCGGGAGGTTTCACTGGCGGTGTCTCCCCGTCCGAGCTGAGCCAGGAATTCTCGGTAGGTCGCTAGGTCCACTGGATTATCGCTGCTTGCCGAATCCGTACTCCTCGCCAGCCGGTCTTGTTCTTTCTGTTTGAGAAGCTCGATCTTTTCCATCTGCTTGAAGACCG
>MEQK01000121.1 GCA_001770175.1 Bdellovibrionales bacterium RIFOXYD1_FULL_55_31 | reverse complement strand
GAACGAGTTCAAGAAGGGCGTCATCCATCAGGCGCATCCCGCGATTCTGCCCCGCGAGCATGATATTCTGAAGATTGGCGATATTGCCTTCGCGGATACTCGAGGCCATGCCGGGCGCTTCCATCAAGATTTCGTTGACGGCCACGCGTCCTCCTCCGCTCTTCTTGATCAAAAGCTGAGCGCAAATCCCCCTGAGCGTATCAGCCAGAATCGAACGCGCCATTCCATGCAGCGCCGGAGGGAATACATCGATGATTCGGTCAACCGTCCTGATCGCCGAATTCGTATGCAACGTCCCGAAAACCAAAAGCCCTTTGGCGGCGGCACTCAGGGCCAGCGAAATAGTTTCGAAATCCCGCATCTCACCGACCAGAACAACATCACAATCCTGTCGCCCCGCGACCCTCAAGCCTTCGGCGAACGACGACAGATCCACTCCGACCTCTCGCTGGCAAAAAAAGCTCTTTTTATTCGGATGAACGAACTCGATCGGTTCCTCGATCGTCAGAATGTACCTGTGCTGACGTTCGTTGATGTGGTTCATGACGGATGCGAGAGTGGTCGACTTCCCTGAACCGGTCGGACCGGTGACAAGAACCAGACCCGATCTGAAACTCGCGAACTGCTTGAGCACCTTGGGGAGGTTCAGCTCTTCAAGAGTCATGATTTTCGTCGGGATGATCCTGAAAACCGCTCCCATACCGTGCACCTGGTAGTAGTAATTGCAGCGAAACCTGGATTTCGCATCCTTGTCGTAAGCAAAATCGATATCCTTGCAGGCGAGGTATTTCTCCCAGCGCTGCGGCACGCAGATCTCCCTCAAGAGTTCCTGAATCGTCCTCTTATCCAGCACTGGCTCGTCTTCGAAGGCCACGATCGAGCCATGCAGCCGGATCTTCGGCTTCTGGCCTTCGGTCATGTGAAGATCGGAAGCCCGGCTGCTCAGCATTTTGTCGAAAAGTCGATCGATCTTGGCCATCAATCCTCTTTCGGGGCGAACTGCAAATAGGGCGCCTGGTTTTCAGCGGCGAAGTAAGCTTCCTCTCCGGAAATCGTTCCAGCCTTGAAGAGTTCCTGCACCGACATATCCATCGTCCGCATGCCTTTGGTCAGACTCGTCTGAAGCACCGACGGAAGCTGCAGGTACTGCTCCTTCCGGACCAGGCTTCCGACCGCCGGGGTGTTGATCATGACTTCGGCCGCAAGCGCGCGTCCCGGCCCGGATTGCATCGGAATCAATTTTTGACAGACAATCCCCCTCATCGCCTCCGAGAGCATCATGCGAACCTGTTGCCGCTGGTCCGCAGGGAACATGTCGATCAAACGGCTGATCGTGCGGATGGCGCTCGTCGTATGAAGAGTTGAAATCACGAGATGTCCCGTTTCGGCGGCGGTAATCGCGAGGGATGCCGTTTCGAAATCCCTGAGTTCGCCGATCATGATGACATCCGGGTCCTCTCGGAGCGCGGCCCGAAGCGCGGCGGAAAAACTTGCCGTGTGTTCGATCAATTGCCGCTGGCTGAAATGGGATTTGACGGACGTAAAAACATATTCAATCGGGTCTTCGAGAGTGATGATATGGCATTCGCGCGCGCGATTGACGATTTCGAGCATCGCGGCAACCGTGGTGCTTTTGCCGCACCCGCTTGGACCCGTAACGAGGACGAGCCCCTGATGATAGCCCATGAGTTCCATTAAAACCTTTTCATTGAGGCCGAGTTCGTTCGGGGTCATCAGCTTGTTCTTGATCAGGCGAAAACTTCCGTCCCACCCGTTCTTTTGCTTCAGGATACAAACGCGATAGCGGTCCTGGCCCAGGCTGAGCGAGGTATCCAGATATTGCTGCTTCAGGAGCCGCTGCCGTCGTTCTTCGTCGAGAACGCTCATGAGAAGAGCTTCACAATCCTTGGCCCCGAGAACCCCCGGATCAAGCTGGAGAAATCTGCCGTCTTTTCGCATGAGAGGAGGACAATTCACGACGAGATGAAGATCCGACCCGTTCGCGTTTTTCAAAATCTCGAAATACCGCTGTATCCGCCCGGAGATCGTGGTTGGCACCGCGCCTGCCGCGACATTCGCAACGGGCGCGACACTGGTGGAATGCGGTTGAGAACCGGTCCCCGCGGCCACGCCCGCCTGGCGCCGATAGCTTTCGTGAATCGCATCCACGTGCTCCTTTTTCAGCAGGCGGGCCCGAAAAAGAACGTCAATGAGAGCGATACCCGGATTTTGCACCTGGAACCCTTTGGCCTGCTCCATCTGTTCCGAGTTTACCAATTTATTATGAAGCGATATCTTTTCGACGAAGACGTCAAAGGCGTCCATACCTTATTAGAATAAAATGGATTGGCGGAAGGATAAACGATAATCTCATACCATGCGTCCCGCGCCTCTTCCCCGAATTCTGATCATCTACACCGGCGGTACGTTCGGAATGAATGTCTCTCCGAGTCGATCCGGGGCACGTCTGTCCGTCCCACGTCTTTCCCCTCAGAGTCTGGCTCGCGATTTCCGGAAGCAGGTCCCGGAGCTCGCCCAGATCGCGAATTGCGAAGTCAGCGTGCTCATGAACCGTGACAGCGCCCATCTCGGCCCTCCCGAGTGGTGCAAAATCGCAGACCGAATCCGATCGACTTGGAAAAATTATCGGGGAGTCGTCATCCTCCATGGAACCGATACCCTCGCCTATACGGCAAGCGCCTTGTCTTTTTTGTTACGCCCGTGCCTCAAGCCGGTCGTCTTGACGGGTGCTCAAAGGCCCTTATCAGCTCTCCGCAACGACGCCCGCAGAAACCTGGTTTCTGCGGTGGAGATCGCCTCGGCGGGTCCCCGACCTCTCGCCAACCAGGTTTCAGTTTTCTTCGACGATGAGCTACTCCAGGGAAATCGCGTACACAAGCGGAGCGCGACCGATTACCACGCGTTTGAGAGCCCGCATATCGAGGCTCTTGCGCTGGTCGGGACCGAAATTCGATACCGCTCCGCGAAGCCCTTTCCAAGGTCGAGCCATGCCCCTGTTCTCATCCCGCAGTTCAACCCGAAGGTGGCGTTAATCCACGTCACACCCGGATTTCCGGCCAAAGCATATTCCGCTCATCTTCTCGAGCATCTCGAAGGCATTGTTCTGAACGTGTTTCCTTCCGGAACTGCTCCGACGCACGATCCGGAATTCGTGAAGTTCCTGCGAACCGCAAGAAGGAGAAAGTTGCCCGTCATCGTTGTCACCGAAGGTGGCAGCAACGCCGACCCGAATACCTACGAAGCGGGTCGCGCTCTTCTTGATGAAGGGTGCATCTGGGCGGGAGACATGACGACTGAGTGCTGCTTTGTCAAAGCGTCACTCCTGCTCGGGCAACCCCATGCTCAGAGGGACTTCGAAAAATTATGGAAAATCCGCTTCGCGGGAGAGGCCGGGTAAACCAATCCTGGTACGTGTTACTGCTCGCACGGCGCGATGCTCACCGTATATGAAGACGGGCCGCCCTCCAGACTACACTCTCCAATAACAATGCGACTTCCCACAATTCGAGTCGATTCGCACGATTCATCACTCGTCACGTCCAAGCCGCCCTGAATAATCTGTTCAATGACGTCCTTGGGCTTGCCACGATAGCACAGGCCCGATCGACCGATCAGGTTCTGAACATAGCCAAGCTCGTAATCAACCGACTGTTTGACGGATTGAGGCGTCACCACTCGCATCCGAACGCGAAAGATGCCTTCCATCTTTTCGGCGACACTCCATTCGAGAGAGGGTCCCGCAGTTCCAGCGAAACCAGAAGCAAAAGGGACCAACAAACTTATTGTAATCACAAGCAAACCTGAAACAAGATGAAGCCGAGTCACCGGAAAATCCTCCAAAAGGATAAACGAATTGTTCGCACGAGTAGCAAAAATAATGCTACGTGTCAAATCTTTCTCACCCTCACCCAATCCTTGTGGTCGCAAATCTTGACGTGCCGCATTATTTGCAGTAAAAACGAGAATCTTTTTAAAGGAGTTTTTATGAAGAAAGTTGCTCTCATTTCAATTGCCCTTTTTCTGGCTCAGGGCGCTGCTTACGCCTCTTCCGTCAGAACCATTTATAAGAAAGTATCCTGTCACAGCCCGACCCTGGGCTACCAAGTCAACGTGAGCGGCAATCTTAAGCTTCAACCCGTAGAAACGGGTGCTTTCATGGCGACGGGCAAACTCGACGTCCAAATGGGGCCAGTCACGCCAGTTCCGAATCCGGTGAGCACCATCTTGTTCCGCGGCCAGTATGACAAAATCGACGGTTTTGAATACGCCACGTTAGGTGCTGAATACGATACCCCCGATTCCTCAGAGATCGACATGCTCTACATCGACTTCAAGGATTCGAGTGATCGTTTAGAAAGCTACATCGAAATGCGAGGCGGCGGACGCAGACTTTTGAACTGCTCCGACTCGCGGTAATTCGCCTCAAAGCAAACCGTTCCAGCTCGGATTTTGCAATTTTCCTGTTGCAGACGTTCAGCGCCCGCTCGCGCCCAACGGGCAGTTCCGCGCGTTTGAGAATGGAGCATCGCAGTGGCAGAAATTTCGCTCCTCGCCATCAATGCCATTCGCACTCTGGCGATGGATGCGGTCGAAAAGGCTAAATCCGGCCATCCCGGCACGGCGATGGGATTGGCACCCGTCGCTTACCTGCTCTGGCAAGAATTTTTGCGCTTCGACCCAGAAAATCCGGTCTGGCCCAATCGAGACCGTTTCGTCTTATCGGCGGGACACGCCTCCATTCTGCTTTATTCATTGCTGCACCTGACCGAAACGAAAAGCTCTTCGGGACAACCCGCCGTCAAGCTGGATGACCTGAAGAGGTTCAGACAACTCCACAGCCGGTGCCCGGGACACCCGGAGTATGGGCTCCTCCCGGGAGTGGAAGCGACGACCGGCCCTCTCGGCCAAGGTGCCGGCAACAGTGTCGGAATGGCCATCGCCAGCCGATGGCTCGGGGATTACTTCAACCGCCCTGACTTCGAAGTTTTCAATTACGACGTCTATGCCCTGGTCGGCGACGGGTGCATGATGGAAGGCATTTCGTCCGAGGCCGCATCCCTTGCCGGTCATCTTCGCCTTTCGAATCTCTGTTGGATCTACGACAACAACCGCATCACGATCGATGGTGATGCCGCGCTTTCCTTTTCTGAAGACCTGAGCACTCGCTTCATGGCTTACGGGTGGAGTGTCACGCACGTAAGCGATGCAAATGACCTTCTCATGCTCAGACGCGCCTTCGAGACTTTCAAGGACACGCATGACCGGCCCACCCTTATCATCGTTGACAGTCATATCGGTTATGGAGCTCCCCATAAGGAAGGTACGAGCGCGGCGCACGGGTCACCCCTTGGGGAAGAAGAAATTCGCCTCACAAAAAAGTTTTACCATTGGCCGGAAAACGCGAAGTTTCTGGTGCCGCAAACGGTTCGAGAGCACTTCAGGAGCGGTATCGGCCAGCGTGGCTCGATTCTCAGGGTTACCTGGGAACGGAACCTCATCGCTTATCGCCGAAAATTTTCGAAAGCTGCCGGAGAACTTGATGCGCTGGAACGACGAGACCTGCCTGAGGGCTGGGATCATGAACTCCCGGATTTTCCACCCAATTCGAAGGGGGTTTCGGGACGGGATGCGTCCGAAGCAATTCTCAATCGTATAGCGAAACGCGTTCCGTGGCTTGTCGGCGGCTCGGCTGATCTGGCCTCCTCCACGAAAGCCGTGATTCATGATTCAAAAGATTTTCACGCCACTCATTACCTTGGGCGAAACATCCGTTTCGGAGTACGCGAGCACGGAATGGGCGCCGTCCTCAATGGCCTTGCCCTATCCAGGCTTCGGCCATTCGGCGCGACTTTCCTAGTCTTCAGCGACTACGAACGTGCCGCTATCCGACTGAGTGCCATGATGAGGATTCCGGTGATTCATATTTTCACACACGACTCGATCAGCCTGGGAGAAGACGGGCCCACCCATCAGCCAGTCGAGCAAATCGCTTCCTTGCGAGCCATACCAGGTTTAATCACGCTGCGCCCCGCGGATGCGAACGAACTCGTCGAGTGCTGGAAGATTGTCATGCAACTCACCGAAGCGCCCGCGGCCCTCCTGCTGAGTCGGCAGCCACTACCGACGTTTGACCGAACCCGATATGCGCCGGCCTCAGGAACACAAAGGGGAGCTTACGTCCTCGCGGATAGTCCCGACCCTGAAGTTCTTCTCCTCGGGACCGGAAGTGAAGTAGCGCTCCTGATTGCGGCTTACGAACGGCTCGCATCCGATGGAGTACGGGCACGTGTCATCAGCATGCCGTCCTGGGGACTGTTCGAGAGACAAGCCCTCGAGTACCGAAACGAAGTACTGCCTCCGCGCATCACGGCACGAGTATCGGTCGAAGCGGCTTCGGTCTTCGGCTGGGAACGTTACGTCGGGCTCGACGGCGCGATGATGGGGATGGAGACCTTCGGAACCTCGGCGCCGCCTGAAGACGTTCAAACCTATTTTGGTTTTACGGTCGAAAACGTGGTCAGTCGCGTCAAGAAGCAGCTCAACAAGGGTGATGAGTTTCGAGCGAATGGTCCCGTAACATAGGTCCTTGGCGCCCCCCTTTACCTGTGCTATCTGTCAGTCACACCGCAGTACAACGACAGGAGACGGATTATGTTCGGACTCATTCCCAAAGAAGAGAAATTCTTTGTCATGTTCAAAAGCATGACGCACAACACCATCGAAGGAGCACTCCTTCTCAAGGACATGCTCGACAATTTCGAGAACCCCGTCCAGAGCCAACGGAAGATCAAGGACATCGAACACAAAGGTGATTCGATGACCCATGACATCATCTCCAAACTGAACAAGAGTTTTGTCACACCTTTTGATCGCGAAGACATCTACGCGCTCTCCGCGAAACTCGACGACATTCTCGATTTGATCGATGCTGCCGCGGTCCGGATCGTCATGTACAACGTCGACAAGCCCACCCCCGAGGCGAAAGAACTCGGCTTTCTCATCCTGAAAGGCTGCCAAGCCATCGACAAAGCGGTTGAAATGTTGGGCGGCGACGTGGAGGCGATGTCGCAGTACTGGGTTGAAGTGAACGACATCGAAAACGAGGCCGATCGCGTTTCACGGGACGCGGTGAGCCGCTTGTTCGATGAAGAAAAAGATCCGATTCAGCTCATCAAATGGAAAGAAATTTACGAAACCCTCGAACGCGTCACGGACAAATGCGAAGACGTCGCCAACATCCTTGAAAGTATCGTGGTGAAGAATGCCTGACGTCACTCTTGTGATGTTAGTTCTGGTCGTCATTGTCGCCCTGGTTTTCGATTATGTGAACGGATTCCACGACACGGCGAACGCGATCGCAACGTGCGTCTCAACGCGCGCGCTGTCGATCAAATGGGCGATCATCATGGCGGCGGGTTTGAACTTCCTCGGGGCCATCATCTCGACCAAAGTCGCCGCTACGATCGGCAAGGGAATCGTCGATCCGGCAAACACCACTCAGATGGTCATCCTTGCCGGGGTCTCGGGCGCGATTATCTGGAACCTGATCACCTGGTATTACGGACTGCCCTCCTCGTCTTCCCACGCCATCATCGGGGGGATAGCGGGTTCGGTGATCGCGCACGCCGGATTTTCAGCGCTCCATTGGGACGGCCTTCGTCATATTTTCCTTTCACTTGTCCTTTCGCCAATTGCAGGCACGCTGATCGGATTTATATTCATGGTCCTGATCACCCGGATTTTTCGAGATCATTCCCCATACACCCTGAACAAGGGCTTTCGCCGGCTTCAGGTCGTCTCGGCCGGTTTCATGGCCTTTTCCCATGGCACCGCTGATGCGCAAAAGTCGATGGGCGTGATCACGATGGCCCTTCTGAGTTACGGCGCGATCGCGACTTTTTCCGTCCCAACCTGGGTCAAACTGGCCTGCGCGATCACCATGGCCCTCGGTACGGCTGCGGGCGGCTGGCGCATTATTAAAACCATCGGCCGGGATTTCGTGAAATTACAGCCGGTCCATGGGTTTTCAGTCGAAACAGCCTCAGCCGGCGTGATCCTGGGAGCGGCTGCTTTCGGGATGCCGACAAGCACCACGCATGTCATCACCTCGTCCATTCTCGGCGTCGGCCTCTCGCGACGGCTTTCGGCCGTGAACTGGGGGATTGCTTACCGGATCATCTGGGCGTGGCTGCTGACCATTCCCGCCTCGGGGTTTGTCGCTTACATTTTTTACAGGGTTTTTCTTCCGTTTTTGCAATAACACTTTCAATTGTCAGAGAATAAGGCCTCTACTACACTGAGTGGATATGAACTCCACCCTATCGAGGCTTTTCCGAAAGAAAACGATCGAACAGATCCAGAACGATGCCGCCGCCGGCTTCAGCGAAGCCCATTCGTCAGGACTCCGCAAGGAGCTGAACTCCCTTGACCTCACCGCTTTCGGCATCGCGGCCATCATCGGGGCGGGAATCTTTTCCACGATCGGAAACGCCGCGTTCGCCGGCGGTCCCGCGGTCGTCTTCCTTTTCATCTTCACCGCGATCGCGTGCGGCTTTTCAGCCCTCTGCTACGCTGAATTTTCATCGCGAATCCCGGTAGCGGGTTCAGCTTACACCTATGCCTACGCGTCCTTCGGGGAACTGATCGCCTGGATCATCGGCTGGGACCTTTTGATGGAATACGCGATCGGGAACATCGCGGTCGCGATTTCCTGGAGCAATTACTTCACGGGCCTCATGGCCGGGTACGGCTGGCACATCCCGAAATTCCTCACGATGGATTATGTGAGCGCCTCGACCGCGTTCACGCAAGTGACGGGGTTCCTGGCTCAGGGACTTACGCTTGCGCAGATCCAGGCAAATCCGGAATGGGCCGGTTATATCCGCGGCTATCTGGCCTGGAGCGAAGCCCCGGGATTTCTGGGAACCCGGCTCGTTTGCGATATTCCCGCCTTCGCGATCACGGTCTTCACGAGCGGGCTCGTTTTCTTCGGCATTCGCGAATCCAAACGTACTTCGAACTTCCTGGTCGCCCTCAAGATCCTGGTCATTCTTTTCGTGATCACACTCGGCGCCTTTTACGTTGATCCGAAGAACTGGAGTCCGTTCGCGCCGAATGGGATTTCCGGGGTGATGAAAGGGGTATCGGGCGTCTTCTTCGCTTATATCGGTTTTGACGCGATCTCGACGACCGCGGAGGAATGCCGTAACCCGCAGCGCGACCTGCCGCGAGGCATGATCGCTTCGCTCATCATCTGCACCATCCTTTACGTGCTCGTTGCCCTCGTTTTGACCGGCATGCTCAGCTATACGAAACTGAAAGTCGGCGACCCGCTCGCTTTCGTTTTCGGTCCCGAAGGCGTCAACCTCCCTTGGGTGTCGGGAGTGGTTGCGATCAGCGCGGTCATCGCGATGACCACGGTACTTCTTGTTTTTCAGGTCGGGCAGCCCCGTATCTGGATGGCGATGAGCCGGGACGGCCTGCTCCCGCCGATCTTTTCAGCCATTCATCCCAAATTCCAAACCCCCTGGTTTTCGACCATGCTCGCCGGCTTCCTGGTCGCGGTGCCCACGCAGTTTCTGAACCTGACCGAGGTGACCGATCTCACGAGCATCGGGACACTTTTCGCCTTCGTTCTCGTGTCAGGGGGTGTCCTCTTTCTCGACCGGGAGAAAGGACCCGCGAACGGCAAATTCAGAATTCCCTACGTGAACGGGAAGTGGATCGTTCCGGGAATTCTCTTGCTGCTCGCCAGTTCCATTCTCTGGCTGAACCCTGAAGGTGTGCGGAATTTCTTCGTGATCGACTCATCGTTCTCGCATAAAATCCCCCTCTGGTGCTTTCTCCTTTTCAGTTCTTTCGTCGCAATCGCCTCTTTCGTGAAGAACCTGTCTCTGATCCCGGTTCTCGGGCTACTCTGCTGCAGTTACCTGATGACCGAACTCGGAATCACGAATTGGATCCGCTTTGGTGTTTGGCTCATGATCGGCCTCGGGCTATACTTTGTGTACGGCTCACGGCACAGCCGGCTTGGGTTGCGAGCCGAAGCCTCGGGTGAGCTCGTCACTCCGAACATCTAGAATCGAAGCGGTGAACATCATGATTCGAAAAAAGCCACTCACCTGTACCTCGATTGCGCTTCTCGGCACGCTCGCGGCGATTGCCTTAAATGGCTGTTCGATGAACTTCGTCCCGATACACTATTCCCGCGTGAACTCCGCCAAAAGTGCCGCAAAACCCCTCGAACGCGGCCCGAACGCGCCGGGAGCTTTCAAGCATGTCTTTCAATTTAGCGCCGGCACAGGATACCGGTTCGACCCTGCCCAAGTGGATTTTTCGGGCGGAGTCGTGCGTCTGAAACGTCATCCGGGACCAAGCGGACGGTTCCCGAGTGGCAGAATTTTTTTCGAAACAAATTCCGGGGTTCAATTCGCCGCCCTCGACGGTTTTGCCGAAGTACTCGGGCCGGCTAACAAAGGCCTTACGAGGTATCAGATCTCGAACGATGGATCGAACTGGTATTACTTTCACGAAAGCCGCTGGAAAGCGGCCACCGCGAATCCGGTGCACGCCAACTCCGCGGACGAAATCAACGCGAAAATCGGCCACTTTCATACCGAAGTCGGGAGCGGCAGTCTTTTCGTCAGGGCTTTCCTGATCTCGAAGGGTTCCGACCCCGTCGAGATC
>MEQK01000120.1:6965-7569 GCA_001770175.1 Bdellovibrionales bacterium RIFOXYD1_FULL_55_31 | reverse complement strand
GAAAGTTACGCACGGGTCGTCGTGTGCGGCTCGCCGGAGCGCGCGCAACTCATGTCGAAGCTTCTTCAAAATCCGAAACAGGTCGCGATGAACCGTGAGTATCACTCGTTTTTGGGACGGTACCAGGAAAAGGAAATTCTGATCACCTCTCACGGCGTGGGAGCGGCGGGCGCGGCAATCTGCTTTCAGGAACTCATTGATGTCGGCGCGAAAGCGTTGATCCGCGTCGGAACGGCGGGCGGACTTTATGACGAGACGAAGATCGGCGACATCGTCGTCGCCACTTCAGCGGTAAGAAAGGACGGGGTTTCCGAACAGATGATTCCGCTCGCGTATCCCGCGGTCCCGGACCTCGGGCTTTCGAATATGTTGATCCGCTCTTTGCGGGAAAAGGGCTGGACGGGCCGCTCCGGAACGATCGTTACGAGCGATCTCTTCTATCCCGGGCTGATCAGCAACGAGCTTGAGCTTTACCGTTCCGCGCACGCCGTCGCCGTCGAAATGGAATGTTCCGCCCTCTTTGTCATCGGCCAGCTCAGGCAGGTGAAAACCGGCGCCGTTTTGGTTCTCGACGGGAATCCCCTGAAATGGTCCGAGGGGCTCT
>MEQK01000120.1:0-6946 GCA_001770175.1 Bdellovibrionales bacterium RIFOXYD1_FULL_55_31 | reverse complement strand
TTTGGTTCTCGACGGGAATCCCCTGAAATGGTCCGAGGGGCTCTATGATCCTGATCCGGAACGTCTGAAGCAGTCGGTCGAGCTCTGCTTCCGCTCCGCCTTTGAAACGTTGGCTACGATCAATCTCTGAGCATGCTCATTGACCTTCATAATGACGTCGCGATGAAGTTGTTGTCGCACGGGGTTTCTCTGTTCCGGAGCGGAGGAAAACTTCATATAGACGCCGAAAAAATCCGCAAGTCGCGGCCGGACGCGCTTTTTTGTGCGTGTTACAGCGATCCCAACTTCTTGGGTGAAGACGCGATGGAAGTCGTGCGCGCGCAGATCCGGATTCTGCGGGAGAACTTCGGTCATCCGGAGTCTCCCGCTGAAATCGCGCTTTCTTTCGGGGATCTCGATCGTATCTCGAGTGCCGGAAAGACCGCCGCGATTCTCACCGTTGAAGGCGGGTATGCCATTCGCGATCGGCTCGAACCGCTTGAAGAACTTTTTCGGCACGGCGTGCGACTGCTCACGCTCACGCACTCGATGGCGACCGATTGGGCTGGGAGCGATGCCGATCAACCCGGACGAGGGCTGACGACGTTCGGCGAAAAAGTGATCGCGAAGCTGAACGAACTCGGCATCATCGTCGATGTCGCGCATGCCTCGACCGAAACACAGCTTGCTGCGGCCCGTTGCTCGCGTGCCCCGATCGTTTACAGTCATGGCGGAGTTCGCAGTCTCGTCGCTTCGAGCCGGAGCATCGCCGATGAAGCGATCCGCGCGATTGCCGAAAAAGGGGGTGTGATCGCGATGTCTTTTTATCCCCCGCACTTGATGAAGTCGCCCGAACTGGATCCGGTTTGGCTCAATCGGGTGATGAAGAAGATGCAAATCGTTGTGGAGGACCCATCGGTTTCGCAGCTCGAAAAATTCAAATGCCTCGCCCGGATGTTCGAGGAAGAACAACCACCCGATAATCCTCACGCCGGGCTTGGGGTCCTCGCGGATAATTTTGACCACGTGATCGAACTCGTCGGTGATGATTTCGTCGCGTTGGGATCGGACTATGACGGCATTCCTTACACGTGCACGAGGATCGAGGACCTTTCGAAAATCAGGCGCATCGCTGATTACCTGCGGTCAAGGGGCTATTCCGACGGCAGAATCGAGAAAATTTGCGGACTCAATGCGAAGCGGGTGATTGAAGCCGTTCTGAGGTGAGCAGTACGGCCCAAGCCGGTTCCGATTCCTCTATTTTCCCAGCTTAATAACGTCTTTTTCCCAATTCACCCGTCCTGTTTTTTTCATTTTTGTCAGAAACCGTGAAAACGCTTCCGGCGTAATCCCCATCGCGGCGGCCATGTCCTTTTTCGTCATCTGGGGCCGGATCACACGCTGCGAGCCGAAGTGATCTTCGAGGAATCCGAAAAACCTCGCTTCGAGGCTGTCGCCCGTCAGACGGCGAATGTGGCGGGTGAGCAGCCTGAGTTTCTTCATGAGCAAGCGTAGAAATTCCTCGCGCGCCCCTTTCTCGTCGAGCAAATCGAGAAAGCCGCTTCTTGGAATGGCGACAACGGAACATTTTTGGGCGGCAATTGCCGTCACGGGATAAGTCTCCCTTTCGAAGAGAACGACTTCGGCGAAAAGATCGCCTGGATGAACCAGATGAATCAGCGAAGACGTCCCGTCACCGGATTGCTTGAAAAGCTGGATCATGCCGCTGGCGAGCAGATAAATCCGTTCTCCAGGACTGTCTTCGGTGAAGAGAATCTGGTCTTTTTTCAGGATCTGGGTCGAGCAAAGGCGGGCAATCGCATTCAACGTCGGCTCGGATAAGCCTTCAAAGAAGTCACTGCCTTGAAGAAGATCTGTAATCCCTTGGGAAGCCATAGAGACAAAATATATCCAGGAATCCTTGATCTAGATCAAGGATTTTAAACCTTGTTTGCCGTTAGATGGCTGTATGAACACGGTTACCCGAAAAATCATAGAAATTGACGAAGATCTTTGTAACGGCTGCGGCGAGTGCATTACTGGCTGTCCGGAGGGAGCCATTCAGCTCGTGGATGGCAAGGCGAGGCTGGTCAGTGAGTTCTATTGTGACGGCCTGGGCGCCTGTGTCGGGGAGTGCCCGACGGGAGCAATCCGGGTGATTGAACGGGAGGCCGCTCCTTACGACGAGCGCTCCGTGATCCAGAATATCGCTCGACAGGGACCGGCGGCTGTTCAGCAGCATCTGGACCACCTGAAAGACCATGGCGAAACTGACCTTCTCGCTCAGGCCCATCGTTTTCTTGGTGAAATGGATTGGCGTAAAATGGATCGGCGCGAAATGGATTCGCCGACCGACGCCCTGGCTTGCGGCTGTCCGGGATCACAAAGCCGAAGCTTCGAATCGACAAAGTCGGGGGCGAGCTGTCCATCAGCCCAAGCCGAAGCAGCGACCACCCCCTCCGCCTTGACACATTGGCCGGTTCAGCTTCACCTTCTGAATCCGCTTGCCCCCCACTATCAAGGCAGTGATTTTCTCCTCGCGGCGGACTGCGTCGCCTACGCCCTCGGGGATTTTCACTCGAAGCATCTCAAAAACAGAACTCTCGGAATCGCGTGCCCGAAGCTCGACCAGGGTCAGGAAATCTATTCTGAAAAGCTCCGGGCCCTCGTTGAGCGCGCGAAAATCAACACGCTCACCGTTATGATCATGCAGGTGCCTTGTTGCCAGGGGCTTCTGAAAATGGCCGTCGAGGCCGTCCGAGGAAGTTCCAGAAAAGTGCCCATCAAGGCGCTTGTTGTCGGCGTCGAAGGAGAGATCTTGAAGGAAGAGTGGGTATGATCGTCCATGTCCTTCGCACTCGCCTCAAGCAAGTGCAGCTCCGACGCATGGTCCAACTTTTTGTCCTGGTGACGGTCCTCTACCTGGGTTTCGACTTCTGGCGCTTTGTCACGCAGTTCGAGTCGGGCGGAATCGACCGAGGGCTCGAGCATCCGGCCGGAATCGGGGCCTTCTTGCCGATCGGCGGTTTCACGACTCTGAAGCATTGGCTCGTCTCGGGCGCGATTCATCCGTTTCATCCCGCCTCGATGATCCTTTTCCTGGCGGCCATTTCGGTTTCGCTCGTTTTTAAGAAATCGTTTTGCGGCTGGATCTGTCCGGTGGGATTCATCTCCGAATTAACATATTGGCCCTGGAAAAAGCGGTTCGGCAAAAATCTCAAGTTGCCGCGTTTCCTGGACTATGGTCTTCGCTCGATCAAGTATCTTCTCCTCGCGTTTTTTGTTTGGATCATCGGGATCGCGATGTCTCCTGAGCAGGTGGCGGCGTTCCTGGAGGGAGATTATTGGAAGATATCGGACGTGAAGATGCTCTATTTTTTCACGAAGATCAGCCTGACTTCGATCGTCGTGATCGGGGTGCTCGCGCTTCTTTCCATACCCACCCGAAGCTTCTGGTGCCGGTTTCTTTGCCCCTACGGTGCGCTGCTTGGAATCGTGGGACTCCTTTCGCCGTACAAGATACGAAGAAACGAAGCACTTTGTCGGAGTTGCCATAAGTGCACGCGAAATTGTCCGGCGCACTTGCCGGTTTCGACGTCGCGGACGATCCGGTCGGCGGAGTGCACTTCCTGCCTGACCTGCAAAATCGGCTGCCCGGCCGGAGCGCTTGAGTATTCCCCGCGATCCAAAAAAACGCGTACGGCGATGACCCCGCGCGCGCTTGCCGCGTCGATCGCGGCAATTTTCATCTCTTTCATTTTAGTCGCGAAGTTGGGCGGCTTCTGGAATTCGGGCGTCCCACGTTCGGAACTGGCGCGTCTCATTCCACAAACTGAAAACCTGGAGCATCCGAGATGATGGATGCGCAGGCTAGCGAATAGAGGGAACTATGATCAGCAAGAAGATGCGGCCTTACCTGTTGTTTACCTTGGTTCTGACTTTCGGTGTCTTGATTTTCGGCGGCTATCTCACAAAACGTGAAAAGCCGCCCATTCCCGCGACTGTTGTCACGGTAAGCGCGCAAACCGGCACGTCGCGGGTTGTGTTGAAGCAGGAAGATATCACCAACGGACAAAACTATTATCTGAGCCGGGGAGGCCAGAATATCGGGACGATCTGGGGTCATGGTTCTTACCTTGCGCCCGATTGGTCCGCGGACTATCTCCATCGCGAAGCGCTTTACGTGGCCGCACGCCATCACGGGCTTTCTCCCGAGCGCGCGGCCGGTTTCACGCAGACGGACTTCGATGCGCTTTCGCCCGAGATCAGGGCGGTTTTGACTGCCAGAGTACAGCAAGAACTGAGGACAAACCGTTACGACGCGGCGAGTGCGACGCTGACCCTGACTCCCTATCGGGCCGAGGCTTTCGAAAATCTGAACCGGTATTATACGGATCTTTTCAAAAGCGGTAACGAAGCCATGGGTCTTCAGCCTGGAATCGTCAAAACCGACGAACAAGGCAGATGGGTTGCGAGTTTCTTTTCGTGGTTGGCTTGGGCAGCCGTTACCGAACGTCCGGGCCTGCAACATAGTTACACCAGCAACTGGCCTTTTGACCCTCTGGTCGGCAACACTCCGCTCCCGGGTTCGCTGATCTGGTCCATCGTGAGTGTCGTACTGCTGATCCTCGGAGTGGCGGCCGTGATTTTTGCCTATGTGCATTTTATGAAGGACGATGAGAGGTCGGAGCTGGTGCTCAAACTCCCTGAGCCTAAACCCACCCCCAGCCAGAAAGCGACGCTTCTCTATTTCGGGGTCGCGATGGCCCTCTTTGTGGTCCAAGTCCTGACCGGAGCGCTGACGGGCCATTTTACGATCGAAGGTACAAAGCTGTTCGGAATCAACATGGCTGACATCCTTCCTTATGCTGCGGTTAGAACCTGGCATTTGCAGCTTTCAGTGTTCTGGATCGCGACTTGCTTTCTTGCCGCAGGCTTGTTTATCGGCCCCTTTGTCGGACGGGAACCCACGAAACAGGCGTTTTGGGTCAAGGTTCTGTTCGGCGCGATCGTGGTCGTCGTCGTTGGCGCCTTGTCGGGCACCTGGTTATCGGCGACGTTGGGAGCCTTTGGAAAAGACGGTTTTTGGCTCGGACATCAAGGCTATGAATATGTCGAGCTCGGCCGGCTTTGGCAGCTGTTACTGATCGGCGGAATGCTGATCTGGCTCGTACTGGTCGCGCGTGCTTTGGCTCCGAGCCTGAAAGCCGAGAACGACAGCGGAGGACTTGTTCATCTTCTGCTCTATAGCTCGGTGACCATCCCGCTCTTCTATATGGCCGGGTTGATGTACGGAAAAGGCACGCACCTTTCCGAAGCGGAGTACTGGCGCTGGTGGGTCGTCCACCTCTGGGTTGAGGGGTTTTTCGAGGTCTTCGCGACGGTTGTTCTGGCGTTCATTCTTTCCAAAATCGGCGCGATCACGCAGAGATCCGCGCTTATCAATACCTATTTCAGCATCTTTCTTTATCTCGGAGCGGGAGTGATCGGGACATTCCATCACCTCTACTGGACGGGCACGCCGACTCCGATCGTCGCTCTCGGCGCGGTGTTCTCCGCTCTCGAAATTATTCCGCTCACCGTGCTCGGGTTCGAAGCCTCGAAGAATTTGTCGATCGTGAAACAAGGGGGGGTCGCCTATCCTTACAAATGGCCCATTCTCTTTTTCGTCGCCGTCGCCTTCTGGAATATGGTGGGCGCCGGGTTCTTCGGGTTTCTTATCAATCCTCCGATCATACTCTATTATGTTCAGGGCATTAATTTGACTCCGATTCATTCGCATACCGCGCTCTTCGGGGTTTACGGATTTCTGGCGATCGCGTTGATGCTCTTTTCGATGCGTCACATCGTCGCGAAGGCGGCTTGGTCGGACAAACTTCTGAAATGGAGTTTTTGGGGCTTGAACGGCGGACTCGTCGCGATGACGGTCCTGAGCCTTGTGCCCGCGGGATTCTACCAGTTTTATTACGCGGTGAAGTACGGCATGTGGTACGCGCGCAGCCCGGAAATCGCAGCGGGACCGGTCATTCGCGCTTTGGCGTGGCTTCGGATCGGGCCCGATTTGATCTTCGCGGGCGGTGCGCTGATTCTGTTTGTTTTTGTTTCCCGGGCGGCTTGGCTCACCCTAAGCAAGGGCGTGTTGGGTCGCGAAATCGTGACAGACGAAAGAGGAGAAGAGACCTATGCGTTATAAATTGGCGAGCTGGACGATTGCGGTATTTGTCAGTATGGCGGTGATCGGATTGAACGCCTTTGCACACTGCGATACCTATGATGGTCCGGTCATCAAGGCTGCTCAAGCAGCACTTGATCAGAACAACCCGAATCTTGTTTTGATCTGGGTTCCGAAACCCGCTGAAGCGAAAATCAAACAGGCCTTCAGTAAGGCGGTGGCCGCAAGGGTAAGCAATCCAGAGGCAAAGGAGAAGACCGATCGTCAGTTTTTCGAGACTTTTGTCCGAGTGCACCGTGAGGGTGAAGGCGAGCCGTATACCGGGATCAAGCCAGTCGGGACGGACCTCGGGCCGGCTATTCCGGCCGCCGATCAGGCGGTCGCGAGCGGGAATATCGAGCCTTTGATTGAAATTTTGACGAAGGAACTCCGGGCTTCTTTGCAGCAAAGATTCAAAGATGTCGAATCGAGAAAGAGCTATGATCCGAACGATGTGACTGCCGGCAGGGAATATGTTCATCACTACGTCCGTTTTCTTCATCAAGTCGAAGGCACGCACGGGTTCCTGACCAAGAAGCATGGTCATGAGGAGCATTGAGATATTAAACGAAGAACTTCCATGAACTGAGCTGGCAAGCTATACTGAGTCGCCGGTCATGACAGGCTTCCTGGAAAGCCACCCAGACCGTCAGCGTGGAGGAGTGTCTGAACTCCACGAAGATGGAAAGGGTGGGTCATGTTCTCCAGAAATCGGGAAGCTTACGTTTCCTCACAAACGCTTTCGGAAAAAACATC
>MEQK01000119.1 GCA_001770175.1 Bdellovibrionales bacterium RIFOXYD1_FULL_55_31 | reverse complement strand
GTGCACCTTCTGTCAGCATAGGATCAAAGGCGCGCAGGACCAGGCCAAGGACAACGGAAAGGTGAAAAACGGAAAGGGCTACGTTGAAGATGGTGCTATGAAGACGGCATGCGAGCAAACCTGTCCGACCGACGCTATCGTTTTCGGTGACCTGAACGATCCGAACAGCCGAGTTTCAAAATTGAGCCGTGACCCCCGGGCGTTCAGAGTTCTCGAACTCCAGAATACGCAGCCGTCCATCACGTATCTCACCAAAGTTCGTAACAAGGACGATGCCCATGGCTGAGATTCTGATTACCGGTGGAAAAAGCGCGGCTGATCTGGACGCGGATGTTGCGCGGCCCGTCGAGCGCTTTCCGACGCGCATCTGGTGGGTGTGTTTCCTAGCGGCGCTTGCGGCTTTCGGCCTCGGCGCTCTTTTGGCGACGGACATGTTCCAGAGGGGACTCGGTGTTCTCGGGCTGAATATCACGAACGGGTGGGGAGTATTCATCGTCAATTTCGTTTTTTGGGTCGGAATAGGACACGCCGGCACCTTGATCTCGGCGATCCTTTATCTGTTTCGTCAGCGTTGGCGTACCGGGATCAATCGGACGGCCGAAGCCATGACGATATTCGCGGTCATGACCGCGCTGCTTTTCCCGGTCATTCATACGGGGAGACCCTGGTACGCGATCTTCTGGTTGATTCCGTATCCGAACGAGCGGAGCCTTTGGGTCAATTTCCGGTCTCCGTTGATCTGGGACGTTTTCGCAGTCGGGACTTATTTCACGATCTCTCTCGTTTTCTGGTTCACGGGCCTCATTCCGGATTTGGCGAGTCTTCGTGATCGCGCGAAGCATCCGGTGCGCAAGGCGGTGTATACCGTCCTCTCCCTCGGGTGGCGCGGTTCGAGCCGGAATTGGTTGCATTACGAGACGGCCTATTTGATCTTGGCGGGGCTCTCAACGCCGCTCGTGCTCTCGGTCCATTCCGTGGTTTCCTTTGACTTCGCGGTTTCGAGCGTACCCGGATGGCATACGACTATTTTCCCGCCCTACTTCGTGGCGGGCGCGATCTTTTCGGGGTTCGCGATGGTGGTTACTCTGCTTGTCATCACGCGCGAGGTCTTCGGGTTAAAAGACTACATTACGCTGGATCATCTGGAGAAGATGAACAAGATCCTGCTCGCGACGGGAATGATGGTCGGGTACGCTTATGCCTGCGAGTTCTTTATCGCCTGGTACAGCGGAAATCCCATTGAACGCTTCGCGCTCACAAATCGCGCTTTCGGCCCGTACGCCTGGGCTTACTGGATCATGGTGGCGTGCAATGTGGCTGTTCCGCAGATCTTCTGGTTCAAACGGGCGCGAAGAAATCTTGCACTGATGTTCCTGGTCTCTCTGCTCGTGAATATCGGAATGTGGTTCGAACGTTTCGTCATCGTCGTCACCTCTCTTCATCGCGACTTCCTGCCGTCGTCTTGGCGCTATTATGTTCCGACATTTTACGATTGGGGGATCACGCTCGGGAGCTTCGGGTGGTTCTTCATCTGGTTTCTTCTCTTCGTCAGATTCCTTCCCGTGATCGCGATGTCCGAAGTCAAAGCGGTGATCGCGGAAGAAAATGGAGAAGGCCATGTCGCGGTCGCATAAAGAAGGGGGAGTGCTCGGCCTGTTTGATGACCCGGTTCGTCTGCTCGAGGCCGTTCGAAAGCTCAGGTCCCGGGGCTTGACTGAGTTTGAGGTTTTCAGCCCCTACGCGGTCGAGGGAATCGAAAAGGCACAGGGACTGAAACGATCGCTGATCCCGTTTGTAACCCTGGTTTTTGCCTCGCTGGGCTGCACTCTGGGTTTCTACTTTCAATATTGGACTTCAGTCATCGACTGGCCTTTGAACGTCGGTGGTAAACCCTATAACTCTTGGCCGGCTTTTGTACCGGTCATGTTTGAATTGACGGTTCTTGCCGGAGGATTGGCAACGTTCGGAGCTCTCCTCTTATTCGCGAGGCTTCCGAATACGTCGCGATCGGCACTTGATCCTTCGATCACGCGAGATCGATTTGCGATTCTGGTCTCGGGAATGAATCCCGAAGACGCTTCAAATCTGCTCACGACCATCGGTGCCCGTGAAGTCCGAGCGATCGTGCCAAGGGGGTGGTTTTGAAGACTCTGCTCGCCTTCGCATTCGCCTTCGGTGGACTTGCCTGCGGTCTGGTCGCCTGCCGTCATGAGAAGCCGAAGCGGGTTTACATGCCTGACATGGCCTACAGTCCCGCATTCAAAGCTCAAGAGGGAACCGTGCGGGTTCCTCCGGAGCGGGCGATTCCGGTCAATTTTTCTCCGTATCCTTTCGCGAAGAATGACGGTGAGCGGGCCGGTCGGGAGCTTAGGAATCCACTTGCTTCGTCGGCCGCTGTTTTGATCCGGGGGCAGGAAGTCTTCAATACTTTCTGCATCGTTTGCCATGGTCCAACGGGTCTGGGAAATGGTCCGCTTATTCCCAAATTCCCGGCGCCCCCTTCATTGCATACGGGTCGCGCGCGTGGTTATCCGGATGGCCGGATTTTTCACATCATCACGCAAGGGCAAAATCTGATGGGTTCGTATGCTTCACAGATTCCGCAGGAAGACCGTTGGGCGGTTATTCGCTATCTTCGCGTGCTCCAGGGCAAGGCAGCGCCCGTTCCCCCGCAGCAGAATCCGCCCGCGGCTTCGGGAGGTGGGTCATGAGGTACGTGGCTCTGGCGCTGGTCGGGGTGATTTCTTTCGTCATAGGTCTTGTGCACGCTCCCGAGCGCGCCTGGGCTGCATTTCTCGTGAATCATTTCTTTTTTATGAGCATCGCGATCGGTGGGTTGTTCTTTGCCGCGATCCATTGGCTCACGGGAGCGAAGTGGAGCCGCGGAATCCATCATCTGAGTGAGTCGTTCACGGCCTATCTTCCGATCGCGTTCCTTGCGATGACTGTTCTGTATTTTGGGAGTTCTCACCTTTATCCCTGGAGCCGTCCCGAGCTCGTTGCCGCGAGTCCGATCCTTACCGCCAAAGCCGCCTACTTGAATAAGCCGTTCTTTTTCGCGCGCGGCCTCGGGATCATTGCTGTCTGGTTGGCCTTCGCCAGGGCAATGATACGAAATTCTTTTCATGAGCGGAAAGAGGCTAATCGAACATTAAGTCCGGTATTTCTGATCATTTTTGCGCTCAGTTTCACGGTTCTGAGTTTCGATCTGCTGATGTCTCTTGATCCGTACTGGTTCAGCACGATTTTCGGCGTGTACTGCTTCTCGATCCTCTTCAATGCGATCCTCGCGAGCGTGACTTTGCTCGCGCTCTACGCGAGGACTCACAACTCCTGGGATATCAAACTCGATCGGTTCCATGACCTCGGCAAATACCTTTTCGCGTTTACGATTTTCTGGGCTTACATAGCCTTTTCCCAGTTCATGCTGATTTGGTACGCGAACCTCAGTGAGGAAGTCGGCTACTTCGTTCGACGGTTGAACGGAGGGTGGTACGCCGTTTCGGCCTTTCTCGTTTTCGGGAAATTTCTGGTGCCCTTTCTTGTTCTGATGGCTCGCGGCGCGAAACGATCCATCGGGGTTCTTTCAGCGATGGCGGTCTACATTTTGCTGACTCAGTGGATCGAGATCCTTTGGATCGTGCAACCCGAGATTTTTGAAAACGGGCCAGTCGTCGGTTTCCTCGAGCTTGGGATCACCTTGGGCTTTATCGGGCTGATGGGCATGTCGGTCGGAGGTTTCTTGAAATCGAGAGAGACCCTGATTCAGGCCGAGATTGCTTCTTTCGGAACGGCCGGCGGCGCGGCGATCGGCGAAAACGCGCGGGGATAGCGAAAACCGCGGCCGCGCGAGATTCCGACATCGATCACGGCCTGAATGAGCGCAAGATGAACTTCGGCGGACGGAAAACTTCCGCTCATTTCGCCATTCGCTGGATTGACGTATTCTCCGAAGGCGCCCAGGGGATTAGCGTAACTGCAGAGTTCGGCAAGCCGGTCCCGGGCTTCGTCCGTCCTGCCGGAGCGTGCAAGACAGGAAGTGTAGAGGAAACTGTAGAAGAGGCTGGCTCCCGGGCCCTTCTCCAAGATCGAAACGGGGCCCACGTTTCCGTGGCTTGGATGAAACGGGTAAATGAAAACGCCTTCACTGAAACGCTCGTGAATCACCTCGAGAGTTCCCGTGACTCGTGGATCATCGAGCGGCAGAAATCCGACGAGTGCAATGAAGAGTGCCGTGGGATCAAGCTCGCGGTCCGAAAAGGACCGCACGAAACTCTTCTGGGCGGCGTCGTAACCCTGATCGCAGATCGTCCGATGGAGAATGCGTCGCTGTTCCAGCCATCGGGAGTCGGCGCTTTTGCCGAGACTTTGCGCGAGACTGCAGGCCCGGTCAAGCGCCACCCAACAAAAGAGCTTGGAGGCGACGAAATGTTCCGGACGCGCATTGGGATCGACCCTCGGACCATCGGGCGAGATTTCAATTTGTCCCCAGTGACCGAAATGCCAGCTCCCGTAATCGGGCCTTCTCCAGACCTGGCAAACGTAATCGGCGATATCGGAAATGCTGTTCCAGACCCGCTCGGGCAGTTTTCCGAAAATCCGGTAATACTCAACGGCGGCGAGAAGAACCTGTCCGTAAGTATCCAGCTGGAATTCGTGAAGCGCGCGGACATTCTCGCTTTGAAGACGACCCCCGTCCAGAAGGTATGCGGGTTGTAACCGGTCCGCACGGTCCCGCTCGAGAATATCGGCGAGCCAGGAGAACAGGTCCTCCGCGGCGTGGGTCGATTCAGGTTGGTCCCAATGACCGGGTTGACTGAGTTGGGCGAGAGTATTCATTGCCAGAGCAATGTCACGAATCCAAGCATAGCGTTCAGAAAGATGAACCGGACGATCAGCGTCGGTCCTGAGCTCTGGGAGGTTGACGGCAATTCCTTCGGCGAGGGAGCCGGAGTACGGCGCCGTGAGGAGACGGATCATCGTTGCCGAGCGAACCGCGACATCGTGCCATGGCCCGGCGAGATTGCAGCGGGAGCTTTCGCAACGATGCGAGGAGTTTTTCCAGAATTTCATCACGTCATCGACTGAGTCATGGCTGGTAAAGAGATGGGAGAGCGGTTCGCGTCCCCAGATCCAACTGGTCCGGCAGCGCTGCCCGGCAGAGAGCTTGATCCGGCCGGTGGCGGACCGGCCGGTTTTGCCTATACTCAGCGAGAATTCGGAACGCAGGTGGATAAGATCGTTCTTTCCGGCTCTGAACAAAACTCCCCCGCGAAAAGGTTCAGCGCTGAAGCTCTGGTCGCCAAGTCCAGAGGAGGAGGGGGAGCAGGTCAGGGCCCACGTGATTGAGCCCTCGAGCATTTCTATTTCGCGATGCAGGGCCGCCTTGCCGATTGGCATCCAATCCAGCAGCCGACCGCGGCCGAACGGGGTTTCGAAGCGCGTCTCGAGCACGGGAGTCGAATCGACCGGCCGCTGTTGAGAACGGAAGTCGCCTTCGGGCCGGATTTGAAATCGGCTCGGTTCATCAGTCAGGAACGCTGAAAAGTGACTGGGAGAATCGATGTAGGGTAGGGAACACCAGTCGATGGAGCCGTAACGGCTCAGAATCGCCGCACCGGTGGTGTTGCCCAGTACCCCGTAATCTCCGTAAGAGAGATATTTCACGGTTTCACGAGACCCTTGTCATTCTATACCGCGGCTAAGCCGCCCTGCGGCCTTCGCCGAAATCCGTCTCGGATGGCTTTCTATACCCGACGCCATAATTGTAAACCAAAAGCCCGCCAAGATAGCCGGAAATCCCAAGCAGGACGATGCAGATGATCGAGAAGATGAACTGTCCGGTCGTCACGAAGGTCGGTACTCCGCCTTCGGCGCTGCGCCTCACGATGAGATTGATCAGGTATAAAACAGTGATGCCCACGTTCATGATCATATGCGTGGTGGCGAGACGCTTCGGACGGGTATTCGCTGGAATCGTCATGTATTCGACAAGTCCGGTGGGAACCGCGAGCGCGACCGCAATGAGACCGAGCAGCATGGAATAATAGGATGCGATTGCGAGATTCGCGTTGCCCGAGGCGAGAAAGATAATGTCGAAAACCAGGCTTCCTATCCAAAGCCCCACGGGCAGATGCACCAGCAGCGGATGAAGGGGGTGTCGCATGAAGCGACCCTGAAGCAGATACTTAAACATAAGCGGGTCTCCTTGCCTGAAAGCAAGGGCAAGGCCAATGCCATTAACGGAGCTTGGGTTTATGAATCAGCGCGATAACGAGTGACACGAGACTTCCCGCGACTGCGGCTGTGACCACGTCGGTCACGAAATGGCGGCCGGCCAGAACTCTGAACATCGCGGTCATAAGAATAAGCGATTGCCCAAGCCCCGCGAAAACGACAAGTACCGGTCCTGTTGCTCCACGTCCGAGAAGAATCAGGAGAAGAATGGTTACCGCGGCTGCGGTGAAACTGGTATGTCCGGAGTAGTAAGAAATGTAATGTGCGGGATCCAGGCCGCGCCCGATCGGATCGGCATACACGAAAGGACGAGGTCGCTGCGAAATGAGCCGGACGGTCTCCCCGATGAAGCCGTTCCAGGCGAATGCCTGCATAAACAGGATCAGGTCCGTGCCGGCGTAAATAAGCGCGGCGGCCGGAGTCGCGCGCCCGAGCATAAAAAGGCTCGCGTTCCAAACAGCCGGAACGGAGACGGCAACAATTCCCGCCGCGTTTTGCGTGAGGTAGGAATAACCGTCGGCGGCCGAACTTTCCAGGCCGAGAGAAGCCTGGTCGATCTTCAGAACCGCTTCTTTCGCGCAGCTCGGGACCGGGCCCGCGCACCTGGCGTTAATGACGTGAGATCGGGCATGAATGCCGCCGATCCAGAGGAGCGCCGGCAGCAGAGTGAGAACAATGTCCTTTTTCGTGAGCTTCGGGGGCAAAAGCAGTCGCGAGAGCATAGCAACAGCTTTGTCCAAGATGCGTTCGAAGACAACTCAAAACCGTTTTCGGGTCGAAGCCTGGATCTCACGACCGGCCGCGAGCGCCGAGATCCTCCCGATCCAGCCATAGACGAGTTCGAGCATCGGTTCCGCGGTTTTTTCGTTCGCAGGCTCCTCCCCGGGGGATTCACTTCCCGGACGGCGGAGATCAGACATGCAAAGTTTCCTAAAGACCATTCCGGGCGCGTTGAGGTTCTCCTCGGTTGCTTGCACGTCCGCCCCTCGGGCCGGATTCGTTCTTAAAAAGCCGCCGATCAACTCCTCGCCGAGGAGGTAGACGACGGGTTCGGCCGCGAGCCGGTCCACGAGCGTGGCGGTCGGGATGCCTTCCTGAACTACGAGACTGTTGATCGGCAGGCGATTCTTGCCGACGCTCATCTTGTTCTTCGTTCTGCGGTTCATTTGACGAAGGTCGTCCGCTGAGTGGACGACCATGATTCCGATCCCGTAGGTGCCCATGTTGTTCTTTACGAAAACGAAGGGCTTCCGGTTGATCTTGTGAGTTTCATAAGCCTTCTTCGTGCGCGCAAGAATTCTCTCCACCGCTTGCGAGGTCTCTTCGATCCCCTTCCCTTCGTTGAAATCAACCGGCTCGACTTCTTCCGTATCCACTTGGATGAGCCACGGGTCGATTCCGAGAATTTGGGCGAATTCGACCGCGAGCTGATTGTAATGAACGAAGTGGTCGCTTTTTTTCCGCGAGTGCCAGCCCGCGGTATAGCTCGGTACGATCGGCTGCGCGACGGCATCGAGCGCATTCGGGTAGCCGCTTGAGAAATCATTATTGAGCAGGATCAGATCCGGAACGAAATCGCCGGCGGAAAGGACGCTGCCGACGACCTCGATTGGATGTGCCTCGAGGAGTTTTTCGGTTTGCGATTTGAGAAGCACGGGTTTGCCCGAGGCGGGATCCGGCAGCGGGCCGTACCAGCCGAGCCGCACCTCGAAGCCGGCGCTCTGGATGATCTGGATCAGGTGAAAAAGGTTTTCGATATAGTACGGATTATGAGTATGCGATTCTGGCAAGATCAGGATTTGCCTCGGCTCGGCGCGACCCAGCCGGTTTGTGAGTTCCTTGATGTGCTCCCGGAAGATCGGCGCCGAAGCGCGAATGTCCTCGGGACAGATGTTGTTGAAGCCGGCCGGATAAAGATTGCAGTCCACCGGGACCACTTTGTGGCCAGAATCCCGCAGATCGATCGAGCAATAGAAAGGGGGCGGCGCGATTTTGC
>MEQK01000118.1:3130-10127 GCA_001770175.1 Bdellovibrionales bacterium RIFOXYD1_FULL_55_31 | reverse complement strand
GCCATCTGCCATCATCTGTGTAAGAATGATCTCGTTCGTGTGTTTCAGGAATTCGAGCTTTCTTCTTTTTTCGATCGCTCCGCTTGATTGGACAAGGGGAACGAGAGATAGGTTGAAACCGACGTATTTTCGGAAGTCGTCCTTTTGTAAATACAGAAAATGAATGTTTTTGTTCTTATATGCCCGGATCCGGTCTGTCGAAAGATCCTCGCCTTGATGAGCAACCTTGACGAAGTTCCCTTGCGACAATCTGATGAAAATATTATAGCGGATTTGTCGGCCCGAGACGAAATCATCAATGCTGATTGGGCAAAATTCGAGATCTTTGGATGCGGTATCTTCCGAACTTTCGGATTGGATATCCTCGAGCTTCAGATATTTTCTCAAGATATCCAAAAGATCTTCTTTGGTGAAAGGCTTGGCGAGAAAGGCATCCGCACCGACTTCGTGTGCTTCTTCCGTTTCTTTCAGTTCGGCGAATCCCGTCGTGAGAATAACCGGCGTGGGCTTGGTACGCTTCACATAGTGGGTCAGCTCGATTCCGTTCACTTCCGGCATGTTGATGTCGGAAACGATCGCATCAAAGTCTTCCAACCCGATGATCTGTTGAGCGATCCTCCCTCCGTTAGCGGTTTTGATTGTCGCGCCTGTTTGTTCGAGTGCGCTCTTCAAGGCATTCAGAAATGCTTCATTATCGTCGACAAGAAGAATGCGTTTGCTTTTTAACGTCAGCATAGATTTCGTCAAAAGTAGCATATTCTTTTAAGAATTAATATACTTGGATGAGAAATGAGAGCGCGTTTTATCAACCATATTAGCTATGGTTTTTTGGCCCTCGCGTTCTATCCTTCCTTTTGTTTTCGCTGATCTCCGCTACGATGGCTCACTCACGATTCTTGAAGGAATTGTGGAGCCGGTTGCGGCTGAGTTCGAAGCGCGCACGGGCATGCGATTTGGGAAGAAGGAAGGCGCCGGGGCAAGAATCGGCTATTTGAGGGCGATGAAGGGGGAGGTCGCTCTAGGAGGGCTTGCCAGGCCGTTCTCCGCGGCAGAAAAGGCGGAGCGACCTTATCATCTTGTGATCGGGTTTGATGCCCTCGCTGTTTTCGTTCACCAAATCAATCCGTTGAAGGATATCTCGAAAAGTTCAGCTCAGGGCGATTCTTCAAGGGAATATTAAGAATTGGAAAGGGCTGGGCCTGCAAGACCGATCGATTCAGGTAAATGTCCGTACGTCCGCTTACGAGCTGCCGCGACCGTTGTTGTTGGTCAGTAGAAGGATCCTACAGGCGAGGTTCGGACCTTTATCAATTTTCTATTTTCGTATAGAGGCCAAAGAGTGGTGGAGTGGAGGTTTGTTCGGTAAAATGAAGATTAAAACGAAGTTGTTCTTGGGAATCTTAATCAACGTTGTGACCTACCTTCTTTTAATGGCGGGGATCTACTTTGGCCAGACAAAGTACGCCGAACTGCGTGTTATCGAGGAGTATCACGACGTCAGAGTTCATGCCTGGTTGGATGCTCAAAGAGAGACCTTGCTATACCTGGATGATTTTTTCGGGCGAGCGCTGGTTGAAAGCAATTCCTCGCGCAGGTCAACAGTGATGCCTGAGCGCGTTCGGCGCGCCCTTGGTCAGATTTCGATGCTTCTGGAAGTCGAAGAACGGGAACGGGGAGTTACGGCAGGGGCCAGTCTGGCCAGTGCCCGCGCGGATTTGCGCAAGATCGAAAAACGTTTTGACGCGATATATGATGGGATTCGCTCGATCGAAAAAAACCGTGACGAGAAGAAGAAAATTCTGATTTCCCAAAACGTTCCGCGCGCCATCGAACAATTCCTTCCGATCGTCGAGGAGGCGGTCGCGAACGAAAAAATCGAGGCTGCAAAGGCTGCTTACGAGGTTGATTTATTTCTTAACCGGCTGAAGTGGCTCCTTCTTGTCTTTGTGTCGAGTGCGGTTCTGCTCTCCCTCTTCCTGAAATTTGCGATTAACCATTCCATTCAACGATCTTTGAGAACTGCTCACCGGGAGCTGGTGCGTGGAACTCGTGAAATAGCGGCTGGAGACCTGAGTTCGCGGCTACACGTTCGGACTCGGGACGAAATGGCTGAACTGCGGCAAGCTTTCAATGAAATGGCCGACAAACTCCAGGAATCGCGGCAGCTTCTTTTGGAGCGAAATCAGCGCATGATCGCCGCATCAAAAATGGCGGCGCTCGGTGAGATGGCGGCATGCATTGCTCACGAAATCAATAATCCGCTCGCGGTGCTCCGCATTCTCGCCGAACAGGCAGCCGAAAATCTCGGCGAGCTCGAAAACCCGCCGCGTGAGGCGGTAGCCGCTCTCGAGCAGATCAGCGGCCATACCCAAAGGATTGGAGCCATCATCGATGGACTTCTCTCATTTTCCCGTGATGCCAGCGGAGACCCCATGAAGCTAGTCGAAGTTTCTGTTGCAGCGTTGAGCGTCCTCGAGCTTTGTCAAAAGCGGTTCGAAAGCAACGGGGTTGAACTGAAGATCGAAGGACAGGAAATCAAATCCCGAACGCGCTGTCGGCCCGCTCAGATCGGCCAGGTTGTTCTCAACCTTCTTGGAAATGCCTGCGACGCGGCACTAACGTCTTTCCGTTCGCCCAAATGGGTTCGGCTCAAAATAGCAGAGCTGTCTGAGGAAGTGGAAATCGCGATCGAAGACAGTGGAGATGGGGTGCCTCTCGCGGTGCGAGGAAAGATCTTTCAACCTTTTTTCACCACGAAGGGGGTCGGGAAAGGGACCGGACTCGGTTTGAGCATCTCACAGCGGATTGTCGCGCAGCATGGCGGCAGACTTTTCCTCGACGAAACGGCAACTCAGACGCGTTTTGTAATTCGCCTGCCCAAGAACTCGATTCTGGAGTAGAAAAGGGGAATGTGGCCCCTCCTCAAAAGACTGCCTGCCGGGAATTCGCCCGATTCCGGAGATTCCGGCTCCGCGGATGTTCTTGACCGCTTTCTCGAGTACGTCCGCGAGAAGGACCTGACTCTTTACCCCGCTCAGGAAGAGGCGTTGCTCGAGCTTTATTCCGGAAAGAACGTCATTCTGAATACTCCGACCGGTTCGGGAAAATCGCTGGTCGCGACCGGATTGCATTTTCTCTCGCTCGCTCAAGGACGCCGTTCGATTTACACCTGCCCCATTAAAGCCCTCGTCAATGAAAAATTTCTTGCTCTCTGTCGCGATTTCGGGCCCGAGCAGGTGGGCATGATTACCGGGGACGCGTCAGTGAACCCGTCCGCGCCGATTCTCTGCTGTACGGCCGAGATTCTGGCAATCGATGCCTTGCGAGCGGGACGGGAAGCTCCGCTGGACGACATCATCATGGATGAGTTTCATTACTATTCCGATCGTGAACGGGGCGTCGCCTGGCAGATTCCCCTCTTGGTGCTGTCACGCGCCCGGTTCTTGCTCATGTCGGCCACCCTGGGAGACACGGCGTTTTTCGAACGGAGCCTGACCGAACTCAATGGCCGAGAAACGGTCAACGTCTATTCGGCCAAAAGACCGGTTCCGCTTGATTTCATTTATAGCGAAAGTCCCGTTCATGAGACGGTTGCCAAGCTCGTCGCCGAAGGTCGGGCGCCGGTCTATCTCGTCAGCTTCACGCAACGGGGTTGCGCCGAAGAAGCGCAGAATTTCATGAGCATTGATCTCTGTACCAAAGACGAGAAGCGCGCGATTTCAGCCGCGCTCGAGGGGTTTAAGTTCTCGAGTCCTTACGGCAAGGAGATGCAGAAGTTCATCAAGCACGGACTTGGCCTGCATCATGCCGGCCTTCTCCCGAAGTATCGGGTGCTGGTTGAGCGGCTCGCGCAGCGAGGGCTTTTGAAGATCATTTTCGGAACCGACACCCTGGGCGTCGGCGTCAATATCCCGATCAGGACCGTGCTCCTCACGAAGCTCTGCAAATTTGACGGCGAAAAGACGGCGATTCTCAGCGTTCGCGACTTTCAGCAGATCAGCGGGCGGGCCGGGCGGCGCGGTTTCGACGATCGCGGGACGGTCGTTGTTCAGGCTCCGGAGCACGTGATCGAAAATATTCGCATGGAACAAAAGGCTTGCGGTGATCCGAAAAAAGTCCGGAAGCTGGTCAAGCGTAAACCCCCTGAAAAAGGCTTCGTTCCGTGGAATCGCGAGACTTTTGACCGGCTGGTGAACGGCCAGCCTGAACCCCTCGTTTCCCGGTTCAAGGTTACGCACGCCATGCTTCTGCATGTGCTGGGACGCGCTCGCGGCGAAGAGAACGCGGGCGAGGACCCCTGCCGCGCCCTTCGTTCGATCATCCGGAATTCCCACGAGACGCCTCACGCGAAAAGGCAACATGGCCGGAAGGCTTTCGAGCTTTTCCGGTCCCTCGTGGATCGAAAGCTGATCGAACTCAATCCGCTTCGCGTGAATGTGGACCTTCAGGATGATTTTTCGCTCAACCAGGCCCTGTCGCTTTACCTCATTGATACGATCAAATTACTCGACCGGGATCATGAGACCTACGCGCTCGACTTGCTCACGCTCGTCGAATCGATTCTCGAAAATCCCGAACTCATTTTGCGAAAGCAGCTCGACAGGCTTAAAACCGAGCGGATGGCCCAGATGAAAATGGATGGGCTCGAGTATGAGGAGCGCATCGAGGAGCTCGAGAAACTCGAATACCCGAAACCGAACCGGGATTTCATCTACGAAACGTTTAACCGCTTCGCTTCGGATCACCCGTGGGTGGGGCAGGATAATATTCGTCCGAAGTCCATCGGCCGGGAAATGTACGAAATGTTCTGCGGCTTTGCCGAATACATTCGTGAATATGACCTGCATCGCGGAGAGGGGATCCTTCTTCGCTATCTTTTCGACCTTTATAAAGCCCTCGTTCAAACCGTCCCCAGCTATGCCAAGAACGAAGAGATCCAAGCGATGGAGATGTACTTTGGCGCCATGGTGCGGAACGTTGATTCGAGCCTCTTTGACGAATGGCAACGGATGAGGGGAGCCACGGAGCCTCCGCCGGATCATGCAGGCGGCCGTCGAGCGGCTGACGAGACGGACGCGCACGAGCTTTTTCCGGATCCGCAGAGAAACTCACGGGCGTTCCGGATTTTGCTGCGAAACGAGATCTTCCGTCTCGTTCGCGCGCTTTCGGTGCGGGACTATGAAACCGCGGCTTCCCTGTTTGCGCCGGAAGGAGAGGGGCAGTCGGGCTCTTCGGGTCAAGAGGGACGCGTGCCGACCGCTGCGGAATTGGAAAAGATCATGGACGAATATTACCAGGAGCATTCCCGAATCCGCACGGACACGCAGGGACGGGCCCCGAAACACCTCCATATGCAGGAAGGGGAACCCGGATCTCATCTTATCCGGGTTCAACAGGTGCTTGTCGACATGGATGAACACAATGATTGGGTCCTGGAGCTAGTCGTGGACCTCGCGGCGTCTCGTCAGGCGCTCAAGCCGATTTTCGTTTTTGAACGGATCGGCGCGGTTCTGTAATCGCGGCCCTTAGACCAGAGATTTGTACACTGCCGAAAAATCCTCGTTGGACGATCCGAGCTGGCGGGCTTTCTTGAAGCATTCGTTCGCGATCGCCGCGGACGGGAGTGAGAGTCCGATCTCGTCAGCTAGGGCAAGGGTGAGGCGGAGGTCCTTTTGCATGTGTTTGAGCGGAAAGGCCGGAGAAAACTGTCCAGCGCCGATTTGCGGGCCCTTGAGCCGGAACATCGCGTTCGCGAGCGCTCCCGAATCGAGGACGTTCAGGAAATCTTCCTGCTCCAGTCCCGCTGCTTGGGCAAGCCCGAGTCCTTCGCAAAGCCCGATCATCATCTCGCCCATCACCATGTTCACGATCAACTTCATCCGCGCGCCATTGCCGAGGGTTCCGAGATAAAAGATTTTCTTCCCCATTTTTTCGAAACAGGGGAGGGCGTCCTGATGCAGGCTCTCGTCCCCCGCCGAAAGAATGACGAGGTTGCCTTCTTCAGCCGGCTTCTTGCTGCCTGAAACCGGTGCTTCGAGAAAGCGTGCGCCGCGCGCCGAAACGGCCGCGCCGACTTTGCGCGAAGTCGCCGGATCAACGGTCGAAAGGTCGATATAACCCTTCTCGTCCGACAGACCGTTCAGAACACCGTCTTCGCGAATCGCGCCATCCGGGTTGAAGAGCATGGATTCCGCGGCAGCGGGATCAGCAAGCATGGCGAAGGTGAGGAATGAACGTTCGACGGCTTCGCACGGAGAGCGAACGACGTGCGCGCCGATTTCGGCCAGGGGTTCGCATTTTTCGGGAGACCGGTTCCAGACCGTGACTTCGAAACCTCCTTTCAGGAGGTTTTGGGCGATCGCGCTTCCCATGATTCCCAGCCCGAGAAAGCCGATTTTGCGCCGGTTCTGATCGATATTCACGGGACTCTCTCCTTTCATCAACTCGTGACGTCAGCTTTGTAATTTTTTTCAATCCAGGTTTCGAAGTTCCGCCACATCCGGCTCACGGATTCCGTAGTGCTGGCGATTTCCTCTGCGCCGTGGACGATATGAATCGAAGCGTCGAGATGAGCCGTTTCGTCAGACGAGGTTCGTCGTGCGGCCGCCTCGATCTTCTGCTTCGCCTTCTCCCAAAGCGCGTCATTTCCGAGATTGCAGAATTCCGCCAGGGGGCGGCCCGAAAGCGTCGCGCCTGTAAGCGACTGGATGGTCTCCCGGTGGCTCAAACTGTTTCCCGGGTTCCAGTAATGCGTGGCGAGATCCGCGCCGATTTTCGGGTTATCGGTAAGATAGCCGTATTTGCGCTCGAAATGGGAGCGGGTCTGGTACACAGCCATGTGGGCGAGCAGATAACCCTGATAGGAGCAGGCGGATTCGGCGCCCAACAGATGCGGAATCGCGAGAATCGGACGCGGCGAACAGTCCACTCCGAGGATCTCCTTCTCGCAGCGGCGGGCGAGCGCGGTGATTCCGGCCGGCGTCATCTCGCTCTCGGC
>MEQK01000118.1:672-3119 GCA_001770175.1 Bdellovibrionales bacterium RIFOXYD1_FULL_55_31 | reverse complement strand
ATCTCGCTCTCGGCAAGAGAATAGAGGCGATCTTCGAAAACAGGAACGACGAGGATGGACCGCTCCTGAAAAGCCATGAATGGATGATCGCTGGTGAGGAAGTTTCGAATCACTTCGTCCGGAACCGACTGACCGTGAACGTCCTTGGCATAGAGTTTCAGCCAATCCGCGTCGTTAATCAGTGAGTCGCAGAACATGGACTGGGTTTCGGCATACGCCATCGAGGTGGGCGGATATTCTTGCGAAAAACAGGGTGCATTTTTTGTGATGTTCGAAAAATGGGCTGCATGTCCGCCTTCGTGAAAGAGCGTGAGCAGGGCCTTACGGCCGCTTCCGATCTGAGTGGGTGTGGCGTTGCTGGTGAAGTTGATCCGGGCGGGTTGCCACCGATCCTTGTCATAGAAGCAAGGCCCCGGGCCGTGCATGAAGCCGTTTTCGTACTTGCCCGGGCGGTCGAAGAGATCAAGGTGAAGGGTGGCTCCGCGGTAGCCGATTCCGAGGCGGGCAAAGCTTCGCATCCAGATCTCAAGGGACTTTTCGAACCGAAAGTAGGGGTTCAGCTGTTTCTCGGCATCCCCGGCGGCCGCGAATTTCAAGTTATGCCCGAGGATGGAGTGTTTGCCTTTTTCGCGGGCGAGGTGTTCGAGGTGCTTGAGGCAGGTCTCTCTTGTCAGAGCTTCGAATTCGTTAAGAATCGAGAAAAGCTCTTCCCTGGTCATTCGCTCGTTCTTCTGAACCCGGTATTCGAAGTAGTTTTGATATCCGAGGGCTTGCGCGAATTGGTTTCGCTTTTTCACGAGTTCGATAAAGCCATTTGAAAGGACCCACTGTTCGAGCCTGAGGAGGGCCTCGTGAGACGTCTTGCGGACGTTTTCGTTGTCTGAAGCGGCGAGATTCGTCGAGAGTACGTTCGTGGAGCCTTGGGTATCCTGCCCGTCTTTGTTTTTGTAAAAAAGCTGAAGCTTTGCCCGTTTCTGGAAAATCGCGCTTTCAAGCTCGATCAGCTCTTTCTGGAGGGTTCGTGCTGATTCGCTTTCAATCGCGTGCGAATCGAAGAAAGCCAGCCAGCCTTTGAGCGCTGCACGGGTTTCGGGCGAAAGATCTTCTGCCTGCTGGGCATCACGGACTTCGGCGAGGTGTTTCGGGTCGGAAATGTAACTCTTGAACTCGGTTTCGGCTTTTGCGAAGAGATTGCCGTCCTTTTCCACTCCCATGTAGGTGGTCCAGAATAAGTTCTCTTTTTTGGTATGAACCGAGAGATATTCCCGATTGAAATCCTCTAGTGTTTTGGCCATCGTCATTACCCCTTTGTTCGTCGTCGTGCCGTCATAGGGGCTATCTCACGAGCACGAAAAGATTTCCACTCCGCGAAGGTCAAGATAGAATTGTCATTCTATGCAAAATTTGGATGTGCCGTCGTCGTCTTTGGCCCTCGTCAAAGCTTATCTCAAAGCAAACATCGGCGATGTCTTCGGAGGACTCGCGGCGATGCTCGTGGCGCTGCCCTCCGCGATAGCCTTCGGTCTGCTGGTCTTTTCGCCTCTGGGGGGATCCCTGGCCGCGAGCGGCGCGATTGCCGGGATTCTCGGGACGGTGGCCATGGGGGTCATCGCTCCGGTACTGGGCGGGACGCCGCGCCTGATTTCCGCCCCGTGTGCCCCGGCCGCGGCTGTTCTGGCAGCACTGGGAACGGAGCTGATCAAGGGCCCTCTCGGACCGCGTCCGGAGCTGATCGCCCTTACGATCACCTTTGTTGCACTTTTGTCTGGCACGCTGCAGTTCATTTTTGGCTTATTGGGCGGCGGGCGTTTGATCAAGTACATTCCCTATCCCGTCGTTGCCGGCTATTTGAGCGGCGTCGGAGTTCTCATTTTCATCGGTCAGGTGCCGAAGCTCCTCGGCCTGCCCAAGGGCGGAGATCAGTTCTCGGCGATTCTGAATCCGGGGGTCTGGAATATTCCGGCTCTGTCGGTCGGCTGCTGCACGATTCTGGTCATGGTTCTGGCGCCCAAAATCACTCGCGCGATTCCCGCCCCTATCATTGCTTTAGGCGGCGGTATTTTGGCCTATTTCGGATTTACGTTCGTCTACCCCGAACTCGGCACGGTCATCGGCAATTCCCTCGTGATCGGCCCGATTGGCGGCCAGGGCGCGACAGAGGACGTCCTGACCGGAGCGGGGGGCGTGAGCGTCCTTCAATCCATCTATGCGCGATGGTCGTCCATTCCGGATCTGAACGTTCTCTTCGGTCCCGAGAATCTCCGGATGATTTTCGTACCCGGTCTGACGCTTGCGGTTCTTCTTTCGATCGACACTTTAAAAACCTGCGTCGTCCTGGACGCGCTTACCCGGAGCCGACACAATTCCAACCGCGAATTGATCGGGCAAGGGCTGGCGAACCTCAGTTCGGCTTTCGTCGGTGGTTTGCCAGGCGCCGGGACGATGGG
>MEQK01000118.1:0-662 GCA_001770175.1 Bdellovibrionales bacterium RIFOXYD1_FULL_55_31 | reverse complement strand
GCCGGGACGATGGGAGCGACCCTCGTCAACTTAAGCAGTGGCGGGCAGGGCCGGGCATCCGGGATTTTTGCCGGAGTATTCGCGTTACTTGCCTTTCTGCTTCTTGGAAATCTCGTCGCCTGGGTTCCCGTCTCGGCACTCGCGGGCATTCTGATCGTGGTCGCCTTCCGAATGGTCGATCGCAACACGTTGAAGCTGCTCAGGCAGAAATCGACCGTTCTCGATTTCCTGGTCGTGGCCGCGGTTGTCTTCACGGCGGTGCTTTTCAATCTGATCGCGGCTGCGGGAGTGGGACTCGCGCTGGCGATTTTTCTTTTCGTTCGCGATCAGGTTCGAGGTTCGGTGGTCCGCCGTCGTGTTTTCGGTAACCAGGTATTTTCGAAGAAGCGGCGCCTGCCGACCGAAGCGGCTGTCCTGGAGGTCAAAGGCGCTCAGACCGCGATTTTCGAGCTGCAGGGTTCGCTCTTCTTCGGAACAACGGACCAGCTCTTCAATGAGCTCGAACCGCATCTCGCGAAGAGCAGATACATTGTCCTTGATATGCGCCGGATACATTCCGTTGATTTCACGGCCGCACACATGCTGGAACAGATCGAGGCCCAAATCGCGGAGCGTGACGGCGTTCTGATCTTCACCGGACTTCCGGCCAATCTGCCCACGGG
>MEQK01000117.1 GCA_001770175.1 Bdellovibrionales bacterium RIFOXYD1_FULL_55_31 | reverse complement strand
CCTGCTCACTTATCATTTTAGGGAGACAAAAAAGGCCTGTCAAATCAAAGGGTCGAGTTCGGGTCCGGAATTGGACCTCCAGGGGTGCTCAGAGGAGCGCCGTCATGTTGTCGTGAAGAACGCCATTCGAGGCGAGAACCTCATTTTTGTCCAAGGAAAATTCATTCCCCTTGAAATCCGTGACTTTGCCACCCGCCTCCTCAATGATGAGCCATCCGGCGGCGACGTCCCAGGGGCTCAGGCCGCGTTCCCAAAAACCGTCAAAAATCCCACGGGCGGTGTTGGCGAGATCTAGCGCAGCGCTTCCAGGGCGACGAATTGCGCGCGTGATTTCGCTCAGTCGTTCGAACGAAGTCATCTCGTCGCGAAGAAACTCTGACTTTCGATAGGAAAACCCCGTAGTGAGCAGCGAGTCTTCAATCCGAGCTGTTTTCGAGACCCTCATGCGTTGCCCGTTCACGAAAGCGCCCCGCCCTTTGATCGCGACGTAGGTATCTTTCAGGATCGGGTGATAAATCGCGCCGGCCACGATTTCGCCCTGCCACTCGGCCGCGATCGAAACACAAAACACCGGAAATCCGTGCACGAAGTTCGTCGTTCCGTCCAACGGGTCAACAATCCAGCGTCCCGGGGCTTCGATGCTTTTTTCCCCGGCTTCTTCGGTGAGGAAGCCGAACTCCGGGAATCGCGTCCGCAAAACTCTGATAATTCGGTCTTCGGCGGCGAGATCTGCTTCGCTGACGAGTCCGGCATCGGCCTTTTCGCTGACTTTAAGGTTCTTTCTGAAATAGCGCAGAAGAATCGTTCCGGCCGCATGCGCGGCTTCGATGGCGCTTTCGGCGAGACGGCTCGGAGAGGGGCGGCGCGGGTTTTTTGCCGATTTCGTCGATTTCATACGGTCAGGTCTCCTATGCTGGAATCGTTTTGCGGTACTCGGAGTGTAATTTTGAAGTGATCGGGCCGGGCAGGCCCGTGCCTATCGTCCGGCCATCGATCCGGGTTACCGGAAAAATCTCTTTCAGGGAACTTGTGATGAATGCTTCGTCAGCCTCATAGAGCCTTTCGCGCGGGAAGCGCACTTCGCGGAGGTGAAAGCCGCTTTGAGTGGCGATTTTGATGACGTGCCGGCGGGTAATCCCGTTCAGGATGCCGATTTCGAGAGGTGGTGTAACGATGATCCCACGCCGAACGTAAAAAATATTGAAGGTCGTCCCCTCCGTGACATGCCCTTCTTCGTTGCAGAGAAGAGCGTCGTCGAAATCCTGCTTCTTGTCGGAAGCGGCTTCCAGAAACGCGAGGACATTATTCAGGTAATTACCCGATTTCATGGCGGGGTCCAGGGCTTTGCGATTATTCCGGATCCGCTCGGCGATCCTGAGGTGATGGCCTTTCTGGAACTGAGCCGCGCTCGGTCCTTCGACAGGTTGCAGGATCATCGTGTATTGAGTCGGCGTGACCAGGCATGAAAGACCGAAGCCTATCTTTCCGGCGCCGCGGCTGACGATGATCCGGCAATAAGCCTCGCGATTCTCAAATCCCGGCTGCTTTCGGAACTGTTCCAACGCGCGGTAGGCTTCCAGACGGTAATGTTCGGTGCTTTGTCCCAGGACCATCCGGCAGAGGGCCGCGGACTGTTCCAATCTTTGGAGATGCTCCTCCAGCAAAAAGAACTTTCCGTTATAAGTTCGAGTGACTTCATAGAGGCTGTCGCCGTAAAGATATCCCCGGTCGAACACCGAAACTTTTGCGTGTTCCGCCGAGTGATCGTAGTTCAAAATTCGTCCATTCACGTTTATGATCGCGTTCTGCATAGCTAAAAGCAGTTATAGTTGGTAGGGATAGGACTGTCATGTCAAACTCTCTTCGCGTGAGAAATTTTCGTGTGGCATTCGCGATCGGTGTTCTTGTCATGGCTTGCGCTTCCGTCCCCGCGTTCCATCCATCCGTTCCCTTGGAGAACGCGACGAGCCTTCCCGAAGCCCTGGTGCTCTGCAATGAGTACCGTGCGTCCATTCCCGCCAAACGCCCCGTTTCGATGCTTCCTTACGTGAAGTGCGTCGATCGTGTTGCCGAGCTCTTCCCGACTCGCTTGACTCGCGGCTTTCTCGTCTTCAAGGAAGAATTACATTTTCAATACGACCTTCTCAAGGAGGCCGATTGGACACCTCAAAAAGGGGTTGATCTCGAAACGGCCATTCACGCGGTTTTTCGCGCGCTTTGGCGGAATGAGCCAAGAATGAATTCATATACCGTCGCCGAGCGGCAACTCGTGATGCAGCTCTTTTCAAAAACCGCGGACGCTTTGAACGCCGCGCAATGGAATGTTTCGCAGGCCGCTGCCCTGGATCCGCAACTTGAGACTCTCCGGGCAGGATTTGCCGCGCTTTCCGAGCCGCCGCATGAGAAGAATCGGGCGGCCGAACTCTCAGCCCGGAATTCCGGTCGAACTGCACGGCTTTGTGAACAGATTCTGCACTTAAAGACTGAAATCGGATATTTGGGTTCACTTTGGCGAGATCTTTTGGACATGACCGACCTGGCCCCGGGAAATGAGACCAGCCTTCAAACGCGAGAACGTTACGAAACCCGTCTGCGGCTCGCTGGCTCAGAACTCGAGACTCTTCGGGCACGGGTGCGGGAGGCGGAATCGAGCTTCGGTTTCAAAGTCAGGCAGTGCCGGTCATTTGAACAGAACTCGAAACGCAGCTTTGAAGGCAGCTTTGGAGGACGTCATGCTGGATGAAGTGGGATCACTTCTGCCGGGACTTCGTTCCGGAAAAAAGCCGAAGGTTCTATCAATCGGATTTGACGAGGATTCCCTGGACGAGCTCGAACGACTTCTGACGACTCTCGATGTCGAAACCGTGGGCAGAATCCACGCGGTTTCCAGAAAGATCAGTCCCGCGACTTTCATCGGCAAAGGGAAAATCGAAGAAGCGAAACTTGAGCTCGAGAAGTTGAATGGGGATGCAGTCATCCTGGACGTGGAACTTTCGCCGAATCAGCTCCGAAATCTCGAGCAACAATTCAAAAAACCGATTCTCGACCGTCCTGGAGTGATTATCGAGATTTTTTCGCAGCACGCGCGAACGCGCGAAGCTAAGACGCAGGTCGCGCTGGCGAGATTGCAATACCTGTTGCCGCGGCTGACCCATTTCTGGACGCATTTCGAACGGCAGCGCGGTGGATCGCCGTCCAGCCGCGGAATGGGTGAAAAGCAGATCGAGGTCGATCGCCGGATGGTGAAAAAACAGATGGCTGTTCTCAATGGCCGGCTGGCGGCGATCGAGCGTGAGAGAAAGGTTCAGCGTGCGGGACGCCGCGACGTCCTCAAAGTCGCGCTTGTCGGATACACCAATGCCGGTAAATCGACACTTCTGAATGCACTCACGCACAGCGAGGTCCGGGCGGAAGACAAACTTTTCGCGACGCTGGATGCGAGCGTTCGTTCCCTGGACCCGAATAGCCATCCCCCGATCGTCGCGATCGATACGGTCGGATTCATCAGTCGTTTGCCGCCTGCTCTGGTCGCTTCATTCCGTTCGACTCTCGAGGAACTCGAGGAAGCCGATCTTCTCGTTCATGTCGTGGACGCGAGTTCATCGCAGGCTCGCGAGCAGCTCGAGGCGACGGAGGCGGTTCTTCGCGATCTGAAAGTCGACACGACTCCGAGGATCATCGTGTTGAATAAAGCCGACCGACTGGGCGAAGGCCCGGGGGCGAAGAACCGGGCCAAGCTCGTCTCGCCCGGGGCGATGCTGATCTCGGCCTTGGATGCCCAGGACGTGGTTCGTCTGAGGGACGCGATTCTCGAGCATTTCAAGAAGGGACTTGAGGTCTGGGAAGTTCTTGTGCCGTATTCGGAAAGCAAGCTGGAGTCGCAGATTTACGCGCACGGGAGTGTCGAAATCAATCGGCACCTCGAAAAGGGGACTTTTTATCGGCTGCGAATCGAGCAGGGGTGGGCGCGCAAACTCGGCTTGGAGAAATACCGGCTATGAACTCGTCCCGTTTCACGATGGCGCTTCTTCGGGGGGCTTTCTGCTGTGCTCTGCCTACCGCGATGGGCCTTGCCCATCAGACCGCCTGGGCTGGGGAGCCGCTCAATATTTCAGCGGGTTCGGGTTTAGTGGAGGTCGAGGGGCCCGTCCGCAATTCCAGAATCGGTGCAGCGCCGCTCGAAATTCCGCTGCATTACAGTTATCAGGCTTCGAAGGACCCGCTCACGACGGAGATGATGTGGAGTGTCGATCCAGAGCAGATCAACCCGCACCGCCAGCGTTGGGGGCTGAGCAGGAAAGCCGAACTCGAAGGACTTCGCGCAATCCGTCTCCCGAACGGGCGTTTCGGGGTCAAAGCGAACGGAATCCGCGCGAACGCTCGTTCTTATATGCGGGCGCAAGGGCCATGGTATCAGCGGCTTTCGGATTTCCCGTGCGAGAAGGTTCGACCTCATGATGCGCAAGGCGCGGATTGGTTTGCAACCCCGGAGGGCGCGCGTGTTGCGGTCACCGAGGCGGCCCGGATCTGGGAAGAGTTACTCCGGGATAGGCGGCTGAAACTGACTTATATGTTCGAGCGCGTTTCGGGGACTACTCCCGAAATCGCGCTGGTCGTCGCGCAAACCGTATTCAATAACTGGACGCGCGAGCTGTCCCAGGATTGGAGAACCAAAGGCCGCGATCATGTTGATGGCGTCGAATGGCAGTATTATTGGGATTTGGCCCAGACTGAGAAAATATGCAAGTGGCCCCGCGCGACGGTGTTCCCGGTTGCTTGGGAGAAGATGATGGAACCTCTTCCGCCGCCATCAACAAAGCAAACTTTGCTCGCGCGTGCTCCCGCGCGACGATGGGACGCTTTGTTTTCCGTGAGGTTGAACGTCCTGGTCGGTGGTAAAAAATTGAACGGTCAGTTTCTGATCGACTCCGGCGCGCGCAAGAGCGTGATCTCGCCGACCTGGCTTGAGAACCAGGGGGTTTTGCCTGCTTTGATCGAGGTGACCGGCGCTCCTCCTCAGCATGTCACCTGGGGCGGACAGTGGAGCACGGAACGTGGTTTGGCGCGGCTTGCGATGATCACCGATGCTGACATGAGTGGTTACCCGGTCCCGATCAAGGAATTCCTGCTTTATGACGTGGATTTTTTCGGTCCGCCTGAAACGGTCGGTTCATGCTGCGACGGGATTCTCGGGATTGATTTTCTTCAGCGCGCGACGGTCGAGTTTCGATCCGTACCTCCGGCCGAGCTGATGGTCTGGCGTTCTGAGAAGTTTTTGCCAGAAAAACCCGGGTTTCAGTGGGTCGAAAGCGCCATTATGTCCCGGTCGGAAGTCGTCAGCTCATCCTGCACCGTGCATTCCGAGACTCAGGAATTCAAAGGCCTGCGTTGGGATACAGGGAGCGACACCTTCCTTGATATCCATCTTCCCTGGCAGAAAGCTGCCAAGGCCGAGAAGACCTGGGGTCTTGTGTGCAATTCGGAGCGGTTCGGAAAGAACATTCCGGTATCTTTCCCTAAACCCGACACAGAGCGCGAATTCCAAACAGATCGCGGGCCCCTCTCGCAGAAGTTTCCCGCCGCCGATGTCGGGATGGGATTTTTGGGACGGGGTTCATTCGTTCTGGATCTTCCGCATGGTCGTGTTTGGCTGGCTAAGCAATCGCTCGACCTCCCCGTTCTGACGAATCGCTCGGGACTTGAACTGGAATATATCTTTCGAGAGGGCGAGCGCGTTCTCATCGTAAAGAAACTCGAAAAGAAAACCCCGGCCGATGCGTTGTTCGAAGCCGGATTACGTCCGGGAATGATTCTGACCCAAGTTGATTCAAAGCCCGCCGAGGACATGGATCTCTGGGAAGTCGAGCAGAGGCTTGCCGGAGCCTATGGCGAGACGGTTACGATCCAATGGAATACGAAAACGGGGATCTCGAAAATCGTGCCGCTCAGGCTTAATTTTTGACTTTTTATTTCTTCTTGATGATGACGAACAGGTGCGGGTCAGTTTACGGCGTAAAAACCCGCTCAAGTCGCCAGGCGTGATTTTCACGGCAGGCTACCGCAACGAGCCGGTTGTGGCAGTAAACGGCAAGGTGGTCTGAATGCATTTCGTCGGGAGCTGCTTGCGCCCGTTTCAGTATGTTGAAAAGCGCGTTCTGGCGACCTTTGAACAGATCCTGCGCTTCTTCCTCCGTGGCGGTCGCGCTTGGGTAACCTTCGAGCAGGCGGTCAAACGGCATCCAGCACGGCAATTCATTCCACGGTTCTTGGGGTTCGAGGATCTGGCTCAGGGGCAACGCATTTTGAAGTCTGAAGTGACCTGATCCCGTCCGGCAAAGTGACTCGAGGAGGGCGACGGAGCCCATCATTTTCGCGAAATCCTGGGCAAGGCTCCTGACGTATGTTCCGGACCCGCAGCGGAGCCGGAAGGTAGCGCGAGGCTTTTCATAGCTCAGGATCTCGAATTCATGAAGCTGACATAGCTTCGGTTCGCGTTCGATTTCGATTCCGGCGCGCGCGAGTTCGTAAAGGGGCTTTCCATCCTTTTTTTTTGCCGAATGCATCGGTGGAACTTGCAGGTAAGGTTGAAGCGTCAGCTTGTGCGCGAGCGCTTGCAGCTCTTCGAGAGATTCGGGAATAATCTCGGAGGTCTCCGAAATCGGAGCAGTCGGGTCGCCCGGGACCGTTGTTTCTCCGAAGCGGATGACGCCTTCATACATCTTCGTTGAACCGAGAAAGTAGCGGGCCAGTTTGACCGCGCGCCCGACGCAAACGACGAGGAGTCCGGTGGCAAACGGATCAAGGGTCCCGCCGTGTCCGAGTTTCGGGAGCTGGCTGCGCTTCAGTCCGTACTTTTTTGATAAATGCTTCTGCAACAGGTCAATAATCCCGAACGAGCTGACGTCCGGATGTTTATTGATCAGCAGCGCGCCATTCAAAGTTTCCAGATTCCCGGGAGGTAACATGACCTGTCGACCTCGATCAGCCGGTTTCAGAAATCTTTTTCAACAGCTCGTTCACCCGAATCGCGTTCTCGAAACCCCTGTCTTCCTTGAAAATCAAAGTCGGTACGTGTCTCACGCTCAGAACTCGGGCAAGGTGCCGTCTCAGAAAGCCGGAGGCCGAAGTCAGGCCCTCCAGGCAATCCTTCATGCGCTGCTGGGCGCCTTTTTCAGAAAGCGGCGGAGCTCCATCGTGGCCGCCCTGGGCTCCCCCGAGGATCGCGACGAAGACGGTGGCCTGACTGCCGTCCTGGGTAACCTGAACTTCCGTGAAGGTGACGGACGGTACGCGAGGATCTTTGACTTCCCTCGGAACGACGACCGACAATTCTTCCTGTATGACGGCCTGAAGTCGGGCTCGTCGGGTTTCCTGCATAAACGATCTCCTACTGCTGAGCGGTG
>MEQK01000116.1 GCA_001770175.1 Bdellovibrionales bacterium RIFOXYD1_FULL_55_31 | reverse complement strand
CAGCTCCGACCCGAACGTCGTCCTCGATCACGCATCGGGCCCCGACCTGAACACCAGGACCGAGTTCGGCAGTTTTGGAAACGACCGCCGTCGGGTGGATCTGTGGCTCCGGTCCGGCCGTCCCTGGAAGGTGTGCCACGGATGAAAGCTCCGCCGCGAACTTTTCTGAGAGAATGGCCATCGCGAGGTAGGGATCTGCACACGCGATTACCGCCGATGTTTTCCAAAACGGCAACCCGGCAGCCTGCAAGGGTTTTACGAAAGCCTCTCCGGTAATCAGGATTCCGGGGCGCGCCGTCGGGAGCTCCCGCTCGTAATACCGCGAGAAGAAAAAGGCCAAATCGGAATTCTTAGCGCCCGGAAGCGGGCTCGGCCGATCGACCCGAATCCGTTCCGACGCACTGCCCAGTTCGGTCGCGTTTACAAGTCTGCCGCCAGTCCAATGAACGACTTCAGAAACCGAAAACGACATTGCTCAGGACTTCGGCTGTTTATTGTAGCTCGAGATGACGTCGCCGGTCAGGTCATCTTTATCCATCGAATACAAAACGGTGTTTTCATTCTTTTCGAGGACGACCGTATAACCGCGCTGTTTCGCGAGGTCACCAATCACCGTCCGCAGCCGATTGATGATTGGACGGGTCAGCTCCTGTTCCTTCTGCTGAATCTCAGCTTGAGAACGAGCCGTCAGCTCTTGGAACTTCATGATCCGTTCCTGAATTTCTCCCTGTTTCTTCGCACGAGCTTCGTCGCTCATGACCAACGACTGTTTCTTGTACTCGTCGCCCATCTTCTTGATGCTGGTCTCTTCGCTTTGAAGCTCTTTCTTCTTCGCGTTGAATTCTTTTTCAAGCTGGGCCTTGGCGGTCTTGCCGGCTTCGACGGTTTGCAAAGCCTTCTGCATATCGACGACACCGATTTTGATGTCTTCAGCGAACGAAAGGGAAGCACCACTCAAAAAAGCAGTGAATCCAAAAGCAACGACTGTGATGAAAGCGGGACTTCGCATTGAAAAAACCTCCTAAAGGAAAGGCAAAGAAGCCGGAATGGCTTGCAAATTTCTAGCAGGAGAAAAACACATTCGGCTGCCGAATTCAACAAGGGAACGGAGCCGAGTCACGACGCACCTGCTTCGGCCAAAGGTCAAAATGGCGGCCCAATGAAGAAGTTGAATACCGGGCTCTGTTCCCCTGGTTTTTGGGCGATCGGGAAGCCCCACTCAAACCGAAGCGGCCCGATAGGCGAAAACCAGCGAATCCCGAAGCCCCAATCGGATCTCAGGACGAAGTCACCGGACCGGGGGAATGACTCCCACGTATTACCGATATCGTAAAACACGACCCACTTCAGTCCGGCATCCCGTATCAGAGGATACTCAAGCTCAAAGAGCGAAAATGCTTCGAAAGTTCCGCCGACCGGCTTGAGCACATTTCGAGAATCCGTCGTTACCGGCCCGAGCAGGAAAACGTTATAGCCCTTCAGGCTGTTCGGCCCGCCCAGGTAAAAACGCTCGGACGGCGGAATCGGCCTGTCGCCAATCCCCGAGATATGGCCGGTTTCAGCGCTCGTCCGGAAGACCAGATCTCCGATAAGCCTCTTGTAATAGCGGTTATTCAACACCCATTTCACGAATTTCTTGTCGCCGCCCAATCCGGCCGTTTCGATCGACGCGCTCTGATAATTCCCGGCCGTCGTTTCAAAACGGTTATTTCTCTTGTCGCGAACAACGCTCCAAACGACACTCGACAAGACCCCGCTATCGGCCGATGCACGCTGAAGGTCAAAATCAGTGGTGTTGGTCGGCTCGATCTGGAGCCCCTCGTTCTTGTATGTGATGTATGCGTTCACGTACTCGGCAATCGGGTACCCGAAGCGAACGTCAAAGCCCAGCTTACGGGTGAGATACTGGTTGGGAATGGGCAAATTGACGTAATAGAGATCATAACCGATCGACCAACGTGTATCGAACGCGTAGGGGTCAGTGAAACCAAGATTGAAACTCTTCGAAAGGCGATCTGCGGCCCATTGCGCCGCAAGGCTGATCGTCTGACCTCGTCCGAGAAAATTAATTTCGGCAACGGTAGTCGTAAAAAAGAACTTCTGAATACTGCCGTAACCCGCACCCAGCGTGATCGTTCCAGTGGAGCGCTCCTTGATGGATATCTCGACATTCAGAATATCGGGTTTTCCCTTGGGAGTAATCGTATTGAAGATCACTTCTCCGGGCGCAAAGAAGCCAAGTCGCTCGACGTTCTCACGCGATTGCCGTAGCTTGGTCCCGCTGTATAACTCTCCTTCGTGTATTTTCAATTCGCGGCGGATGACTTTATCGTGAGTCTTGCTATTTCCTATGATGTTGATTTCACCGAAGTGAACGAGATTGCCCTTCTCAAAACTATAGTCGATATCCACGGCCCGCGTATCATCGTGGATATTCATTTTCGGGACGACGTTCACGAAAGCGTACCCAAGATCCTGATACTTCTCGGTCAGACGCTGAATATCAGCATTTCGCTTGGAAATGCTGAAGGTTTCTTCGGGAGTTAACGTGAGCTCGGCTGCGAGTTCCTCTTTCGGAAAAAGAAGATCTCCGCTGAAATCAAGGGCGCCCATCTCGTACTGCTCGCCCTCTTCCATGTAGATTGAAATATAAAGCCAGCGTTTGTCGTCGCTCACCGTAACGATGGGATTTTCGTAACGAAATTTCACGTAACCGTTGTCGAGATACCAGTACGTAAGCCGCTGCAGATCCTGCTTGAAAGCGGATTCCTTAAAATTTCCGGAACCGCTCAAAAAAGAAAAAAATCCCCCTTCACGGGTTTCCTGAAAAACGGACTTCAACTGCTCGTCCGTGTACTTGCGATTATTCAGGAAGGTGATCTTCTTGATTTGCACCTTGTCGTAATCATTGACTCGGTAAACGAGTTCCACCTGATCCGGCTTCGTTTGCCTGACATTGAAGGTCACCTTCGCGAGATAGAAGCCCTTTTCTTCATAGTGCTTCTGGATGAGTGCAACGTCCTCTCTGACCTTATTGGCGTCGAGAATCGACCATTCTTTGACTTTGACGACGTCCCGCAGATCACTCGTACTGATCCGTTCATTGCCCTCAAACTCGACCTTGGAAATGACGGGGCGTTCACGAACCACGTAAGTCAGGTTCACCCTGGTTGGATCAGGCGACTGCGCCTGGACTTCGATGTCGTCGAAAAAGCCCATCCCGAAGAGCGCTTGTATGTCAGCGCGCACCTGATCCGATGAAAGAGGCTGTCCCGGCTTCGTGACCAGCTTCGCGAGCACCGCTTCTTTTTCAATTCGCTTGAGCCCCTTGAATTCGATATCGGTGACAATTCTGCCCGCGAAGGCGCCCGAATCGGCGGCGACAGCGAGGAACACCCAACCCAGGCACAAAGCGCTGAACGCAAAGCCGAAAAAAGTCAGAATTCGCAAACAACAATGACGGGATAGCCGACTGAACATCACAAGCCCTACATGTAGGGGCAGCACATCCGACTGTCAAACTCTAATTTACGAACCCGCCATCTTTCATCACGAGAACGCGGTGCATCCTTTGCGCGAGTTCCTGGTCATGTGTGACAAGGAGGATCGAAACCCCCGTTGCCTGATTCAGGCGCACCAGGAGATCCATGATCGTGGCGCGATTGGCTGAATCAAGGTTCCCGGTCAATTCATCGGCGAGCAGAAGTTTCGGTCTGAGAATCACGGCGCGCGCGACGGCGACCCGTTGCTGCTCACCGCCAGAGAGTTCGTTTGGACGATGATCGAGGCGATGCCCTAAACCGACGAAATTCAGCAAATCTCTCGCTTGCTTTTCGCTTGCTCCGCGGGCGTGCCCCGCAATGAGAGCCGGCATCATGACGTTTTCCAACGCCGAAAACTCCGGCAGAAGGTAATGAAACTGGAAAACGAACCCGAGGGTTTTGTTTCTGAATGCGGAAAGCGCTTTTTCCGAATACCGAAAGAGATCCTCCTGCCTGGGTCCAAAAAGAACTCGTCCGGCGCTGGGAGGTTCCAACGTACCCAGAATGTGCAACAGAGTGCTCTTGCCCACACCGGACGCGCCGATGATCGCGACCATCTCGCCCGCCTGGATCGAAAAATCGATGCCGCGGATAACGGGGATCTCCGATTTTCCTTTGAAGAAAGATTTGCGGATACCCTCGGCTTTCAAAAGGGGCAATCCCGAACCGAAATTATTCATATCGTAAACCCTCCAGTGGTGAGCGCCGGGAGACTTTCCACGCGGGATATACCGTGGCCAGAAAAGAAATGAGCATAGCCGTGAGCGCGATCAGACCGACTTCACGCCAATGCACGACGACCGGTAGAAATCCGATGTAGTAGATATCGGGAGGCAGGTCGATCCAGTGCGTCTTTTCCAATAAAAGATTGATCAAAAGGCCGAACACGATACCGAAAGCCGTGCCAACGAACCCCATCCCGAGCCCGATAAGGCAGAACAACTGAAAGCTCTGGATCGGCTGAAAACCCATTGCTTTAAGGATCGCGATTTCCCGGGTTTTATCGTGAATCATCATCATGAGCGTACTGACGACATTAAACGCGGCGACGAGGACAATGGCCGTCAGGATAATCGCAATGACCGCTTTTTCCAGTTTAATCGCGTAAAACAAATTCCGATTCAGCTGAGACCAATCTTTCGAACGAAAAGGATACCCGAATGCGTCAGCCAGCTGATCCGAGGCTTTTCGGGAATTCGCGTTCGGAGCCAGCTTAATCTTGAAGGACGTCACCCGCCCGGGCTGTTCAAGAAATCTCTGCACCTGCCAAAGCGGAGTAAACAGGTATTTCGAGTCGTACTCGTACATTCCCATTTTGATGATCCCGACGACCCGCATGTCAGTCGCCTTCGGAGAACCCAGTGAACCCTGATCACCCGCATCGCTCGACCCGGTAAATGGAAATATGAGGCGAACCACGCTGCCCTCGGTTGCGCCGAGTCGCTCGGCCAGGGCTGACCCGAGGGTCACCTCATCGGGAGCTTCGGCCAGACGTCCCAGAATCACCTTACGTGGAATTTCGGTGACCGCGCCCAGGGTGTTCGAATCAAAACCCTCTACAATCGCGCCCGAAACGCCATCGGGTCCGGAAACCATCAGTTCGGCAATGAAAGACGCCGTAATGGCTCGAACCTCGGGAACGGCTTTCCGGATTTTGGTCTCGATGATCGCCGGATCGCGAACTGGATCAGCGCGGGAGTAGAGCAGGACATCCCCGTTCATTCCGGTGATGACCCGAATCAGCTCCCCTTCGAAGCCATTGATGACGCTGGTGACAACGACCAGCGCAAGGACGCCGAGGGCGACGCCCACGACTGAAACCCAGGCGATAAATGACAGAAAACCATCGGACGTCTTTGAGAGAAGAAACCGGCGCGCCAGAGTGATGACTGAATTCGCCATTATTTTTTAAGGCTCCAATCAGTTTTTACCAGACTTCCCGCCCGGCTGCCCCTCAGGCCTGATCGGCCTCATCAGGGGAAATAAAATTACATCACGAATGCTTGGCGAATCGGTAAACAGCATGACCATACGATCAATCCCGATCCCTTCGCCAGCAGCCGGTGGCATCCCGAACTCAAGCGCCGTAACGTAATCCTGATCCATGTCGCACGCTTCCTCATTACCGGCCTGCTTCGCTTTGACCTGCTCCGAAAACCGGGACTCCTGATCAACGGGATCATTCAATTCCGAAAAGGCGTTGGCCATCTCGCGTCCATAAATATAAAGCTCGAAACGATCCACCAGGAACGGGTCGTTTTCATTTTTCCTCGAAAGCGGGGAAACATCCAGCGGATAACGAGTGACAAAGGTCGGCTGAATGAGTCGCGCCTCGACCTCTTCGTCAAAAATGGCCATCATGAGGCCGCCGACCGTGTCCTTCGAATCCATCGGGAGCTGCTTTTTCAGGCCATATTCAAGAAGAGCCTGCCGGTCCCGGATTCTCGACCGGGCGTTCGGAACATTTTGGAAATCCGTGTACTTCAAAATAGCGTCTTCGACTGAAATCCTCTCCCACGGACCTTCGAGATTGATCTCCGTCCCTTGATACTGGATCTTCATGCAGCCTTCGCCATTCACCCGCGCGGCGACTCTTTGGAACAGCTTTTCCGTTAAATCCATCAGGTCTTCATAGGTCGCGTACGCCTGATAAAACTCGAGCATCGTGAACTCAGGGTTGTGTTTAATCGAGATCCCCTCATTCCGGAAGTTCCGGTTAATCTCGAAAACCCGCTCAAAACCGCCGACCAGCAGTCTTTTGAGATAAAGCTCCGGCGCAATTCGCATGAACAGGGACATATCCAAAGCGTTATGGTGCGTCTTAAACGGACGGGCGTTCGCGCCGCCCGCCACCGGGTGCATCATGGGAGTCTCGACCTCGACAAAATCAAGCTCCGTGAAAAAGCGTCGTAGTTCATCGATGATCTTGAAACGTTTTTTGAACGTACTGCGGCTCTCCTCGCTCATGATGAGGTCAAGATAGCGCTGACGGTATTTGATCTCGACATCCGCGATTCCGTGAAACTTTTCTGGAAGGGGCCGGAGTGATTTTGTAAGAAGGACCAGCTTCTCACAGCCGACCGAAAGCTCATTCGTTTTGGTTTTGAAGAGAGTTCCCTCTCCGTAAACTATGTCACCGATGTCCAGTTCCTTGTAGGCTGCGTAGCCTTCAGGCCCGAGCTTATCGCGCTGGATAAAGAGCTGAATAATCCCGGTCCGATCCTGGATTCTGACGAAAGCAGCCTTTCCAAAATCCCGAATGGCCATGATCCGGCCCGAAACGGAATGACGAATCGCCAGTGACTCAAGTTCCTCTTTCGTTTTTGCGTCATGCGCCTGGTGCAAATCTGCCGCGAGCCCTGTCGGAGAATAACCGTTTTTGTACGGATTCTCGTTGCGTTCCCTCAAGCGCCCCAGTTTCTCAAACCGGACACGTACCTGTTCAGAAAGCTCCTGGGGAGTCGTGTTCTCAGCCATTTCAGACCTCACCTTCGAGGAAGCGTTCCACTTCGATGGCCGCCATGCAACCCATTCCGGCCGCCGTGACCGCCTGACGATAAACGTGATCCGCGCAATCG
>MEQK01000115.1 GCA_001770175.1 Bdellovibrionales bacterium RIFOXYD1_FULL_55_31 | reverse complement strand
AACGAAGACTTCCTGACCCTCGCCTTCTCGCGGCAGGTTCTCGTGATCAACACGCAGGAACTTGCCGAGGATCTTCTGTGGGCCGACTCCACCTTCATTGAAAAAGCCCTGGAATCCAGCCTGAATCACGATTTCGAGGATTATTGCGTGATCTCCCGTGACCCAATGACCTGGGACAGCGTACTTTCAGCCCTGGTCGCTCTCGATACGGATCATCACGATTTATTGATGAACTTGCTCGCGCGCTGCTGCTTCGTTTCTTCAGAATTAATTGACGATAACGGCGGTCTTTATGAAGTTCTGACGTCCGAGGAACAGCTGGCTTCCGACGTGGCCTTCGATCGTGAGCAACGCCGTGAACGCGAGGGCTTCGTCTCGCCTCAAACCGCGGCCGCTTTTCTTGCACTTGCCCGAGGCGCGATTACAAACGAAGACCACCTCACGCCGGCGTATTTCCGGAACTTCGAAACGGAATCGGTTCGAAAAAGCAACGAATACCTGAGCCGTCTCCCCGGAACATCCGTCCCCAGTCCCGATATGAATCGGTTTCACGAGCTTCTTCGCGAAACCGAGGTACTGGCGCCCGAGCAGGACCGCCTGCTTTTGACCGGAAAGATAGATAACGGAACGACGAAGCACAACATGTTCCGCGAAACGCTTTCAGGATTGCAACAGACGGATGAACTTCTCTTCTCCGAACGGATGAGACAGCTGAGTTATCTCGCGAATGTGCTCGTCGCCGGCTGTACATTCCAGAATCGTTCTTTAAGACCCGCCGAAGCGGCCGAAGCGGCGCTTGCAGCTTGTAATCTCGGGCTGGAAGCCGTAAACGCCAAAACATCGGCTGATCCCGCGACCCTCATGAAAGCTCATGACGCCGTTCATTTTTTCCGAGTGGGCTGGAATCGCACTTTTGAGCAGGTGATCACCTCAACCGCGAGAACCCTTGCCGCGACGATCCTGAAAGCAAAAGACCGTCGGGACCCCTGGATCACGGAACAGCTTCGCGGCATTTCCACATCCCTGCTGAAAGCTCTGGACGCCGGCTGTCCGTGGCGCTGCCTCGAACAGCTCGATACTCTTGAAATCGTGCTCGAGCAGACGTTCGTACACGATGTCAAGGGGCTGATCGACGAGTGTGCCACGTTTCATGGCGAGTTCGTTTCGACCGGGAAGCAGCTCCTCGAAATCAAGGCCTTCGAATCGACAATTTCGCACTCCTTTTGCAGCTCCGAACAGTGATGAAACATTTTGATGGTAAGGTGGTCGTCGTTACCGGAGCTTCAGCCGGGATTGGCCGAGCAACCGTGCGAGAATTCGCCAAACAGGGCGCTTCGATAGGGCTCATAGCGCGCGGCCTGGATGGCCTGCGTGCCGCGAAAATGGAAGTCGAGCAGCTTGGCGGTCGCGCCCTGATCCTTCAGACGGATGTCGCTGACCCGAAAGCAGTCGAAACAGCGGCAGCGCGCATCGAACAGGAATTCGGCCCCATCGACATCTGGGTCAATAACGCGATGGCTTCGGTGTTTTCTCCCGTCAAAGAAATGGAGCCGGAGGAATACCGGCGAGTAACGGAAGTGACGTACCTGGGGTACGTCCACGGCACGCTCTCGTCGCTCAAGCGAATGCTCCCGCGAGATTCGGGTGTCATTGTCCAAGTCGGCTCGGCTCTGGCTTACCGGAGTATTCCTCTCCAGAGCGCCTACTGCGCGGCCAAGCACGCCATCCTGGGTTTCACGCAATCGCTCCGATCCGAGCTGCTCCACGATCACAGCGGCGTACGAGTAACTATGGTCGAAGTTCCGGCCACGAACACACCTCAGTTCGGCTGGGTGCGATCGCGTCTTCCGAATAAGGCGCAGCCCGTCCCTCCGATCTTCCAGCCGGAGCTGATCGCGCGCGCCATTCTCCTAGCTGCCTCCCACCCGCGCAGGGAAATGAAAGTCGGCTTTTCCACGGTAAAGGCCATCTTCGCCGAAAAATTTATTCCCGGTTTGGCGGACTGGTATCTCGCGAAGCGCGGCTATTCCGGCCAACAGACGGACATGCCGCGCGATCCAAGGCAGCCTGAAAACCTTTATGCGCCCGTTCCGGGCGATCACGGAGCTCGCGGTAGCTTCGATTCAAGGGCGAGGTGGTTCAGCTGGCAATTCTGGGCCGCAGAAAACCGGCGAAATCTTCTGTTCGCATCCCTTGCTTTTGGCGCCATGAATTTCGTCGCGAACTACGTTCGAAGCCGGAGGTCCGCAAAGCGCCGCGAACAGATGCTCAACCAGGGCCTCTTGCGCGCGGCCTAAGCAGTATCCCTCGGCGGAGCCCTATTTTGGCTAAAATGACACGGAGCAGAATGAAATCCCGACTCACAAATCCCAAGTGTAGGCCACCAAATATCATCCGAATATCAAGGCCTCTGCCTACGGTGCGACGAAAAACAAGTAATGCTGCATCACATCAAAAAAATCGGCCTTTGGTTTTTTCGAAAATCTGCCGACAATTGGTTTTGTATTCATCAAAGGGGGAAGAGCTGTGGAGACCAAGGCTTTACTGGAACGAAAGAAAGCAGAAGTCATGCGGATCCTCAAAGGAGAGGCACCCGCGCCCGTACGCAAGAATGTCGTCCATTCAGAGATCGTCGGCGAAATTCAACGGAAACGCCGAGAGCAGACCGACTCGAGCTCTACAGACGTAAATGGACTCGAATCCGGATCTCAGCCGAACTAACCGGCAGGCACGTTCAGTAGTGAAACGTATCCGCGAACTGAAGATCAACGATTATCCGGGAAGTCTCCCGGGAGTGATATCGCTTTCGTAATCCCTTCAACATCGCATTTCTGAGTTTCGGTTCAGTTACCCTTTCGTACCGGGCATAAAGGGAAAGCGCCTCTTCGCGCCGGCCGGCCAGATCCAGAGACCGGGCCAGATAGAGATCCCGTACAAAGCCCACGTGTCTGCTGATATTCCACTCACGCGAAGTTTCAAAATAATGTTGAGCTTCCGAGAATCGGTGCAGGACAAATGCCACGATCCCGGCCTGAACCCAAACGTGGCCATCAGAAGGATAAAGCTCCAGAGTTTCGCGCAAAAACTGCAAGGTCTTTTCTCGATACTCCGGCTCGTCATTCTCCATGTGCCAGGCCCGGTAAGCTCGTCGATAGCTGCGAACCCCCTGGATGAGTCCTCGGCTTACGGGCTGATACCCCGAAAACATTCTGGGCTCGAGGGTAGCGCCAGCTTCCGTCCGCCAAAAACCGTCGGTGTCAATCTCGACAAAAGATCCGATCCCGGTTGGTGATTCATTTCTCGTTGAAACCAAGATCCGCCGGGTCTCCGGTTCGAAAACCACGCTCTGAACAGTCGTCACGACACTCGGGATATTCCCGAGGATCCGCTCATCACCCGTTTCGGGATCGCGGTGATCACCCAGAACCCGAGCCATCCGGACGGCGTCGATACGGCCGCGGTCGCGAGACAGCAGATCTCTCACCGCGCAAATCCGAGACACCAGATCATCGCAGTAAGCCCCCGAAAGGAGGGCTTCGGACTTCTGCAAATCCGTTTGAAAGTAGTTGGTATGAGCGAGGAACCCGTCCGCGGCATGCCTCACCTCGGTTCGAGAGGGACTCATCTCGATGGCGACCGCGTCCTTATCTTTCGGACTCGCTATCACAAACGACCAGTTGCCGATCCGCCGCTGCTTACGGCAGATATCGACGGCATGAGAGAGTGATTTCGCGCGGGAAATGACGTCATCAGCGATGTTGACGATCGCGCGTCCTCTGATCGAGACCTCACGCCCGAAATGCGCGTGCGTGGCAAGCGTCAGGCCTTCGGCATTCATGGCTGTCAAGCCCGCGACAGGCACTCCGGCTGACGAAACCGCCACATGCGGAAGCGCGCCGCTCTCGGAAGGTTCGTTGAAAATGACGGTCGTGTGCTTCTCCCAAGGACCGACGACCGGGTAATCGAGATTGCGGCAAGCCAAAAGGCGGCCATCGCTCGTCCAATTCCCGCAGGTCACGGCTGAGGTGCAGGCCGGAAGACCGCCGGCCGGGAGATCCTTCAGAAGAAACCGCATCATTGAAAGCCTCGAGATCAGCATCAAGGCATCGGGTTGAAATAAACTCTCGAAACACCGTGACTCCGAAAGGCCCGCGATCTTGGCCATCGCACGGATCGGCGCGAGATCAGCGGAGTTTCGATGAACGAGGTAGGGGATCAGGAATTTTTTGTAAAACCAAACGATCGAGTCCTGAACCACTCCGTGACGGAGAAGACCAGGCCCCCTCCTGATGAGCCATTCGTTCTTCGAGTGAAGAGCGCTCAGTACCCCGTCGCGGACTTCTTTCTTCAAGAGGTGAGCGTGCGCTCGGGCACGCTCGTCCGCGCTGCCGCGCACCCGGATGACATGTATTCCGCCGTGAAAACGATAATCAGCTACTCGCTCGTGCCGTTCTTCCGGAACCATTCGAGAATGTCCTGTGGTGTACGACAAAGATACAAGGCCCCGGCAGCGGTGAGTTCGGCTTCAGAGCCATGTCCGTAAGTCACTCCGATACAGGGCATGCCGTTCTCGCGTGCGCCGATCACGTCAAACTCGCGATCGCCGATCATGATTGCGCTGGCGGGAGAGATCGATTCCAGCTTCAAAACGTGCGCGATCAGCGCACCCTTGATGGTACGGGTTCCGTCCAGCTCCGCCCCATAAACGCCCTCAAAATATTCCATCAACTTGAAATGCTCCAGAATCGGATTGGCGAAAACGTGGGGCTTCGCGGTAGCGACGTAGAGCTTCATGCCGAGTTTTTTGAGTCCTGAGAGCACCCGTTCAATTCCAGGATAAGGCCTGTTTTCATACATTCCGATCGCCCGATAGCGATCGCGGTAAAGCCGCAAAGCGCGGTCAATCATGGCCGGTTCATCCGAACCGAGAATTTTTGCCAGAACGTCCTTGAACGGCGGACCAATGCACCACTTCAGATCGTCCCCCTTCAAGGCAGGCAACCCCATCCGTTCGAGTGCGAAGAGCAGGCTTTTGATCACCCCATCCTCGGGATTGGTCAGTGTCCCATCGAGATCGAACAGAACTGAGGCGTACGAATTCATTTAAGGATTACCCCGGGATTTCCTGGCTAGGAACATGTGGACTGAGTAAATTTCGAGTTGACGGACATGTTTGAAAAATAACCACGGAACATGGTGGAATCGCTCTTCCATCGCAAAACCAGCCTGCTCATAAAGCCACTCGACGGCGCTTGCCGAATCGGAAATTCGGGAGGGCAACACCTCGCGTATCTGGCTCGCCGCCGCTTCATGCCAGATATACGGACAACTCTGTATCGCGATCGCGCCATCGGCCAGCAGATCGCGCTGGATCTCCGGAAGCGCCGAAGGTCGCTCCAGCATGTCGATCGTATTCAGGGCTATGGAAACGTCCCACTCTCCACTTTTCACGGGAAGCGCATCAAGATCGCCGGCGACGAAATCCGCCTGCCCGCCGGCCGGGGTTGCCGGGGCAAGATTGATTTCCCGTGAAACGGGCCCGTGCAACAAGTCTTCTGGAATTCCGATCGACCCGGCATAGGGCATCCCGAGCGCAAAGTGCCGGGCCAGCATGATACTCGAAAACGAGCTGTCCACGCCGAGATAGTAAGAAAGGAATGGTTTGAGAACGGGATAAAGGCCCCCGACGCCGCAGCCAAGCTCGACGAGCGCCCCACAGACGCCTTCGGAGTCTTTCTTTGCCATTCGGCCGATCCATTGTTCGATTCTGGCGAAAGGTCCATGATCCCAATACTCTCGGACGACGCAGTCAATCACCGGACTTGCCGCCCCGGACAGCGGCTTCCACCACGGATATTTGAGACTTCCTGAATCATGAACCCGCAGATAATGGTTCATGAGATAGAGCGCGTTCACCCGTTCCGCTTCCAGGTCCTCTTCAATGTGCTCGGTTTCGATTTGGGCTTTCGCGGCGATGAATTCACGGCGATACTCACGCGGGATTTCCTGGTCGGCAACCGTCTTACTGATTCCTTTCACGTGCTGGAGCAGGAAAAGCCTGACATCCGGAACAAGCAGCGCCACTCCCGCCAAAATCGGGAATTTTGCCTTGCAACGCCCGCATTCGAGACGTCCCGTTCGCACTTCCTGAACTTCGGCGATCGTGATGGTTTCATCGGCAAAAAGCTCGAGCTGGCCGTCACAGGTTTTTCCCCTCTTCTTTTTCGGGCACTTGAGGCGGGAAACGGTCGAAGCGAGCATAGTTCACCGATCATATACTTTGGCTTTACTCACCGCAACAGATCCGGATAAGACCAGCTGGATGCTGCCCTTCAATCCACCCTTCAATCCACCCTTCAATCCAAACGACCCCTTCCCCCTTGTCGATGGGATCTCCTACTCCGATGCACAACTTCATGCCGAAGCCGTCGACAACTGGCTCGGCCTCGAGACGAGCAGAATCGAAAGCGAGTTGCTGGGACATCAAGAAGACGTCGAACAGGAACTCTGGATCGGCCTCCCCACGAAAAGTCTTCTCACTCCCTATACCGAAATTCGCGAACTCCTCGCCCGCCTGAAACCAGCCGAAGGGGCGACCGTCGTCGATCTTGGCGCCGGATATGGCCGGATGGGGCATGTCATCGGCCGTCATTATCCCGCGGTCCACTTTATCGGTTATGAGTATGTCAAGGAGCGCGTCTCCGAGGCTCGCCGTTGTCTCGCCAAATTCGAATATCCGCTCGTTCAAATCCAGCAAACCGATCTCGCTTCGACCGATTTCAAGCCGATTCCAGCTGATTACTATTTTTTATACGATTACGGCGCCCGCTCAGCCGTCGGGAAGACATTGGAGGATCTCAGGCAAATCGCCAAGGTCCGTTCGATCTCGGTGATCGCGCGCGGTCGCCTGTCTCGTGATGTTGCCGAACGACAACATCCCTGGCTTTCGGGCGTTCTCGCTCCCTCGCATTATCCGCACTACTCAATTTACCGAAGCTCCTGAAACTGAAAGCCCCCCATTCTGCTGGCATGGAAATTCCAACAAATATCGAAAACTTCAGACCGGAGGAAATCCATGGCCGAAAAGATCGAAAAGCCCGAAGTACGACAATGCTATGAAGAAATCGAGAATCGATTTGGCTTCGTACCCGAATTCCTGAAATCGCTGCCCGACACGGGAATCGTCGGGGCGTGGAATGAATTCACGCACCCGACACGGGAATCGTCGGGGCGTGGAATGAATTCACGCA
>MEQK01000114.1 GCA_001770175.1 Bdellovibrionales bacterium RIFOXYD1_FULL_55_31 | reverse complement strand
ATCGAGGGTCGCGGACATGACCACGAGTCTGAGATCCTTGCGTTCGCCCTGCTGAAGCCAGCGGAGATACCCGATTGCAAGATCCGTCTGAAGGTGACGTTCGTGAAACTCATCGAGCACCACGGCGGCCACACCCTTCAACAAAGGATCGCTCAATAACCGGCGCATCAGCATTCCTTCGGTCAGGAACCGAAGCCGGGTGGAAGAACTCCCGACATTCTCGAACCGAAATTGATAGCCCACTGTCTTGCCCAGGGATTCCCCAAGTTCCTCGGCAACCCGGCGGGCAGCCCACTTGGCCGCGAGCCTTCGAGGTTCAAGGACGAGAATTTCCTGCTCTGGCCGGCGCCAACTGGCACCTAAGAGATAAGGCGGAACTCGGGTCGTCTTTCCGGAACCGGGAGAAGCGTGAATGACAATATTTCGACAAAGTGCGAGCTCGTCCAAAATCCGGGGAAGAGCGACGTCAATTGGAAGTTCTAAACGTTCGCTCACCTGGCCCGTCCCGGTCCAACCTCAACGATCAGACTTGGGGTCGGGTTTGGAATTTCGCACCTTCAGACCCGCGAGGGCGGAAAACGGGTTGTTCGTAAACACGGGCTTGGGCGGCCGCGATGGTTTCCGTGGCAGCGGTTTGCCTATAGACTGTGGCTCGTGCCTGGCCGAAGCTTGTTGACGCTGCTGACCAGCTTTCATCTCCGAACGCAAACCGTGCCTGATCGGGCGCTGCTGGTCTTCACGACGATCGGAACGCCCCCGCTCCTGTTGCTGCCTGGGCGCGCGATGTTCGGCTTGTTGTCCCTTCATTGTCAACGAGATCTGCTTTTTCTCGAAATTAACTTCGAGCACTCGCACACGCACGTGGTCGCCGGGACTGACGGCTTCGCGCGGATCCTTGATAAAGTGATCACTGAGTTGTGAAATATGAACGAGGCCGTCTTGATGGACGCCGATATCGACGAAGGCCCCAAAATTCGTGACGTTCGTCACGATTCCCGGACAGACCATTCCCGACTTCAGATCGGAAACCTCGTGAATATCATCACGAAATTGAAACGGCACGAATTGGTCACGCGGATCGCGACCCGGTTTTTCCAATTCCCTCACCACATCTTGAAACGTGAATTTACCGAGTTCCTCGGCAAAAGCCTTATCGGCTTTGACAAGCTGAACCCCTGGTCCCATAAGATCGCGAACGCTCTTTTTTAGACGGCTCGCCAACTTCTCAAGCAACGGATAGCGCTCCGGATGAACGGCGGTGCCGTCAAGAGGTTGATCACCGTCAGAAATTCGCAAGAACCCGGCAGCTTGTTCGAAAACCTTGTCACTGAATCGAGGAATCTCGAGCAACTCAGTGCGATTCCGAAAGAGCCCCTTGACCGAACGCCGCGTGGTGATCGCTTTCGCGAGTGAGGGCCCGATGCCGGACACATGAGCCAAAAGATGTTCGGATGCGGTATTCAAATTCACGCCAACCGAGTTGACGCAGGAATCCACGACGAACTCAAGACTTCTCTTGAGTGCCTGCGGGGAAACATCGTGTTGATATTGTCCGACCCCGATGCTTTTCGGATCAACTTTAACCAATTCAGCGAGGGGATCCTGAAGCCTCCGCGCAATCGAAATCGCCCCCCTCACCGTGAGATCCAAATCCGGGAACTCCTCGCGCGCAACCTCGCTCGCGCTGTAAACGCTGGCGCCTGACTCACTGACCATGACGACCGGTATATCGAGACCGGCATCTTTCAATGTCTTACGGATAAAGAGCTCCGTCTCACGACCCGCCGTCCCGTTCCCGACCGCAACCGCGCTAATACCGGTCCGAACCGCTTCCACGAGCAACTTTTTTGCGGTTTCTTTTTCTGATTCCGTCTGGAGATGGAGAACCGTGCTCGCGATGTATTTTCCCGATTCATCGACAGCCGCCACTTTGCATCCCGTTCTGATACCCGGATCCACGCCAAGTACCGCTTTCGATCCAAACGGAGGCGCTATCAGAAGCTTGCGGAGGTTCTCGGCAAAAACCTGAATCGCGACCTGGTCGGCGATTTCTTTCAATGACTTATGAACTTCATTTTCAATACTGGGCAATACGTGGGCCTTCAGGGCTAGCCGCGCGGATTTGAGGAGAACCGCACTTCCTGGAGAATCGTGAACAGAGCAAGCAGCCACTTCGAAAGGCCGCAACAGTTGCTCATCGAAAGCCACGTCCTCCGGTGCGCCTCCTATCGAAAGGACCAGCTCCTCCTCCATCCAGCCTCTTCTGACCGCGAGATATCGATGCGAGTTCTTGGGCTCACTGAGGGACGATATGCTCTCATGATATGAAAAATAATTTTCATACTTGCTGTTTGGCTTGGCCTTTTCACCCTTACTGCTTCGTAGAAATCCTTTCTGAAAGACGGTGCTTCGAACGAACTGTCGCAATTCCATTACTTCAGAGAGGCGCTCAACAAGGATGTCTTGAGCGCCATCGATAGCGGTCGCAGCATCCGAATATCCTTTCGCCTCATTTCGAAAGGTAAAGGCCCATATCTCGAGCGTCTGTCCGGGCTGAGGATTCTCAAGACCATGCCCGCAGTTCCAAATCCAGTCCGCGAGCTGATCCAACCCGGCTTCTTTAGCCAGCGCCGCTTTCGTCTTCCTCTTCTGCTTATACGGCAAATAAAGATCATCGAGTTCACTCATCGAAAACGAAGACTGGATCTTCTCTTTCAATTCAGGAGTAAGCTTTTTTTGATGATCGATTTCGCCCAAGATGAATTCCTGGCGTTTCAAAACGAGGTCCCAACGTTCTTTTGCTTCCAGAATCGCCTGTACGGCCACTTCGTCGAGATTGCCCGTCTGTTCCTTTCGATAACGAGCTATAAACGGGACGGTCGCCCCTTCGGCGGCGAGCCGCAGAACTGCCTCGATACTTTGGGTCGGAATAGATGCTTCAGGCAGTCCGGACGGGTGATTTGTCTGAAACCAGGCTTCAAAGTTCACGGACGCAGAATGCCATCTCCCCATAAGCATGGCAAGCGCGCATTGATGGCAGGGTTCCGGTCTTGCAGTCAGTTTGGTAAACACCAAGAGGATCGAAAATGTTCGGAACAGCCAGCTGGAAGATGATCAGAATCAGAGGCATCGACCTTAAAATCCACATCAGTTTGCTAATTCTTTTGGCATATACGACCTTTATCGCCATCCTTCAGCTTCCGCTCGCGGCGCAATCCGCCGGTGTCGATCCATACGCGCTGACCCTCGGGAGATTGTCTTGGGGGATCCTGTTTTCGCTGGCTATCCTCATCTCAGTCGCGCTCCACGAGTTCGGCCACGCGTTAACCGCCCAGTCGCTTGGAATTGAAGTCAAAGGGATCACGCTAATGATGCTCGGAGGCATATCCGAGATGAATTCTATTCCTGAAAACCGATACTCGGAATTCAAGCTCGCCATTATCGGGCCCGTCGTGAGTCTCGGCATTGCCGCCCTGATGTACTTGCTCAATCGCTCGGCCGAATCACCTGACCTCATTCTTTTTGGCCACTGGCTCGGTTATACGAATCTCGCCTTGGCTATTTTCAATCTTCTTCCGGCTTTTCCGCTAGATGGAGGCCGCGCACTCCGGTCGGTGCTGGCGGCACGCGTCGGCACCCTGCGCGCGACCCGGACTGCGGTGAATATCAGTCGGATCTTCGCTTGGGTGCTCGGACTTTTTGGCGCATTCACCTTCAATTTCCTGCTCATATTAATCGCGTTCTTTATCTACAGCGCGGCTCAAGCGGAACTCTCGATGCTGATCAGTCGCGGTTTGCTTGGAAACATTCGCGTCGGAGACCTGGGCGTCCGACTCACTCCCGTGCATGAATCCCAGTCCATCGAGGAAGCGGCCAGCGAAATGATGCGGGTCAAGTCGCCCGTGCTTCCGGTTTCAACATCAAATGGTTCGCCAGCGCTGATCTTCCTGGACAGCATCAAAATGATCCCGAAAGACTCACGCGACAGGACATACATCAGGGATGTTCGGATCACGGCGAGTCGCTCGGTCGAGATCACCGAACTCCTGAAAGACGTGATTCCGGACCTGGCTACCGCGCCATTGGGGGTCCTTCCCATGATGGAGGGCAGTCGCCTCATCGGTCTTCTACGTTCTTCTGATTTAGCGCAATTTATCCAGTTAAAATCTCTAGAAGCGACTGATTCAGGAAAACGAGCTGCCTAGGCCGCGGCAAGCTTCTGTCTGGCCTCGTCAAGCAATCTTCCCAGATCTTCCAGCTGCGATGCCGTCATCTCGCGACCGACGATCGGAAAGAACTCCGCCTCTTCTTTGCTCACGTGGTATTCGAAGTTCTCCGCAAGCTCCTCAATGTCGTCATCGAACAGCGTTTCGTCATCAATATCCGTTTCGTCAATTTCCTCGAGGAGATCGGTCATTTCCTGATGTTCATCGTAGGACTCATCGATGATCTCCTCGAACTCGTCGCGGTCGGCAAAGGCGGGGTAGAAGACCGTTTCTTCGATGTGCGCGTGAAGGTCGAGATCGTCTTTGATCTTATCGAAAATCTCGCGTTTCAACTCCTTGCTGTCCGCGTGCCGGATATCATTGAAGAGACCTCGGATTTTTTCGTGATCGTCCCTCAAAAGCTGCAACGCGTCCATATGCAATCCTCCCCTGAATCCCCTTGGCCGAGCGGTGGGCGTCGACGAACGGCTAGCTTGCAATCCGCGTACTCGAAACCGCCTCTTTGTCACGATAGGTAATGACGCGGCCCCAGAGACTCTGGACGCCCCAGATTCCCGCACGCAAACATTGCAGCTGGACAATCTGACTGTGGTCCACGAAGAGATTTACGTCAGGCCCGTAATTCTTGATGTACCAGTTGAATACGTCCGGATCTGCCGCTTCAAACATCAGGTTCTCAAGCCCGAGTTTGTCGACGAATTTCCCCGGAACGTCGACCCGCCAGGAACTTACGTTCTCGGTGATTCCTTCCGACTCGATCATGATCATGTATGCGCCGGCATCCAAAAACTTTTTCGCGCGGGCAATCGCCCACGCAGGATCAGAGGGCCCTTCCGCTTTCAGTTCCTCTTCCCGGCTGGCCCCCCCTGCTCCGAACTGAATCCCCACTTCCGGTTTGGGCTTGAGACCGGCCTTTCGCACCAGTTCGATAAGACGTAGCCAGTCGTCGGTCGGAATCGTAATGAAGCCTGCCGAAAGCTCCACAATATCAAACCCCAACGACTTGCATTCCTCGACGTAGGCCCGTACGGCATCAGGGCCCTGTGTGAGCACATACTCCACGAAGCCCCCAGTCGAGACAAGGACGTTGTGTTCGTGACAGAGCTCTATAAGATTCCGGATTTCACTTCTCGGCATGAGGGAAAAAGAGCCACCCGCGAACTTGAGGGAGTCGATGTAACGATCCATCGTCCCGAGCACATCCTTCAGATAGTTCGGACCCATGACAGAGTAGTAAGGGCCGCGGATTTCGGTAATGCCGCGCGAACGCGGTTTCGGTTCGGGTTCATTCATTCGGATAAACGGAAATGCTCTTTGACGCTCCATATTTTGCTCCTATGCTGCACGCAGCTTGACCAAATGGACTCTTCTGAAAAGTTCCGTCAAGTCCGAGAGATCGACGGACTCAAGGTCGCGGATCACCTGCATCCACTCTCGTCGTAATCGCTCGCTCAAAAACGGGCTGGCCAAGCGGTTGAATTTGCGTTCCACGGACTCCCACGACATCGAGCGGGTGAAGAATCCCTCGTAATCAGTCTTTTGGATTCTCAGAACGTCGCCATCCCTGAGATGCACGGCGATCATCGCTGGAAGCTCCTCCGGGAATCGTCGGCTGTATGCAGAGGAAGGCCTTACTATCACCTTGGTGAGAAGATTCTGCACGTCATCTGCCACGATCCGCTCCGGTTGAAACTGCGCGGGCGTAACCTCCCCGTCGAGCAACCCGACACTGACAAGGTACTGCAGACTGTGATCAGCCTCCTCTTTCGTCCGAATCGTGGTTTTCGAGCCCTCTTCGCCTCCGCCTATGATGTGATATGCGACATCAAATATGTCGATCTCGATCCGCTCGATTTCGGAAGGCAGGAACTTTTCGCGATCTTTCAGTTCGAAAATTCCTTCAAGAACCGATTGAGAATGAATTTCGGCGTTATATCGCTTGATGATCGTCCGGGTGACGCGCTCGAGGTTTTCCGAATCCCAGTCGATTTCGAAAGGACCGGCTATGGAATCCATGAAGCCTTTGTTTCCCTCGAAAACCTCCAGGGGCCCGGTGATGCCCTCCATCGCGAGAAACGCTCCGTGAATAACCCCGAAAGCGGTATTAGGATACGCGAGTCCCTTCCAATGCGAGAGTTCCCCGGTTCGAGTGACGCGCAAGGCGTTGTATGCCGTTCCCGCGATTGCAATCGCGTGAGCCGTCTGTTCAATATCGAGCTCAAGCGCCTTCGCCACACCAGCAGCTGCGGCATACGAGCCCTGGGTGGTGTGGTCAAAGCCTTTGGCACGAACCGGAGCCTCGTCGCTTAACCGGCACTGAACTTGGTAGGCTATAGCGAGCGCAAGAATCAGGTCGCTTCCTGTTCCGCCCCTATACTCACAGGCCGCTAAAACCGCCCCCAAATTGTCGCTCGGATGACAAGTCTCGCCCTTGGCAAGATAGCTGTCGTTAAAATCCAGGTACCGCACCAAAGCGCTGTTATAAAAGGCCGCATGTTCTGGAGACGTCCGCCCTCCGCCAATCAGGGAGCACACCGGCCGGCCTCCCAGATCTTTGACGTGCTTTCGAACGATTTTTACGGGATCCCCTTCAACCGCGCCGATGGCACAACCAAGCGCGTCCAAAATTCTGATTTTGAGCTGCTCCACGGCCTCCGGGGACAAGTCCTCAAATTCAGCCGCCGTGACGAACCTGGCTAGCTGTAGAACAAGGGGCTCCATATCCGGAGCTGTGGCAACTTACATGCCTGTTTCGGGCTTCCAAAAATAACGATAGTAGACCCATTTTACGTACTCAACGACCGTGACTTTGATTCCATGTAAATTCGTACGCCACTCCCCCGGCTCGAAGGGCTCCTGATAAACAGAGAGAGTTTCTATGGCCAGACGCTTTCCCATTCCTGAAGCAACGCGCTCGAAAATATACCGCGCCCGCTTCATGTGATAAGGGGATGTCATCAAAAGAATCCGACTCCAGTTATGCTCCACGGCGTACCGCGCCAGCCAACGCGCGTTCGCGACTGTGTTAAAACTCTCTTTTTCAATAACCACGTTTTCAGGGCGAATCACGTCCCGTACTCCGCTACGAAACTGGCGACCGAGAAGATTCCACGTCGATTGAGGACCCAGCCCGGAAAGATAAAGTTCAGGCAGATGATTCCGTGATTCTCGATATCGATACCAGATGTCCCCGGCGGCGGCGATCCGGCCGCGCCCCCCCGCAAGGCACACGATCGCATCGACGGAAGGCAGATGGACCCCGTCGACAGTATCCTGATATTCATAAAGGTCCCCGGCCATAAAAAAGGCTAAGGTCAGGACCCCTAAGATCATTCCGACCAGTAGCATCGCGAGCACCGCAACCGCGCGTCGTACTGTTCCCAGAGGTGAATTGCCGAGTTCGTTCGAGTCAGATGAATTCACGCCTCTTTTTTCGCACAGGAGGACGCCAGAAACAAAGTTCTAAGTTAACTTCGATTCAGGGAAATTTGGCCGTCCGGATTTTAGCCGCTTTTCACTCTTGCAAAAAACAAGGGATTCCACTAGGGTAGGGTCCCTTCACCGAAAGGAATTGGATAGAGCCATGGCACGTGTTTGTGATTATTGCGGAAAAGGTCCCACAACCGGACACAAGGT
>MEQK01000113.1 GCA_001770175.1 Bdellovibrionales bacterium RIFOXYD1_FULL_55_31 | reverse complement strand
CATGCAACGAAGTCAGCAAAAACGAATTACCAAAGAAGCAATGGTCCTCCGGTACATGAGGCAGAGCCGGAACATCTCATTGAACCAAGCCGGTCATCTGGTCGGCATTTCCGGTTCGGCCATTTCGCACATTGAGCAAGGCCGGATGGATGTCTCGCGGGCGCGGATTCAAACGCTGCTCCAGGCGTATCGATTCACGCAGGAAGAATATTTAGAGTTCTTTGGCGGAAGGCCCGTGCCGCTGAGCATGCGGGACGAGTGCCTGGGTATATTAAAGCAACTGGATGACTCGAAGCTTCAGGCGGTTCACTCGGTTCTGGTTAATCTGGTACCGGTGGGAGCTGCGCGACAGGTGAACAGCACAGCCCGACTTCAAACGCGGCGTACCGATTGATTAATGCCTTAAGAAACGATGCGACCCCCGGGATTATACCTAGGGGTCGCAAAAGCTGTCGATTGGTTACTGAGCAACGGAATCAGGATTCCTCATAATTAAAATCGCGGCCATCACTCGTGCCAAATAGCTCTTATCATTTTCGAAACCGGCACGAATCAGAGTCCATGCATCCCGAGACCCTGTTTTATTGATCGCCTCTTGCACTCTTCTCTCTCCGATGTTGTACGCCATTACCGAGAGAAGCCAATCACCAAACATCAGTTCGTTCGATTTCAGGTATCGCATTGCCGCATCGGTCTCCATCTCAATATCGAGACGTTGATCCACCTGATCATCGACACGCATTCCATACTTCCTTGCAGTGGATGGAATGAACTGCCAAATTCCGGCCGCATACTGCGGGTTTTTAGCTTGTTCTAGATTTTGATAGCCCGACTCAGTAATTGGTATCGCCATGAGCTCTTCAGGCACGGCGTACTCTGTCACCTTCCTTTTTACGAGACTGCGGTAATTCTCCATCCGCTGAAGAGACTTTCTCATGAACTCCCGCCCTTCGGGCGTTCCGATGTAGCGATTGAGTTCTTGTAAAACGAGATCGTTAATCACGACTGGAAACCCTGTCTCGCTCTGAGCATTAACAGCCATCCTCCGAGCGTCGGCTGCCGACACCCGCCTGTCCTGAACTAAAGACTGCGATGCAAAAGCCGTCGCAGCCATGAGCGCAACTACAATGATTCCTACGGACCAACTGATCGACCGAGTTACCTTAGTGTTCGATGAGTTCATCATCTGTTCTACTCTCCGTTTCAATAAATTGCGCTCCACCAAAAATATCAACCCTGTTGCGCAGGCAGGGACGTATTTTTGAGTAAGCGCGGTTTCCGCCACCTCAATAAGGCAGCGGGCATATTGCCGTGACTCGACTTTATTTTGGTCGACCAGCGTCTCGTCACAGGCAAATTCTTGAAGTTCTGAAAGCCAACGGTTCCAGAAATGAATGAAGGGATTGAGAATGCAAAGAGCGCGCAGCGCCCACATCCCATAAACCCATTTTGTATCAAATTGGCGATGATGCTGAAGTTCGTGAGCAACTGCCATTCTGTAATCGGAGTGTTTGGACATCAGTGAGCTTGGGACAACAACCACGGCTTGTCTGGGTGTCCAATAGGAGAAAGGGACCTTGATCTGATCGTTGCAAAAAAGGTACACGTTCCGAAATCGTTTTATTAGGAAGGATTCTTTTCTAATTCGCCTCAAACACGACAAATCTCTCCCTACGCGGAATGAACCGTATACTGACAGGATCACCAACAAAAAAAACAAGACGATCGAAACCTGATCCGCTTGTAGTATCGCGGTTCCATTCGCAGCAGGAAACGCCAAGTAACCGCCTTTATCTATTGCGGCGAAGTCCCGAGAAAACGTTTTCAGCGATTGCGCCGACCAGACCTTTGCAGGAGGTTCAAAAAAGGGTTTCTTTGGAATTAGTGGGTGAATCACGCAAATCAAGAGAACCATCGATAGCACAAAGTAATGAAGGCGAAGTGCCGCCCGCCCCCTGACCCGCCAACCTCGCCATGCGCCAATTTTTTCGACGGTTATCAACGCAATCGCGGCGACGGCAACAAGGAGATTCAGTGTAACGTAAGTGGATAGGAGCTGAGCGAGGCTCATTTCTTGTCCTCGCTTTTGGACAGCAATTTTTTGAGTTCTTCAATTTCCCCTTTGTCCAGTTGAACGGAGTTGAGTAGCTGCCGGACAAGCGCAACAGGGGTGCCTTCAAACACCTTCTCGACGACATGCTTCACCGCCTTTGCTTCGTAGTCTGTCTTCTTGAGAACCGGTATGTAGATATGCCCTCGTCCTTCCTTGCGAGCTTTCAATACGCCTTTTTGTTCGAGGATTCTGAGAATCGTGGAGACCGAGGTGTACGCGAGGTCCCTGCCAGTCGACAGGTGCTCCAGGACGTCAGCAACCGAACCTTCCCCTATGCTCCAGAGAATGTTCATCAGTTCAAGCTCAACGTCGGTAAGTAGCTTTTCGGAGCTGCCTTTCATCTTTTTCACGGAAATCCCCCTTATTGAAAATAAGAATAACTAAACGTTTAGTTATCGTCAACTAATATTTTAGTTGCACATGGAACCGTGCGCGGAACAGATGCATACTCGGGAAATGACATACGCATTCCGTTGGCTCGTGAAAATACTAGAGCCGCTCTTAAATCGTTTAGGATATGTCCACATCAAGGAACCGATGCCGAAAGGCGCGAGGCTCCTTAAGTTCACTGATCGCGATGTCCTCGCGGCTGCAGTACAAAAGATAATGCGCCAGAACATGACCTCCACTTCGCCTGCTGCAGTGGAAATGGTTGCAGACGTCGCCAATAGGATCTTGGCTGAAATAGCGGGCGTCGCGGACCTGTCGATTTCCGAGCAGGTGAAGCGCTATCACCCAGACATGCTAGGACACCGCCAGATAACCTACGTACTGGCGTGTGGCATCGCGGCGTACTGGGAACTCACTGTAAAGCAGCTCGCGGAGAAGCTCAAGGTATCGGCCTTTGAGGAAGTCACTTCTTCAAAAAGAAAGTCGCCGGGACTCCGACAACTCGAACCCATTATCGACGACCTCAAAAAGGCGGCTCCCAAGCTCGACGCATGGATCACGAAACGAAAGAACCTGCGGGACGCGCTGATCCACGGGAACTTTCACCAGCTCAAGACGCACGCGATAGAAGGGAAACCTAAAGCGATAAGGGAACGTATGCAGGGTGCGGTCTGGCGTCTCCGGCTGAGTGATCAGTCTATTCAACGTATGAGTGAAATGCGAGATATGGCAGAGATCAAGCGGGCCGGCCTATTCGGCTGGTTCCTGGAGGTCGCTTCAAGTGAAGTACTGGAGCTGACGATCACCGAGCTTAAAGAAGCAACTGATGATCTCCAGGGCCTCATCATGTTCCACGCAATGTGCTTTGACGAGCGCGCCGGGCTTTTCGAAAAGATGTTCGTTCGTGGTGAACATCTGACTATTGATGAAGTAGCGCTGTTCCACAAAGAAGAGAGCCCCGACGACATCGCGAAACTCTTCTCCCGCTTGAATCGTATGGTGAAGAAGTAGCTTTAGACGCAAAGCGCTGTCACTGCGCATCCATGCTGAAGTGCGTTTTATGGATAGCTGGTTAATTTTTTCAACCAATAGGTTCTTTTTATTGCAAGCCGTTCGCTTCCAAGTATTCTGCACTGGATCGGGATGAAGTCGGTTAAACGCTTCTCCTCTCGGATCGCGAGATCCGAGGATCTGGGCAGCGGGAATGCATTCCGCTGCTCGCGGCGAGCAGATGCAGTTCGATCTGGTCGCTACCCACTCTGCGAGTCACAAGGTTCCGGAGGCTTCCGGACCACGTTGACCCACGGAGCTGCGCCGTAGGCTTACGCACCTCGGAATCTTCCGAATGCACCAAGCACCTTCGGGGCATTAACAGTTAGCCGCCTCTTTACCGCATGACTGTCTCAAGTGGTTTTATCCGCTAGGGCTAAATGGGAATTTAATAGGGGGCTATTCGGATTAAGGAGGCAGGGCGAAAAGGTATTAGGGTTTACCGACGTTTCCTTTCAGGGAGAAGGGGGCAGCACGACTCAATAGTGAGGCGTGCGATTCCCACAAAAGGAGACAGTCATGGAAAATGAAGTAAAGTCCAACCCGATCCACCCGAACCCCTCTGGTCGTAGAGTTCGCGAATTCTTGATGTCTGAGATTTGGCGACGCAGGAGGACAATCATTAGGATTGTTTTCTGGATTACGAAAAAGCTCATGGAGAACCAGTAGCCTTGCCTCTTTTTTTAAGTGATGAATAAATATGAAAACCAAGACTGAGAACAAAGACGCGACCGAATTAGGCGAAGCCCTGCGACTCTTTCGCGTGTTCCACGATATGACTCTTTCTCAGTTGGCCAAGGAGCTGGACGTATCCGCAAGTTTCCTTTCTGCAATCGAAACTGGCAAAAAGAAGCCGAACTTGAGCCTAGTCGACAAGTACGCCGAGGTCTTTAATACCTCACCCTCAGCGATCATGTTTTTCAGGGAGGAGCTGGGATCGTCGCGACTCCCGGCATCCGTATCGTCGCAAATTCGAGCAAAGCTGATCAAATTCATGCAGGCGATCGAGCATGGCAGAAACTAACACCTTGCCGCTTTCTCAGTCGGCCCTTTACAAAGTTCAGAGCCGCGCCCGCCTCGCTAAGACACTTCTGATATCGCCTCGGCACCTCAAATTCTTAGCCCGTGGAACGCAGTACAAGCTGACTTCGATCCTAGACAAGAACGTAAAGCCCCGGATGCTTCAGGTTCCGCAAGGAGATCTCCGCAAGGTTCACGATCGAGTGCGGTATCTTTTCGCTCAATTGAAAGCGCCCGAATACCTTCACTCCGGCGTGAAGGGGCGGAGCCCCGTGACAAATGCAAAAAAGCATCGTTCCGGTGCTGCGGGTATGCGGGTTGACGTGCGGAAGTTCTTCCCCAGCTGTTCTCGACTCAGCCTAGCCAAATTCTTTCATCACGACATGGGCATGGCCGGTGACGTTGCCCATCAGCTTAGTCTTCTTTGCACCTGTGATGGAGCGCTCCCTACGGGAAGCCCACTCAGTATGTCGCTGGCGTTTTGGATGCATCGTCGAGTTTTCGATCGGATCGAAAGGATGGCCCGAGAACGTGGATACGTTTTTACCCTTTTCGTCGATGATGCGAATTTTTCGGCTGACCTTTCAATTCCGCGCGAGTTCGAGTTGGCAGTTCGCAGCGAGCTAAGACGAGTACGGTTGCGGGCGCACCCTCGGAAAACCTCAAGGGTCGCTCCAGGGACAGCGAGGCAAATTACCGGAGTCATCCTTCCAAACTCGGATGAAATCCGCGTGCCGAACGCTCAGCGTTTGAAGTTCTTGCGCGGGCTGGAAACAATTAAGCAGAACTCCGCCTTGAAAGCCGAGCGGGTAAATTCACTCCGCGGACTACTCGCGTGGATGCGCCAGATTGAACCGACTATTTTTCCGCGCGCAGGTGGCGAGCTGACCCGGCTTAATTCTAAGTGAGCGGAAGTCCAAAAAGGCCGCTAACGCAGGGCATATTGAGATCCGCAGTCTTTTGGCCGATACTCTGTTATATCGCTCATCCTGAGCGACGAGGAGGCCTGGCATATGAGCAGCAAGTTTGAAAATACATTGGCCGGCCTCAACTCCGTCTCCCGCTAAGCATTTACTGCAATTCACGCGAGACCGATCCGGGGAACTGGCTGATCTTCACTCATCTCAACTCTGTCTAATTTAAATAACCGGAGTTCTGCGGGCTCCTGCGCGTCGTCATTGGCGTGCTCCTATTCTGCAGAACTCCAAAAAAACAAGGATATCCAAATGATCACTATCCGTGAACTAAACGGAAATGACTTCGGCGGCTTTTTACATTTGATGCAGGGATTTTACCAGTACGCTGGAGAAAAGGATTTCGATCGAACTTCCATTGAAACCCTCTTTCGAAAACTGGTCGATCCAGCTTCCAATTTCGTATGCGTCGCTGCACTCACCGGCACAAAGATGATTGGAATGTGCTCCCTAACGTTTGGAGAAAGCAGTTACAAGGCAGCGCCATTCGCATGGGCTGACGACCTCTATGTGGAAACGGCATACCGACAGCAAGGGATCGCCGGCTTACTGCTGCAACGAGTGAAGCAAATCGCATGCGAACGGAACTGCTCCAACATTCTCCTCGGTGTCGGAATTACCGAAGATCACCTGCAGGCCTTCTACAAAAGGAACGGCTTCAAGGAAATGCCCTGCAAGCTGTTCACGCTGCCGTTGACCTGATATTTGCGAGCCAGGCAGAGTGCAAGATCCTGCCTGGCTCGCGACAACCTCCGTATGGCTCTGGCCGTCCGTGGCGGAGCCATATTTCAACCTCGATCAAACCCTTGCATCAGAAGATTGCGTCCCCACTGTCGCGCGAACGATTGCAGATCCCGCAAGACTTTCGGATTCATGACTTCAAAGCGACCTCCGCGCCCGATAACCTCTACCGCGCGGAAGTAGTGGCCGGTGCTATGCTGAATCGCGAGTGGCAGCCAGTCACCGGAAGCAGTAAGTAGAAGCTCCAGATCCGGGTCGGGAACCAGGTCACCGTTCATCTCAAAATAGTGCGTGACTGAAACGATCTCGCCATGCCGCTCTATCGAGAGAGGCATATAGGGCGCGTTCTCAATTCGCAGATGAAAATCGCCACCGGCATTGAACCGGTCGAGCTGACCGACGGATTGAAGGATTTTTTCGATTGCGGACTTCATGGGATCGCCTTTCTTCATGGTTATTTCGAAACATCGGCCCATCAATCGGGCCTCACCCCAACCAGCCCTGTGCGTCCCGGCATGCCAGGCGCAGCCTGGCGGGACGGACGCCCCAATTCCGAATGCAAGTACGCTCCTCCGCAAATCTGGATCGCGTTCCTCACCGCCAGATGCGGACTGCACGCAGAAGATCACCCCAACTTCATTTGGCGAGTTAACAGGTACTGGATCGAATAATCGTCCGAAACGCCGCCGAAGGGCCAACCACCGCACGTCGCGAGAAGCTCGATCGATCCAAGGGGGAATGGACCGGAGAGCCCCAACGAGCTCGCAGGTCCATTCCCCCGCTGGCCCTTTGGGCCACCTTCCCATCGAAACTCCGAACACCGTCAGCCCCGATGCAACCAAGAGCCAGGAACAGGACCCACGAAACTCAGCACACCTTATAACGACAATCAAACTGGATCTCCGCACTACCTCCTCCCCTTATTAACTACCTACCCAACCCTACCCACCTCCTCCCTCTCCCCCGCCGGCCAGAAGCCCCCTCCACTCACTCACTACAAACTTCTTCAACAGACAGAATTAAACTTGCCTCCCACACACAAACCGAAGGGTGGGGGTGGGAGGCAAGTTTAATTCTGTCTGTCCTTCCATGAACTTGCAGAAAAGCTCTCCACACATGACTCCACTGGGGGCTTCTGGCCGGCGTCGCGTTTTTTGGATGTAGGGTTGTGAATTTGTGCAAGAACGGCAGCGCGCTTGACGAAACACTTTTCGTGGCTATTATAGCCATGTGAAAAGAGCTAGTGTAACTGACGTCAAAAACAAGCTGAGCGAGTTTCTCGGATTCGTCAAACAGGGAGAGACGATACGCGTTTACGATCGCTCGACGCCTGTTGCCGATATAGTCCCAATCGCTTCTTTGGAGAAGCGCGATCTCGATTTGAGACTGGAGGAATTGGAATCTCGCGGAGTTTTACGCCGGGGCCACAAATCCCTGCCCGCCTCCTTTTTTTCCGTTACGGAAGCTGAATCGCGAGCAAAGAACAGCTCCGACGTCTTGCAACAGCTACTCGCGGATAGGAGGTCTGCCCGATGAAATTCTGGGATTCATCGGCTGTACTTTCGCTCGTGTCCACGGACAAAAGAAGTAGCGGCATGCTCAGGTTGCTAAGGGAGGATTCTACAATTCTTGTCTGGACGATGACCCCAACAGAATGCCTTTCGGCCATTCATGCATCTGGACATCAGGCTCAGGTCCCAGCGCAGTCCAAGTTGGCCGAAATCGTAAATCGCTTAAGGCTGCTACAGAACTCATGGATCGAGATTCATCAAGTCGAATGGGTCAAGAAACGCGCCGAACGCTTACTGTCCGTCCACGGCATGAGTACCGCAGCAGCATTGCAACTGGGTGCTGCCTTAGTAGCATGCGAAGATCGCCCGGATGAGCTTCCTATCGTCACGTTTGACCCCGAGCTTGCCCGGTGTGCTTCACGCGAAGGCTTTCAAGTAATCGGAAACGAGGATTAACCAATGTTGAAGTCAGACCTAGTGGAAGAAAACCTATCGGCGTTTCGCGAACATGCTTTTCCGCAACTGGGCGCCCAGATCCGGTCCTGGCCCTCGCGAATATGGTTTCACGGTTTCGAGCCGTTGTTACGAATCCTATTCCATTGTTTTTTCATTATTTCGAATGTCGTGAGCGGAATCCTCTCCGCTGTACTCTGGTGGTCGTCCCGGTTCTGCGCGCGTCCCGTATTTACAATCTTTACGACCGCCATTGTCCTCGCCGCTATGCTCGCCGTGCTCGACGGGCTATCTTACCGACCCAAGGGGTCTGCGACGCGGAATATTATTCTTCCGAAGCACAGCGCGACTGAACACCAACCCATCGTCTCCCAAAAGAACTCGCGTTGCGCAGGCCAAATGAACTGACCGAACGAGACATTTGGCTTTCTCACGCGCTTGTGGCGTTATTGTCCGCTATTTTGGCGATACAGCTGGAATTGACCAAAGACTGTTAACCAGTTAGAACGATCAACAAGGGGAAACGCCATGCATAAAGGGTCATGTCTCTGCGGAGCAGTGCGATTTGAAGTCATTGGCGAGCTGCCTCAGCCAAGCGCATGCCATTGTACACAATGTCGAAAGCATACTGGTCATTTTGAAGCTGGGACCGACGTCCCGCGCTCGGCCGTGACAATTATGGGTGACAATCACATCACGTGGTTTCGAACCGAAAACGTGCGGCGTGGTTTCTGCGCTATCTGCGGATCGTCACTGTTTTTCGATGCGGATGGCAAGGACTGGATAGGCATTGCAATGGGAGCCTTTGATACCCCGACCAATACAAAGTTGCGGGTGCATGTCTTCGTCGCCAACAAAGGTGATTATTACAACATTGCAGACGGATTGCCGCAAATTCAGCCACCAGATGCATAGGTCGCGCAGCAAGGGACCACCACACAGATTTCGGAACATTTTTATCAGAGTGGCCCCTCTCGTACCGGGACCACTCCGATGTACGTCAACTCATAATCAGTTCACTGGCTTTGAAAATCCTCACCGGTTGCACCCGGCTCGGTGACCGTTCGATCAAGACAGCCTCGCCCACTCTCAGGTTTTTCGGAACGTCGTGTTCAATAATCATCTGCTTCGTCTTTCGCATATTCCCGAGCCCGGTTCGCCTTTCGTCACCCATGATCCCCTGCTCAACCTGAAACGACTGTTCAAAGGTATCCGTCGTTCCTGCTGCCGCGCAAATCTCCTCGACCGTCTTATTGTCATTCAAGCGAAGCGCCACTATTGTTGCTGGATTCGAAGTCGCCTGGCGGGAGAACTCATGAGTTACAGCGTCCAGGTCCTCTAACCCTTGGGTGAACAGATGAGCACTCACCCGTGCCCCGCGTGCTTGCTTCAGCGTTTCAATGAATTCCTTCGTTGCAAACGATCCGAATTCGTCAATCAGAAGCGGGACGAACTTCCGGTTCTCTTCCTGTGTCGTCGAGTAGATGTACCGGATCAGCGATTTCACGTCTTCGACAACCATGCGTCCGAGTCGCCGTGAGGTGTCCGCATTGCCCAAAGTGTCGAGCTGGAAATACGCAACGAGATTACGATTGTATACCTCGCGTAAGTCGATCTCATCCACCTGGCCTCGCTCGAAGCTCAACAGGGGGCCAATGTCCTTTGAATCGAGGACCGAAAGCTGCGCTGCCAGTCCGAGAAGATCTGACTTCTTGATCCTATCAATGTACGAATGTAGGCGTTCCCCAAGTTTGCGCGCTACTTCGTCGCCGTGGTTGCCTTTCTCCTCCAGGCGTCCGATGATTTCCTTCATCTTGGCTTCCTCCGCCAAGACTTCTCGAACCAGCGCCAAATTGAGCTCCAAGCCCAGATGGACCGCAGCCGAAACAAACTCCGATAGGAACTCCGATGAAATACTCTGGTAGTACTGCTCCGACCAGTTGAGCGCCTCCAGTAGCTTGTCCTTAATTTGCGAGGCAGTCCCATATCGCAGTGGGTTATATTTTGGACTCTGATCAGGACGCGACAGACGGAAGATCTTCAATCTGCGTAAGCACAGGGGCGAGATCCGCGCCGCCAGCTTTCGAAGCTCAGAGATGAATGACTCATCCCCTTTCGGATCGATGATGATGCACGGCTGCTCGTGGTATAGCGCGTGGAGGATAAGAAGCATCATTAGATTCGATTTGCCCATCCCCGTTCCCCCAAGCGCGAGCACGTGATACCGCCTTCGGACCTGATCCAGCATTACGACCTCATCCGTCTTCAGATTAAAGGCAACAGGGACGGAGTGCGAATTCGTGAATAGATCTTGAGCTATCCGAAGGGGGGCGTCCGGTGATTCCTCAACAGCGTCATTGAAATCAGCCGTTCTAATTACGTTGTCGCCATCCTTCTTCTTCGGTCGCAGGACAAAGGGAGCAAGCAGTAAGACCATTCCCGAGCCGACACCCCAAGCCAGCATCGCGTAAGTGGCGAGAAACCCTGCTGTGATCCCAAGGAAATACTCGTGGTCCAGATAGTCAAGCCGCCAAGGGGCAACATCCGCCACAAACAAGAAAAAGCTGCCGAGCATCATAGTCACTGTCGCAGCGCCGATTCGGAGCCAGGTTCTCTTGTGTTTGGAAACAAATTCCGGACTCTTCCACGCAATTGTGGCTAGAAATACAACCGGAAGAAGAGCCAATGCGGCCACCGCTCCGGCTGCTGCAATCATTTGCTCAGGATCATTTTCCTTTTTTGCACTCATCTGACCTCCCTTTTAATAAAATCGGCAAGAGGCATCTCCTGCCGATCAAAATACACCGTTTCACCCCAAATGAACCCAACCGCGATTCGTCGATAGAACGTGGCCAGCTTCTTGACTCTCCTGTGAATCGCCTCAGACTCGCAAAAATAAATGATCTTGTTATAGCCAGAGTCGCGATATCTCGAAAACCTGAGCATCAAATCGAATTCACTCTTATCCGAACGCTCCAGTTCCACGGCCACATTGACGTCCTCCCCGCGAAACACCAAGTCAGGAACCAAAGACGCGCCGTACATGCGCGTCCGCGTTTCCGCATCGATCTCGGGATCGTTCAGGATTTTGTAAGTCTTTCCCTGCAAACACCGCTCAACCCGCATCCTTACTTCGCTAAGGAGAAGCTGATGCTTTACAAATCGATCATCACAAAGTTCTGTATTCCCGTTCGGCAAACGTCTTCTGACCCCTTTGGAAACCCGGTAGATTTTCAGACTATTGAGCCGCTTACGTTTGATGTTGAGGGAAGTGACAAGCCCACGTACTCCACCCCTTGTCGCCGCCGCACAATCGACCGCGTTCTTCGATTCCAGCAGGCCTATTTTTTCCAGGCGCTGACTTCTCTTATAAAAAGCCCGCAGCGTCGGAAAATAAAGCTTCGTGAGTTGCTCAGCAGTTGCTTGACCTTGTGAGATCAGGAATCGCAACATCTGCTCGTCCCGCTCAGTAACGGTCCAGGCATCGGCACTCACAGGAGCACCTCACCTTTCGTGGTGGGACTCATTGGCGGGTGCTCCGTCTCAAGTTGCAGCTTCGATTTGCGCGGCTTCCGGCGCGATCCCTTGGTTAAAATCGCTCGCTTAGCCTGTTTTATAAAGATTGCCTTGAGTTCTGGAAGCTCCCGCGCCCGCTCCAAGTAATACTCATCCGGGGTATGCTCCAAAATAAGCTTTTCGATTCGGTCCTGGGTAATAGTTAGCAGAATCGGTTTCAGCAGTTCCTCCGGCCTACATTCATATCCACGATCCCGTAGAGTCTTCACTGCTTCAGAAACACGTTGAGATACGTCCTCCGGGAGCGGGACCTTCAACACACTCGACTGCGGTTCCGGTTTTTTCCTCCTTTTGACCTCCGGGTTCACCGGAGTCTCGCTCTGACTCACGCTGTCGCGTTCGTCTGGCTTAATGTTTTGGTCTTTCATATCGCCTCCTCTAGTTTTCAATTGCATCAGACTGAAAAATCACCCGGATTGGCTGAAACCCCGCGAGCCGAGTAAATTCCGGAGCCGACTTCATCCCCTCCGCCGCGTGCTCGGCGGTCTTCGTCAACGAGGCCGCTAACCCCTTCTTCGCGGCATTCGATAGCGACGG
>MEQK01000112.1 GCA_001770175.1 Bdellovibrionales bacterium RIFOXYD1_FULL_55_31 | reverse complement strand
CGAGTGGAGTTCTTGCCCTGGTATCGGCGCTTTTGATCACAGCCACGGCCATGAGCGGCTGCGGAAAGCAGGAATTCCAGGTCACATCCAATCAACAGGCCCAAAAGGCTCCGGGAACATTTACCCTCGCGCCCAAGGTCGACATTGTTCTGGTCGAAGACAACACCGGCTCGATGAACGAGATATTTCCTAAAATGGTCAGCCAGATGCCCACATTCCTGATGGGCCTTGAAGCGAGAGGATGGGACTACCATTTCGCGACGATTCCCCTCACGACCGATCGCGCCTTGAGACAGGCGACCGCCTCGCGCCACGACAGCAACTACGGTTCGGCGTGGACGCCCCCGTACCCAGGAGCACTCCCTCATGGGCCGGGTACCTTGCCGCTTCAGATATTCCGCACTTTGAGCACCTACCAGCAAACCGGCTTTTTATCGGTGAATGACATTTCGAACACCCTTCAGGGTAAGGAGCCCGGGCTCGAGACCATTCGTCTGGCCTTGCGAAACCGCCTTCCGAGCAGCGGCTTTATCCGAGAAGACGCACTCCTCGTCGTTCTGACCGTCAGCAACGGGAACGATACGTCGGGCGTCGCCATCTGTTCGCGAGCAGTCGACGGCTTTGTCGGGCCGTGCGAAGAAACAGGTTTTCCCGAACTCGGTACCCAGGCCTCCAGTTTGAATTACTATTTGGATGCGTTCAGAGACGCCAAACGCGACCCTTCGCAGCTCAAATTCTTCGCGGCAGTTGCGAACGGCAATTATAACTACTGCCTGGGCGGACCTTCCAGACAGGGGGTTCGGTATCAGCAAATCGCCGCGAATCTCGGCGGTCAAAGTTACGATATCTGCACGCAGCCGCTCAATCAGGTCCTCGATTCCTTATCGAACGAACTGCAGACTACGAAAATCGCGTTCCGTACGCGCTATCTCTTCGTCGATCAGGAACCCGAGCCCAGCTCGATCGTCGTCACCCGATTCAAAAACGGAGATCCTTCTCAGGCGGAAATCATTTCCCAAAGTTCTTCTCAGGATGGCGACGGATGGAGCTATGCCGGATACGTCACCAACGTGTACTCGATCGATTACCCGTCGGAGATGGGGATGGCCTCCGGCTACGCCATTGAACTTCACGGGTCAGCCAAGCTCACCGGGGACGACACCGCGAGCGTGAGTTTCAAACCCGCTGGATCGCAAAACACGGTAAGTCGGTAATCATACGGTGTTTGCCGATAAAACCATTTTAGATTCAAAGCCTTAACATAGACGCAATTTTCTAGTTTTAATATCTGACACGTTCGCTATACTAATTTCAATCAGATTATTTGACTGATTCGGGGGGAAGATTTGCAAAAGCTTTCGCTCTTTCGCGGGCTTGTCTTTTTCGGATTCTGTATCGGAATCCTTCATCTCGACCCCGCTTTTGCCGCCAAAAAATCGGCTTCTAAAAAGTCGGCTAAAAATTCGGCCTGCGCGAAGCTCGCGGCCATCAACGTCAATAACCTCAACTCTGTATCGCGAAACGCGGGCACCTCCGGCTCCAAGTGCACAATGCCGAAGCCCAGTCCCGAAGAAAAGATTCACATTCTTATACAACAAGCGATTTGCCGGAAGGACATCTCGGACGCGGCCGAGGTCGTCGTCGGCGATGACCAGGGAGTCTGGCTCAATTACAAATCGCTCCCGAACGATAACCGTCTATACGATCTCGCGTCATTGACAAAGCCGATCGCAACGGCAACAGCTGTTCTGAAGCTCGTCGACTCGGGTCGCTTGAAGCTGAACGAACAGATCGGAGCCATCTTCTCACGATTCGGGATGAAGGCGTTCAACAGATTCAACATCACGGTCGACGACCTGCTCCGGCATCGCAGCGGCCTTCATGAACTGAACGGCAATTATCTTTATGCGATCGCCGGGAACTCTTCGCGGTCCCGTGCCGCTTGGACCGGACTCGAGCGTATCGCTTCACACAGCAATCCACGGACGAAAAAGCTCCCGATCTACAGGGACTCCAATTATTTTATTCTTTCGGAAATCGTCCGGCTGGTCTCCGGAACAGGCTTCGAACCTTTCGTCTCATCGAACATCCTGGCTCCACTCGAAATGAAACGAACTCGATTCGCGGGCCCAAGGGAAGTCGCCGATCCCCTGGCCAGGACTTTGGGAGGCGTCTCGGGCAGTGCAGGACTGCTTTCGACAGGAACGGACCTCGGAAAATTCGCTCAAATGTTCCTGAATAACGGAAAGACACCTAACGGCGGACGTATCCTCTCAAACATGTCGCTCAACGACATGAAAACTTCCTACTACACCGATGAGCAACGCCGGTTTATCGACACGCAGAATGCCGGAAGCATCGAGTTTGCCAAAACCGAAATGCATGCGGCCGGGTTTGACGTGAACCCCTCGATCCTGCGAGGTTCTGGTTTTTCGATGCGTTCTTTCGGGCACACCGGCTCGACCGGAACGTCGATGCTGATTGACCCCGACAACAAGGTCTATGTCATCCTCCTCGCCCGCAACCGTCGTGACGAAGACCCTCCGGTCCGGATGAATGCCCTTCGAAAAGCGATCGCTACCGAAGGCATGGCCCTCGTGAGAGCTCGAAGAGCGCTCGAAGAATGCGTCCAAGCTCAAGCGCAGGCTCAAGCTGCCCAAAACAGTTCGAAACGCCTGAAAACGAGCCCAGCCAATTGGCTCCAGGACCACTTTCGTTTTCGCGTTTTCCGCGCGCAGTAACCCGAACTGTGTCAATTTTTACTCTCGAGGCAATTCGAGGGTTTAGGGATTTGTTTCCCGTTTTTCAAGACGGACAACACAACCCCCGCCGATTCCGCTATAATCTTGAGTAGAATCCTTGAGGTCCGTGAGTTTGTTCGGGGGAAAGATTGAAGGAAACCAGGTTTTCAGTATTCCCGGCATGCGTCGCTTTCGGTGCACTGTTTGTTCAGGTGTTCCTGGTTCCTCCTCTATCGATGGCCTCGAGTTGCGGTGATCTCGCCGCCAACACCGTCAGGAATCTCAATTCCTTGAGCCAAACGACAAGCCTCCCGCGTCCGAATTGCACTCCCCCAAAACCCAGCCCCGAAGAACGCATCCACAGTCTCATTCAAGAAGCGATCTGCGCGAAAAACATCGAACCCACGGCTGAAGTCGTGATTGGCGACGCGGAAGGCGTCTGGATGGACTATCGGTCCCGGCCGAAGGATCGGCGGCTTTTCGACCTGGCTTCGATCACGAAACCGGTCGCGACGGCCGCCTCTGTCATGAAGCTCGTCGATGACGGCAAGCTCAAACTCTCTGATCGGCTCGGCGCGATTTTCGCGAAATACGGAATCAAAGGTTTCGAAAAGTCCCAAATCACCATCAGCGACCTCCTTCGGCACCGGAGCGGCCTCGACGAAATCGATGCGAAACTGCTCAAGTCGACGCTGCCGAGCCCCCCGGGAGGCCTCAAGCAGAGCCGTAACGAGATCGCGCGTTCCGGGCTGGAGAAGCTCGGCGCGAAAAGCTCGCCGCTCCCCAGAAAAACTCCCCTTTATCGTGATTCGAATTACTTTGTGCTTGGAGAGATCGTTCAGCTTGTCTCGGGGATGCCGCTTCAGGAGTACGCAACCACTTACGTCTTCAAACCCGCTGGAATGACTTCCACCCGATTCGCGAAAAGCTCCCGCGAAGTCGCGGACCCTCTCGCGAAAGCTCTTCACGGCCAATCCGGACACGCGGGGCTTTTTTCGACCGGTCAGGACATGGCGAAATTCGCGCAGATGATCCTGAACGGTGGAAAAACGCTCGAAAGCGCCACGGTCCTTTCTTCCCGCCAGGTCCAGGAAATGACGACTTCCCTGCCCTCCGACGAGCGCCGAAGGTTTATCGATGCCGAAAGAATGGGAGGCATTGAGAAAGCCCGGACTGAGATGCATGCCGGCGGCTTCGATATGAATCCTTCCATCCTTCGAGGTGCCGGGTGTTCACTGAAGTCCTTCGGACATTCGGGTTCAACAGGAACCTCGATTTTGATCGATCCTGAGAAGAAGGTTTACGTCGTTTTACTTTCGCAGACTCTTCGCGACGGTGCCCCGTCCAGAATGAACGCGCTTAGAAAAGCGATTGCCACCGAAGGAATGGCTCTGGTCGAGGCCAGAAAAGCGGCACAGGCTTGCGCTCAGGCCGAGGCGCAAACCCAGGCGGCAAAAGCCCCCGAGAAACGGGTGAACAGTTTCACCCAATGGGTGAACGAAAGTTTTGAAGCGTCCGGTAAAGCCTCCGAGAGCTCACGGGCCGGGCACTGAGCCTTTTCTGAATCAGAATCTCATCTCCGGCACGTCCGCCGGAACAGTGAGTCTGGCCGCGGTCGCTTTGACGATCTGCTCGATCGAAACTCCCGGAGCGCGCTCCTTGAGCACGAGTCCGCCGTTCACTTCGATCACGGCAAGCTCCGAGACGATCTTCTTGACGACGCCTACGCCGGTCAGCGGAAGCGTGCAGTTCGGAAGTACCTTACTCGACCCGTCTTTCGCGACGTGCTGCATGGCAACGATGACGTTCCGCGCGCCGGCGACGAGATCCATCGCCCCTCCCATGCCCTTGACGACCTTGCCGGGTACCATCCAGTTGGCGAGATTTCCTTTCTCGTCGACTTCCATGGCGCCGAGGACCGTAAGGTCAACATGCCCGCCGCGGATCATCGCGAAGGAATCAGCGCTCGAGAAAAAAGCCGAGCCCGGAATAGTCGTCACGGTTTCTTTCCCGGCATTGATCAGATCCGCGTCCACCTCATGCTCCTTGGGATAAGGACCGATGCCGAGCAGGCCGTTTTCGCTTTGTAGGATGACCGTCATACCTTTCGGGATGTAATTTGCGACGAGAGTCGGTATTCCGATCCCGAGGTTCACGTAATAGCCGTCTTTCAATTCCTGTGCGATTCTCTGGGCAATCTGTTCACGAGTCAAAGCCATGGTCGCCTCACTTGCTGGTCATGCGCTTTTCGATGCGCTTTTCAAAATTTTTCGCCGCGAAAATACGATTCACGTAAATTCCCGGCGTGTGCACATGATTGGGGTCGAGAGCTCCGACCGGAACGATCTCCTCAACTTCGGCGATCGTGATCTTTCCCGCCGTCGCGATCATCGGGTTGAAGTTCATCGCGGTTTTTCGATAAACGAGATTGCCCATAGCATCCCCGCGCCACGCCTTCACGATCGCGAAATCGGCTTTCAGGGCACGTTCAAGAACATACTGGCGACCATCGAATTCCCGAACATCCTTTCCTTCCGCGATGAGGGTTCCGACGCCCGTCGGCGTATAGAAGGCCGGAATGCCAGCCCCGGCGGCGCGCAGCTTTTCGGCCAGAGTCCCTTGGGGCGTGAGTTCAACTTCGAGTTCGCCCGAAAGCACGAGCTGCTCGAATAATTTATTTTCCCCAACGTAGCTCGAGATCATCTTTTTGACCTGCCTTCGTTGAAGGAGCAGGCCGATTCCGAAATCGTCCACACCCGCGTTGTTCGAGATGCAGGTCAAATTCCTGACCCCTTTCTCGACCAGCGCGGCAATGCTGTTTTCCGGAATTCCGCAAAGTCCGAAGCCCCCGATGGCGAGGATAGCGCCATCACCGATCTCCCGAACCGCTTCCCGTGCATCCGCTACCACTTTTTTCATAGCATTTCCTCTTTTTCAAATCCGCTCGATACAAACCGCGGTCGCCTCGCCACCGCCGATGCAGATGCCGGCCACGCCGCGTTGAGCGCCACGGTCCTTCAGTGCCGAAAGGAGCGTCACGATAATGCGGGCGCCACTCGCACCGATCGGGTGTCCGAGCGAAATCGCCCCGCCCCAGACATTCAGGCGCTCCATGGGAATGCTCAACTCGCGCTGAGCCGCCAATGCCACGACCGCGAACGCCTCGTTTACTTCGAACAGATCGACATCCTTCACGGTCCAGTTCGCCTTCGACATCGCCTTCCGCATGGCATCGGCCGGGGCGGTCGTGAACCAGACCGGCTCCTGGGCATGACTCGCGTACGAAACGATCCTGGCGAGTGGCTTGAGACCGAGTTGTTGCGCTTTTTCCGACGACATTAAGACGAGCGCCGCGGCGCCGTCATTGATGGTCGACGCGTTCGCGGCGGTCACCGTGCCGTTTTTATCGAAAACCGGCTTGAGCGTCGGGATCTTGTCAAATTGCCCCTTCGAAGGTCCTTCGTCAGAATCGACCTTCGTCACTTCGCCCTTTCGTCCGGGCACTTCGACGCTTGCAATCTCGTCACGAAATTTGCCGCTTTTCTGGGCTTCCTGCGAACGTTTGAAACTCTCGATCGCGAAATCGTCCTGATCCTTGCGTGATAAATTCTTTTCCTTGGCGCAAAGCTCGGCGCAACTCCCCATATGCTGGTTGTTGTACGGATCCCAAAGCCCGTCGAGAATCATTGAATCAACCATCGTCTGGTTGCCCATCTTGAAACCGCTGCGCGCGCCCTGCATGAGATACGGGGTCTGACTCATGTTCTCCATACCGCCGCTGACCACGATGTCGCTGTCCCCCAGAAGAATCGACTGGGTACCGAGCATCACGGCTTTCATGCCGCTTCCGCACACCTTGTTAATGGTCATCGCCGGGACGGATTTCGAAATGCCCGCGTAAATGGCGGCTTGCCGCGCAGGAGCCTGGCCTTCACCCGAGGTCAGAACATTGCCCATGATGACTTCTGAGACCTGCTCGGGAGAAACTCCCGCTCTCTTCAATGCAGCCTGGATTGCAGCCGCTCCGAGTTTCGGAGCCGGCACGCTCGACAAAGATCCCTGAAAACTCCCAAACGCCGTACGAGCGGCACCCACGATGACGACTTCACGCATAAGATCTCTCCTCCAAAATGGGCCCAAAAATGGCCAATGTAGCTAATGTGGCATGTGTTCTTTGTTCATACCCCGGGTCGCCTGTAAGATTCCACACGAAATCGCAAAGAGCACGTTTCGCCGCCCCGCACGATAACCGATCATAGAATGGCGGATTGGCTCCTCGTTTGCTTCAGAAGGCTGAGTGCATACCTCCTGTTGGAGCTTTTGGCCTTTGCTCTTTGTCCTCTCGCTCTATGGTCTGCCTGGATCAGGAACGAAGGGTTTTGCCGCCCCCCCCCAAATGAGCCCGATCGGCTTCGGATCCCTGGTCGCACATGAAAACGGCGAATCCCGTTACGAACTCGTCCTTGAGGGACATAATCATTTCAAACAGAAGACGGGGCCGTTCGGCTTCAGGCAATATGGCGTTGCCGAGTCGCGTCTGGAACTCGGAAGCGATTTCGGAATCACGCTAGACGCCATTTCAGGAGTTACGATCCTTGGAATTACCAAGGACGAAAAGTTCCATCCCTTTGTTGGAATCGAGCCCTTCAGCGGAAAGATTGATCTGAACTCAAGCGATTCCAGAACTGATTATTATGAATGGCTCCCCATGGGTTCCGTCGGAATACAATTCGCGATCCGGACCTGTCGCATTCTCCCGCTCGTCCGTGCAGGCGGAGGAATCGGGAACCTCAAAAAGTCGGGCCTCAGTCCTGCTTTGCGGGCCGCGTACGGGCCCGGGTTTCATTTCAATTGTTCCGGCTTTAACTTCGCGGCCGAACTCACGCGCGTCGAGACACGTCCGAATCCCGTAGAATTCGCATCCCTGGATCTCGCGATCCGTCTCTCGAAGAACGGCTGGGAGGCAGGCTTGCGAGGCGAAAGCATCGCTTCGCGACTTCCCGGTCAGAATCCTTACCGAAACCCTTTTCAAGGCAATGAAGCCAGTGAAAAGCGAATCCTGCTGGTATTTCGCGGGAACCTTTTTGATCTTCAATAATTGAAGATTTGCAGAAGTCCCTTGCAACAGCAGCGATCAGCCATTAGCGTTAATACCTTGACCATTTACTGGCGTTCATCCAACGACCCCTGGGGGTTCATTGTAAATGAATTGCTAAAAGAATTGCTAAAACCCAAACACGGGAGAAAAACATGAAACGACTGCTGCTT
>MEQK01000111.1 GCA_001770175.1 Bdellovibrionales bacterium RIFOXYD1_FULL_55_31 | reverse complement strand
TATCTGAACCAGCATTTCGGCAAGGATGCCGCCGGCAAGACGCCGATCCTCTACGGAGGGAGCGTGACACCCGAAAACGTCGAGTCACTTCTTGCCTGCGCGAACGTGGATGGCGCGCTCGTGGGCGGCGCGAGCCTTAAGCCGGAAAGTTATCTGGCGCTGCTCGCGGGGGGCGTGAAGGCGCTGACCTGACGTCCTTTAAGAATGGGGATGCGGCTGAGTAAAATATTGGCCCAGGCAATCGGCGTCATCGTCGTTCTGATCGCAATTCTGGCGATCGCCGTGTCGCAGCTTTATGCGGTGAGACTCTGCTCGAACGAGCTTTTGAAAGACGTACGCGTCGTCACCTCGGGGTCCGGGCAATTTCGAATTGAATTTCGTGGGCCGTTGGAATCAGTCTATTCTCCCGTTTTCGTCAGGTCGGAGCGGATCGGCGAGAGGGTCGAGATTAGTATCTATAAACGGCTTATCGTCGGGCCGTTCGCGAAAATGGGCTTTCTCCGGACGCCGCTCAGCACGGATTCCATGTTTGAGGCGACTCCTAAAAAAGCAGAAAACGGGATTTTGGCCGCCCCCCTCGGGGCTTTTGGAATCTCGTCGCCGACATTCGTTCTAAGGACGGATCTCGGCGTCACGCCCTTACCCCTGAGCCGGTGACCTGAGCCGCAAGGTTGGCGAACCCGGTCCGCTGCGCAAAAAAAACGGGCAGCCCTTTCGAGCCGCCCGTTATTGAAGTCTTTTCGAGAGGTCCCATCGGACCCTCCCGACTTTAGATTACTTCAGATCCAGCGCCGCGACGCCGGGGAGGAACTTGCCCTCGAACATTTCGAGGGAAGCGCCACCGCCGGTCGAAACGTGCGTGACCTTCGAGTCGAAGCCCATCTGGCGAATCGCCGCGGCGGAATCTCCGCCGCCCACGATCGTCATCGCGCCACGCCCGGTGATCTCGGCGAAGGTCTTCGCGATCATCGCGGTGCCTTCGTCGAAGCCCTTCATCTCGAATACGCCCATCGGGCCGTTCCAGAACGCGGTCTTCGCTTCCGCAAGTTTCCTTGCGTAGAGTTCTCGCGTCTTCGGGCCGATGTCGACGCCCATCCAGCCCTCTTCGATCTTATCGACGACTTTGGTCGGCGAGCCAGCTTGCACCTTTTGGGTAACAACATGGTCGATCGGGAGAACGATCTTCTTGCCCTTTGCCTTGGCGAGTTCAAGAATTTCGATGGCCATTTTCATCACGGGTTTTTCGTTGCCTTTCTTATCGACAACGACTGTCTCGTACTTCGAGGAACCCACGTCGATGCCGGACGCCTTCATGAATGTGTAGGCCATGGCGCCGCCGACGAGAACTTCGTCCACAAGGCTCAAGAGATTCTTGATGACGAAAATCTTGTCACTCACCTTGGCTCCGCCTAGGACCGCGACAAACGGACGGCTCGGGTTCTTGAGGGCCTTGTTGATGACGTCGACTTCCTTCTGAACGAGGTATCCGGCAACGCCGCCCTTGAGAATCGCCGGAATGCCGGTCATCGAGGCCGCATCGCGATGCGAGGTCCCGAACGCGTCGTTCACGTACAGGTCGGCCATCGAGGCGAGGTCCTTGGCGAAGGATCCGCTGTTCGCGGCTTCGCCCGGGTAGAAACGGAGATTTTCGAGCAACGCGACTTCTCCGTCTTTCAACTGCGCGACCGCGCTCTTCGTTTCAGCGGAGATGCAGTCGGACATGAACTTCACGGGTTTGCCGAGGAGTTCCTGGAGCCTGTCCGCGACCGGTTTTAGCGAAAACTCGGCTTCATAGCCCTTTTCGGCGGGACGGCCGAGGTGAGATGCGAGGATGACCTTCGCGCCCGAATTCATCGCTTTCTTGATCGTCGGCAGGGCGGACGTGATCCGGAAGTCATCGGTGATCTTTCCGTTTTCCATCGGAACGTTGAAGTCAACGCGCATGAACACGCGCTTGCCCTTCAGTTCAAGATCGTCGATTGATCTGATTTTGATGTTATCGCCTTTTGAGACGCCCATCCGGCCCATTTTCATCGCGAGATCCACGCAACGGCATGAATAACCCCATTCGTTGTCGTACCAGGAGACGACTTTGAAGAGGCGTTTTTCACCCTTGAGATTGTTCTCGAGGGTCGCCTTGGAATCGTAAATCGAGGACCGATTGTCATGAACGAAGTCCGTCGAGACGAGTTCCTCGGTCGAGACGCCAAGAATGTCTTTCATGTAGGTTTGCGACGCATTCTTCATGAGTTTATCGATTTCCTCGACCGAGCTGTCGCGGCTCGCGCGGAACGTGAGATCCACGCACGAAACGTTCGGCGTCGGAACGCGGAAGGCCATTCCGGTGAGCTTACCTTTAACGGCCGGGATACATTCACCGACGGCCTTGGCGGCACCCGTCGACGACGGAATGATATTCACGGCCGCCGCGCGACCGCCGCGCCAGTCCTTCTTCGAGGGACCATCGACGGTTTTCTGAGTCGCGGTGTACGCGTGAATCGTGGTCATCAGGCCTGTTTCGATTCCGATTCCTTCTTTCATCAGGACATGAACCACCGGAGCCAGGCAGTTCGTCGTGCATGAAGCGTTCGAAACGATGTGGTGTTTGGCTGGATTGTATTCCTCATCGTTTACACCCATGACGATCGTCTTGACGTCGACGCCTTTGCCCGGGGCCGAAATGAGAACTTTTTTGGCGCCGGCGGCGAGATGGCCGCGGCACAAATCCGATTCCGTGAAAAGTCCGGTCGATTCGATTACGAGATCGACGCCCATCGCTTTCCAGGGAAGGAGCGAAAGATCCTTCGCGGCGGGCAGGCACTGAACTTTCTGGCCGTTGACGACCAGAACGTCGTTTTCCTTCCGGTCCGGAGTGCTCTTGTCGGTGCTGAGTTCTCCCTTAAAACGACCGTGAACCGAATCGTACTTCAGCTGATAAGCAAAGTAGTTGGCATCCGTGGAAACGTCCACCACTGCGACCACAGTGGCTTCTGTTCCCCACACGCCTTTTTCTACCATCGCGCTGATCACCTGACGCCCGATGCGGCCAAATCCGTTAATTGCTATTTTCAACATTGAACGTTCCTCCGTTGCCTTGGTTTAAATGCTTGAGCGAGTTTAGTCCGCAATAAATTTTGAAGCAACTCGCTTCGATTCCTTTGCAGAAAATTTGGGGTCGTTTTGACGAGGTGCTTCATTGGGGTTGCGGACTGTAACGCTCGCCTAATTTCACTATTTGGTCTATTTCACGGTCAGCACCCTGATATTTCCGACTTTTCTGGTTATGTCGACCGTGGTCCCGACGCGGCTTCGTCTGAGGACCAGATCGATCTCCCAGTCCCTGCATTGGAGGCCTTTGATCTCGAGCGTGTTCACTTTCGGGGTCAGAAGAGGGGAATTGAAGACAACGTAGTTTTGATCCAGATCCATTGAAAGACCCGTCATTGCCTTCAGCATGAGATAGAGCGATCCGGCCGCCCATGCTTGCGGCTTGCACGCGACCTGGTACGGAACGGGAGGGGCATTCTCCCGTCGTCGAAAGCCGCAAAACAATTCGGGCAGTCTGAAATCATCGCTGGATTCGAGAACTCCCATCATCCCAAGGGCCAGTTTTTCGAGCTCGGAGGTGTGTCCGTAGACTCTCATTCCTTCCATGATGAGTGAGACGTCATGTGGCCAGACCGAGCCGTTGTGATAGCTGAGTGGGTTGTAAGCCACTTCAGTATCAGCCAGGGTTCTTACCCCGTAACCGCTGAACATCGACTCGGAGAGCAGGTGATTCGCGACAGAGCCGGCCTGAGCCTGCGTCAGTATTTCCGACCAGAGACAATGCCCCATGTTCGAGGACTTCACGGCACAGGGGCGGTCTTTCCCGTCGAGCGCGAGATAAATGAATTCGCGTTCGTAGTCCCAGAATTTTTCCTGGAACCGGACCCGAAAGCTGACAGCGTCCATCCTGAGTCGCGCGGCGAGATCATGGTAACCGAGAAGTCGCGCGAGTCCCGACATACTCATTCGCGCGCGAAAGACGTATCCCTGAACTTCGCAAAGCCGAATGGGTGTCGTCGCAAGCTGTCCGTTCTGGTGCATGATGGAATCAGAAGAGTCTTTCCACCCCTGGTTGTCGAGTCCGGTCGGTGATCTCTTTTGATAACCAATGAAGCCGTACGGATCGTCCCTGGACGTGTTTTCCAGCCATTCAAGCGCACGCATTGCATAAGGCCACCATGCGCGGAGGCTCTCGAGGTCCATCGTCCATCGGACGTATTCATGGAGAAGAATGAGGCAGAGCGGAGTGGAATCAACGGAACCATAGTAGGGAATAAAGGGTACTTCGCGTGTGTTGCTCATCTCGCCGCGGCGTTTTTCATGAAAAACTTTTCCGGGTTGCTCGTCCGTGAAGGGGTCGTCCTTCGCGCCAAGGCTCGCGAACGCGTAATCAAGAACGCCTTTCGCAAGCTTCGGGTACCAGGGCAGGAGCTGGTAGGCCGTGATCATCCCGTCGCGGCCGAACGGGGCGGAAAACCAGGGGATGCCGGCATAAGGGTAAAAGACATTCGGCTCTTCCTGCGTCAGCAGCGTGAAAATATCGCGACGAGCCAGTTCAATGGACCGGTTCAGAATCGCATGATCCGAATGAATCGTGAGTGGAACGAGGGGGTTGATCAGGTAACCTCTGGAGAGGAGTGCCATTTTTTCCGGTAAAGTCATGGTTTGGAAATCACGACCGTGGAGCTTACAGTCCGAAACGCGATCGAAGGAAACCACGGACTTCAGCGTGACCGTTTGCTTCCCCGGTACAGAAATCCGGGTGAAGTGCCCGACGAGAGTGGGCGAAAGACGGATTTTTTCGACTTCGAAAAGGCGGTGAATGACGGTCCGTCTGATCCGCGCGTCAAGACCTTCATAGCTGAGGGACGTGACTCGGCTTCCGTCAGTCACGGAATCCTCGGCGGGCAGCATTCTTCCGCGTTTTTGGCGGGAATAGCCGCGAACCTCGAAGACGTCCTCGAAAACGCTCCCAGCCCAGAGCTCGATCTGGAGAGAATGATCCTGATCGCTGAAATTCTTGATCTCCACTGTTTCGAAAAGCGTGTCTTCGAAGAAGCTCATCACTCTTCGGATCAGGAAGGTGTCGCGCCTTATTCGCCCTTTGCCCCCGAGGGTCGGCAGGTCCGGGTTGCTCATCGACAGCACCACTGTGTTTCCGGAAAACCGGATTTCCCGTGACAGCGAAACGGGCGCGAGGCCGTTCAGCGTCATTTCCCAGGTGCAGAGAAATCGAGTGTCGTTATAGTAAAATCCCAACTCCGACGCGGAGGCGTACAGGCGCGGAGACTCGCCCAAAGGATCGACGACCGCGAAAGCCCGATCATCCTTGAAGCTGAGCTTAGGAATCCCCGTCAGCAACACGCTGGACGGGATATAGGAAATTCCGTCGATAACTATCGGCGCCGTAGGTCTTTCCCGTTCGCGTCCGTTCTGCGAGTTCTGCGATTCTTCTGTAGACATGTATGTAATCCTCGGCCATCCGCTCGAGAGAGAATCGCTGCTGGACCCAGTCGCGGCATTTCGCTCGATTCAGCTTTGGAAGATCGTGAACCCGTTCGGCCAGCAGCGTGACATCCAGATGAGAGAATCCTGTGACCCCTTCGCAAAGCAGTTCGGGCATCGATCCACATGGGCGGGTCAGAACTGGAGTCCCGCAGGCGAGTGATTCGATGACCACAAGGCCAAATGGCTCGGGCCAGTCTATGGGGAAAGCAAGCGCGAGCGCCTGACCGAGAAATTCAGATTTTTCGGTTTCGGAGATTTCGCCGATAAATTCGATAAATTTTCCGTCAATGTGTGGTTTGATTGCCGTGTCGAAGTAATCCTGTCCCTTTTTTCCTTCAATCTTTGCGGCGATCTTGAGCGGTACTCCTGAGCGTTTCGCGATTTCGATGGCCCAGTCCGGCCGCTTCTCGGCATCAATTCGTCCCAAAAAGGCGAGATATTTCCCTGGTTTTTCGTGAAACTTGAGCGCCTGAACGTCGATTCCGTGATGGATGGTCCGAGCCCAGGGAAGCCCGGGAACGGGCTGTCGCTGCGAATCGCTGATCGAGACGTATTGCGCTTTCGGAAAACCGGAAAGGACGTGTTTGAGATCCGGAAGATCCAGTCGTCCATGAAGTGTCGTCACCACGGGCGTTCGGGTCATTTCAGTAAGTGGAAGCATCCAATAATCGTTGTGGTTATGAATGACGTCGAATTCGTGAGCGCGTTGAGCAATCATGGACAGCATTCTGAAAACGTGAAAACTCGGTTCGTCGACGGGAGGGGTCCGCAGCCGCAGGGCTTCATCTATCACAGGAACGAGCTTGCCTTCGGTTACCGAATCCGCCGATGCGAAAAGGGTGACTTCGATGTTGGACTCCGTGAGGCCTCTGCAGAGGTTGTAAACAACCCGTTCAGTCCCGCCATAGAGCTTCGGCGGCACACTTTCAAACAGGGGTGAAATCAGAGCGACGCGCATTTCGCCTCAGTACTAGCCATTTGCGTGCCGCGTGACCGGGAGCGCTTGGGGTTCTCAGGAACAATATCGCTCAATACAGCCGATCTTTGTGCGCCGTTCGGTCCTGCCGCGAGGGCGAAAAAGGACAATTGCAACGATTTGTTGCTTGTCGCAGGATTGAGCGGCTTCCTTCCCGTGAAATGGGCGCACGGCCTCAGTCGGACTACTTGCCGGCGGGTACTCCGGGCGCCTGAGGCGTCGCAGGAGCTGCCGGTTGGTTCGGAGCTGCCGGAGTGGGCGCTTTAGCACCGGGCGCAAGTGGTGCCGGGGTTGTCGTGCCCTGCGGAGCCGTCTGGCCTTCGAAAATGCTTTTTCGCGCTTGTCCGCCAATGACGGTCAGGGCGAGCGAAGTAATCATGAAGATCGTGGCTGTCCCGGCCGTAAAGCGGGTGAAGAAATTCGCGCCTCCGGAGCTTCCGAACACCGTTTGGCTGGAGCCGCTAAACGAAGCGCTGATTTCAGCGCCTTTGCCGGATTGGATCAAAACCACCAATACGAGAAGGACACACGCGATAACGTGAACCAACGTGATAATGCTCTGCATTCGAAAACTCCTGTCTGGGGCCTGAACTCAATGCGCCAGTCAATTGGGCCAGTCAATTGGGAAGACTTACTTGCCTTCTTTTGCTTTCTTCTCCTGATGTTTCTTTACCATCTCTTCTTGGATGTTGCGAGGAACGGCTGAGTACTTCAAGAATTCCATTGTGAACTCGCCTTTTCCTTGCGTCGCCGAACGAAGGTCGGTTGAATACCCGAACATTTCGCTCAGTGGCACTTCGGCTTCGATAACCGCATAGCCTTCATTGGTCTGGCTATTGACGATGATGCCGCGGCGCTGATTGATCTGTCCCATTACGGAACCCTGGAACTCCTCAGGGGCGGAAGTCTCAAGCTTCATGATGGGTTCGAGCACAACCGGTCCGGCCTTTTCATAGGCTTCCCGGAAGCCCATCAGCGCGGCGGTTTTGAACGCCTGCTCGGAAGAGTCGACGTCATGGCTGTCACCATCGGTGATCGTCGCGCGCACGCCGACAATCGGAAAGCCGATCAGGCGGCCTTCCTTGATGGCTTCCTGAAAGCCCTTATCGCAGGCCGGGATGAACTCACGCGGAATCGAGCCGCCCACGATCTCGTCGACGAACTCGAAGGTCATCGCGGCATCGGATGGCAGCGGTTCGAGGTGGCCGATGACTTTGGCGTACTGGCCTGAACCACCGGTTTGCTTCTTGTGGAGGTAGTTAAAATCGCCACGGCGGGTGATCGTTTCACGGAATGCGACCTGTGGCTTACCGACAACGCATTCGCAATTGTATTCGCGTTTGACGCGTTCACAGTAAATTTCGAGGTGGAGTTCGCCCATTCCGCTGATGATGGTCTG
>MEQK01000110.1 GCA_001770175.1 Bdellovibrionales bacterium RIFOXYD1_FULL_55_31 | reverse complement strand
TGGAGTCTCTTGAACTGCCGCTATCCACTCGGGTTATAAAAAAAGCCACGCTCCCGACGGGAAGCGTGGCTTGAATTTTTCGCGCTAAGCGAAAGAGCGCTTACCAGTTGCGCTTGTTGGCGAAGGTGTCCTTCAGGGACCGAGGGAAGGACCAGCGCGGTTTTTTGGTCGCCGGGCGGGCTTTGATTTCCATCGGTTCGCCAGTGAAAGGATTCACGCCTTTGCCGGCTTTGCGAGCTTTAACTTCCTTGCGGACGAGGGCTCCGATCACCGGGAAACGGACGCGTTCACCGCTTGCAGCGGCTTTCGCGCCGGTAATGAATGCGTTTTCGATCGTGGCCTTCAGGTCCGAACGCTTAATGCGAACTTCGCCTTTACGATTGACAACGGCGGATTTCAACACGCCTTCGTAAACTGCATTAATGAACGAGTATTTGCTTTTTTTCTTAGCCATATTTTAATCTCCTGAAGAAAAGTTGTAGGGGGGAATTGCTCTTGCTGCAACCAAAATTTTCATTAATCCACGGTGAGTGGAAGCGGCCGCAGCGTGAGACCGAGCCCGTCGGCGGTTTTACGGATAATCTGGAGCACTTCTTCCGGCGAATCGGCCATATGCACGAACGCAAAATCCTCGAGCGACACGGTTCCTTCCTTGGCCAAAGTACCGCGTACCCAATCGTAAAGCCCGCTCCAGAATCTTCGTCCGACCAGAATTACCGGAAAATCGTAGAGTTTACCCGCCTGGATCAGCGTGACGGCCTCCGTAAGTTCATCGAGCGTCCCGACACCTCCGGGCATGATGATGAATGCATAAGAGTACTTCATCAATATGGCCTTGCGCACAAAGAAGTATTCGAAAGTGAGGGCCCGGTCGACGAACCCATTCGGTTTCTGTTCGTAAGGCAATACGATATTGCAGCCGAAGGAAGCGCCGCCGGCCTCTTTGGCGCCGCGATTCGCTGCTTCCATAACGCCCGGACCTCCGCCGGTCAGCACGGCGAAGCCCTCGCGCGCGAGCTGTGCCCCGATCTGGCGCGACATCTCGTAAACGGAATGATTTTCGTCGAATCGTGCTGAGCCGAAAACGGTCACGGCCGGGCCGATTTTGCGAAAGGCGCGAAACGCGCGGATAAATTCCATTCCGATCCGGAAGAGCCGGGTTGTTTCGCCTAAAACCGAGCGGCGAGCCGCGAGGAATCGTGCTTCAGGCTTCACTCCGGGACGGGAATTGGATTTGAGCGCCGCAGGCCCTGGGTGACGGTTCATAGGAACTGCCAATCTAGTGAACGAAACAAATATCGTCAAGAAAGCAGAAAAATGGTACATCGCGCCGAATGTGCCCGCCTTCTCAGCAACCCTTTCGCCTGGCTTTCGTTATTCCTCCGATGACCCAGCTCAATACGCCTTACCCGTCGACGGCGCAGTTGGCTGGTTTTCTACGAAGCCGTTTGGACGGACGAGAACTTGCGATTTTTCAGGTGGATCTAGCGCTCGAACTCGCGTTGAGCCTTTTTTCTCGAAAAGGTCTCGAGGCGATTCGTGTGGAACTCGAGCGGTTGAGAGTGCGGAGTCGCGGCATAACCGGCTTGTTTCTTAGCCAGTTCGAAAGATACTCGGAATCGATCGATCCGGTCATGCGATTTCTCCAGGGTAAGGATCCGACTCTGGCTTATCGGATCGCCAGCCGTGATTTTCTTCCCGAGGGGCCTCGGTTCGACGCTGTCGGACCAGACTCTGCAAGTTGGGCGTTCGGGATGCTTTCGGTTCAGGACCGGGCCAAACATTTCGCGACGCTTTTTCTCGACGAACTTGTCGATGTGGTTCGCAATTCGATTGATCCGAGATTCGAGCTGGCTCGCTACGGCGAGAAACTTGCGGCAAGTAACCCGAGGTTTGAGCCCCTTCGGCTGGCTTTGGACGGGGACGCGACGCTGGTGGATCGAATGCTTGACGAGATCACGGAAAGGAGTGTCGCACGGCTCGCGCCGGATGCGGTCGCGATCACGGCGCCCTTTGCCGGGAATGTCTATGGAGCGTTTCGTGTCGCCCGCGCGCTGAAGCGCAGTCGACCCGAAACCAAGCTCATTTTGGGTGGGGGCTACGTCAATACGGAACTCCGCGAGCTCAGCGAACCTCGCGTTTTCGATTATTTTGATTTCGTGACGCTCGATGACGGTGAAATGCCGCTTTTGTGTCTTCTTGAACACCTGAGGGGAATGCGGTCTCGCGAAGAGCTTTTTCGCACGTTCGTGCGTGAAAACGGAACCGTCGTTTTGAAAGAAAATCGTTCGATTCCGGACATTCCGCACGATGTTCTCGGATTGCCGGATTACGCGACACTGCCCATGGAACGGTACTTCTCGGTCCTGGAGATGCTGAATCCCATGCATCGCATTTGGTCCGATGGACGATGGAACAAGTTGGCCGTCGCGCACGGTTGCTACTGGAAAAAGTGCAGCTTTTGCGATGTCTCACTTGATTACATTTGTCGTTATGATTCCTCCTCCGTCGACGTGGTCATCGACCGAATGGAATCTTTGATCGCGCAATCCGGCCAGACGGGATTTCACTTCGTCGATGAAGCCGCGCCCCCGGCTTTTTTGAGAAAACTCGCGGAACGGCTGCTCGAGCGCAAGCTGGTGGTTTCCTGGTGGGGCAATATCCGTTTCGAAACCGCCTTCACGCCGCATTTGGCCCGGTTGCTCGCGCAGTCGGGATGCATTGCCGTCACGGGTGGGCTTGAGGTCGCCTCCGACCGGCTCCTGAAGTTGATGCGAAAAGGCGTGACGGTCGAACAGGTCGCCCGTGTCACGCGCGGGTTTGCCGACGCCGGAGTGCTCGTTCACGCTTATCTGATGTACGGCTTTCCCACTCAGACGGAACAGGAAACGGTTGACTCCCTCGAAAGAGTCAGACAGCTCTTTGAAAGCGGTTGCATTCAGTCCGCTTTTTGGCACCGGTTTTCAGCCACGATTCACAGCCCTGTCGGCAGAAATCCCGAAAAATTCGGAATCACTCTCGTGGATGCCGCTTCTGGCGAGGAGCCGCTCTTTGCCCGTAACGATGTCCAATTCGAAGATCCGACAGGATGCAAGGGCGAAGTTACGGAAGTACTGGGGGAAGGGCTCAGGAAAGCCGTCTATAACTATATGCAAGGAGCCGGGCTTGACCTGGATGTTCGCTTCTGGTTTGAACGAAAAGTCCCAAAGGCCAAGGTTCCGAAGCGCCTGATCGCGCGCGCGCTTGGTTCGCTTCGCTAGTTTTTACTTCCCTGTTTTCTTTTTGGGTTCGTCCTCGGGAAATTCGTTTTCGTGTTGAATCACATCCCGTTTGTGGCGCACGTTTTCATGACGGGCCTCGGCGAGGATTTCTTCTATCGCGCGAAGTTCGTCTTCGAATTCCCATTTAGTGAGGAGCATGAGTGCCATCTCTTCGTGAGTGTCCGGAGATTTCATGCTTTCATGCACTTTGATCTTGTGCCGGATGCCTAACGATCGTTGGATTAACCCGAGCTTTCGAACTTTGTCCATAAATGCCCGCTCCCTGCCTGAGCTGTTGCCGGAGCACGTAAGGCAGGATGCCACCGTTTCTGAAATAGACGACCTCGTTTGGAGTGTCGATTCGGAGTACCGCCTGGAAGTGCTTGGATTCAGTATCGGGCATTTTGGCCACGATCTCAACTTTTCCAGACATGTTTCGAAAAAGCTCTTCCAAGTTTCTGATGTCAAAGATCTCTCGGCCTGTCAGACCGATGCTCGCCAGGCTCTCCCCCGGTAGGAACTGTAAGGGGAGAATACCCATTCCGACAAGATTGGAGCGGTGAATGCGTTCATAGCTTTCAGCCAGAACGGCCCGAACCCCAAGCAGTTTTGGACCCTTGGCCGCCCAGTCGCGCGATGACCCGGACCCATATTCTTTCCCGGCCACAATCAAAAGCGGAGTTCCCTCGGAAAGGTACTTCCTCGACGCGTCGTAAATCGACATCACTTCTCCATCCGGGAGGTGAACCGTCATGCCTCCCTGATTTTCGGCGATCTCGGCAGTTCCCGGGAGCAAACGGTTTTTCAGGCGGACGTTTGAAAAGGTTCCCCGCACCATGACTTCGTGATTTCCGCGTCGTGCCCCGTAGGAGTTGAAATCCTCGGCGCGAACCCCAAGACTCAGGAGATAGCGCCCGGCCGGACTGGCGGCCGTGAACGATCCTGCCGGCGAAATGTGATCAGTGGTGATTGAGTCACCGAACAACGCGAGTACGCGGGCTCCTTGGATATCCTTCACCGGAGGCACGTCAGGAGAAACGTCTTCGAAAAACGGCGGTTGTTTGATGTAGGTGGAATCATTTTTCCATGGATAGAGTTCGTTTTCTATTACAGTCAAATCCTGCCAGCTGCCGCTTCCGGAAAAAACACCTTGATAGCTCCTCTGGAATTCCTCGGGCGTAACGTATTTTCTGACATATTCATGGATCTCCTCGGACTCAGGCCAGAGTTCGGAAAGAAGGACTGGACGACCTTCGCGATCCATTCCGACAGGTTCGTTGCTGAGGTTGATGCCGATATGGCCGGTGAGCGCGTAAGCGACGACGAGAGGGGGAGAGGCGAGATAGTTGGCTCGTACGTCCGGATGGATACGGCCTTCGAAATTCCGGTTTCCGGAAAGCACGGCGATCGTGGTGATATTGGATTCGCGAATCTGGCGCGAGACCACCGCGTCCAGGGGGCCGCTGTTCCCGATACACGTCGTACAACCGTAGGCAACGACCTGGAATCCGAGGTCCTCGAGATACGGCAGGAGTCCCGCGGTTTTCAGGTAATTCACCACGGCTTTGGAGCCGGGCGCCAAGCTTGTTTTCACCCAAGGCTTGCAGGCAAGCCCGCGTTTCACCGCGCGTTTCGCCAGGAGACCGGCAGCTATGAGCAGGGAAGGATTGGAGGTATTCGTGCAGCTTGTTATCGCGGCAATCACAACCGATCCATCCGTGAGCTGGTGATGCGCGTTCTCGGAAGCCGATACAGGGCTTTTCAAGAAGCTCCTGAAGGATTCCGGAACTTTCGAGAGTGCTACTCGATCCTGCGGACGAGACGGTCCCGAGAGACTCCTTTCAATCTGATTCAAATCGATTTTGACCAGCTCGGAGTAGAAGTTTTCCGGATGCGCGGCGAGTACTGCACCGACATTCCAGAGACCTTGTGCCTTATAATAGGCTTTGGTGGAGGGAATCAGACTCGTCCGGCCGGTGAGTCGCAGGAAATCCATCGTGAGCTGATCAACGGGGAAGATGCCACACGTCGCGCCATATTCGGGCGCCATGTTGGCGATCGTTGCCCGATCGGCGACGGGGAGCGTGGCGGCTCCCGCGCCGATGAATTCGACGAATTTGCCGACGACGCCTTTTTTGCGGAGAACTTCGGTTACAGTCAGCACGAGATCGGTCGCCGTTATTCCCGGGTTCAGCTTGCCTGAAAGTTCGCACCCGACGACTTCCGGAATGAGCATCGAACAAGGCTGGCCGAGCATCGCGGCCTCGGCTTCAATTCCGCCGACGCCCCATCCGAGCACGCCGAGCCCGTTGATCATGGTACTATGGGAATCCGTTCCGATGAGAGTGTCGGGATAGATCCAATCTCCGGAAATCGTCGCCACTTCGGCCAGATATTCAAGATTGACCTGATGGACGATCCCGGTGTCCGGCGGCACGACTCGGAAATTTTTGAACGTGTTCTGCCCCCAGCGCAGAAATTCATATCTCTCCTTGTTTCGTTCGAACTCGAGCCTCGCATTCGCGGTGAACGCCGAATGCGTGGCATGGAAATCAACCTGAACGGAGTGATCAATGACGAGATCGGCGCGTTGGATCGGATTCACGCGCTTGGGATCGCCCCCGAGTCGCTTCAGCGCGTCTCGCATCGCGGCCAGATCGGCGAGGGCCGGTACTCCCGTGTAGTCCTGCAGTAAAACGCGTGCCGGCATGAACTGAATTTCCGCTTGGGGTCTGTCATGCGGTTTCCAGTTGATCAGGGTTTCGATATCCGCTTTACGCACGAGGACGCCGTCTTCATGGCGGAGCAGGTTTTCGAGCAGAAGTTTCAGGGAATAGGGCAAGGTTTTGAATTTGTTAACCGAATGGTAGCGATAAGTCCGGCTGCCTACTCTAAATTCTGATTCGGTCTTGAAGCTATTTGCGCTCTTTGCCATATGCCCCCTCGATGGGGGCATCGGCGTCCAAGAACCGCGCCAAATCGGGGCGAAACCGATCTCGCACGTTTGAAATAGTAGGGGCTTTGATCGAGCAGCATTGATGTTTGCGTTAGAAAAAGCCCTGTAAGGTCTGATGTTTACGAGCATGACAAAGAGCGTCAATTCCACTCTATACACTTTCTCTCTTTCGTGTATAAAGGATCAACTTTGGCCATGTGCCTCAATGGGTGGCCAATGTGGCCAATTGTGACCGATCGTGGGAAGGACCATTTGACTGACCAACCGCTGAGCCCGGTGGGCTCGCCATTATGCACTGATTCTGAACGCCTCGCCGCGCTTGTCGGGGAGCGACTGAGCCTCGAGGCGTTTTCGCAACTCGCGGGAACGCTGGCGGGTTATCCCTTCGTCAAAGTGCTGGTCGATAAAGAGGGGACGCGAAACGGCAAGACACCGGTTGTTCATTTTCTAAATCACGCGCGCTACAAGTTTCATTCGGATTACATCGCGGAACAGATCCTCGGAATCTCCATTGACGATCTTGATCGCGACATCGATGAGTTCAACAAAAGCGTCTACCTGAATCCCGACCGGCGGTTCTTTCTTGGCCTGGTCGCGTTTCATAAGAAGGGCGATCGTTTTTTCACGCTGGAAACCGTTGAAATCGACACCATGGATGGCGAGATGTTGCGGTTTTTTTACCGAGCGGTAAAGGACCACCTTGACGTGGACCTCGCGGTCCTCTTTAAACCCGCCAATCACCACCAGGAAACGATTGTGAATTCGCTGCCCGCCAACGAGGTGCCGCACGTCTTTTCACGAGAACTGTTTTCGATAGCGGATTTCGTCGCGCTGAACCCTGGGGCCGTGCGCGGGCGGTTGCGGGCCTTCCGATCGTACGAGGAGTACAAGAAAGCCAAGGGGACGCTCGAATGGTTCGACATCATTGTCATGCGGCGGGTGCCCGACGACATTCCCCGCCTTTCGGGCATTATCAACGCGGATCACACGACGCCGCTCTCACACACCAATGTGCTGGCTTCGGGCTGGCAGATTCCGAACGCCGTTCAGGTCGGGATTATCGAGAAGATCGAAAGAGAGCAGCTCGACGGGAAATGGGTGAACTTTCGGGTTGAAGCGGATGAGTCGCAGATCATTCTCGAGAAAATCGAACGCCCCAGTGATGCCGATCACCGGCCGATCTGGACTGTTCACCGGGTCAAGATCGAGGAACCTGAGACGATCAATACACCGATCGCCGAGCTAGCGAGTCTCAGAATGAGTGACCGCTATCGATATGGCACGAAGGCAGCCAACCTCGGCGAGCTGAAATACGTGCTCGATCATGGCTCAGAGCGCCTGGTCGGTTTCTACAAAATCAGGAGGCCTCCGCGCGACAATCTTCTCGGATACCTGGCGCAACGGCTGGATCTTCCCAAAAAGTCGGATGTAAGTTCGCTGGTTCGCGGGGCTTCGGAATATCTGCAGAGGACAATCCAGGTTCCGCGGGGAATCGCGATCCCGTTTTCGATACAGCAGCAGTTCCTCGAGTCATCGCCGCGCATCCAGCAGAGCATCGGGAAACTGAAGATGGCTCTCGAACTGAATGCCCGCGAAATCGATTCGCTTTCGCTGAATCTCCAAAGCCTGATCAGGTCCGCGCGGATGCCGGATAAGCTTCGTGACAGAATCGATTCCCACATCGCTGACACGCTTGCCGGAATTTCGAGTTTCGTCGTCCGAAGCTCCTCGAATGCGGAGGATCTCGAGAATTTTTCGGCCGCCGGGATTTATGAGTCCATCAATCACGTCACGACAGCCGAGAACATTTTCGAAAGCATCAAGGAAGTCTGGGCCTCGCTGGTGTCTCCTCGGAGCGTGCGTTTGCGGCATGAAGTCGGTATTTCGCTCGATGAGAGTTACATGGGAGTCATTATCCAGGAGGAAGTGAAGGCGCATATGGGCGGCGTTCTCGTCACGATTAATCCGATGAATCGCACGAATTTCAGGGATGTTTATCTGAACGTCACACCTCATTCGGTCGAAAAAGTCGTCCAAGGCGTGGAACTTCCGTATCAGTATCTCTTCAATACCGTCGAAGGGGGCGGGCGCACGCTTTCCATCGGAGGTTCCCGTGAAGACCTCGGGGCATCCGAAAAGAAAGTGCTCCAGGAGCTCGCGATGGCGGGCCGACTTCTGCAATCCCATTTTTCGCCGGATTACACCTTCAGTGCGCCGCTTGATATCGAGTGGATCGTCAACGAGGAGGGGATTTTCGTCCTACAGCTCAGGCCATATTCGAAATAGCGTATGAAAAGCACCGCGCAACCCATGCAGCAGGATCCGGACGCGACGCGAACAATCCGCCTCTTTTACGGATTTCAGTTCTTCTTTTCGCTTCTTCTTTGGACGCCTGTTTTCTACGAGTACCAGCGCAGGATGGGGCTCTCCGATCCTGAAGTCTTCTCGATCCAGAGTATCTATTATCTGGCGTTTCTTTTTCTGGAAATTCCGACCGGTCTTCTCGCGGACCGCTGGAGCAAATTGGGTTGTCTGAAACTCGGGGCTGTCATTCTGGCTTTTTCGAATCTCCTGCCGGTTTTCGCGCCTACCTACGGCGGGTTTCTCTGGCATTTCGTGCTCGTCGCGCTCGCGAGATCCCTGATTTCAGGGGCGGGGAGCGCTTATCTATACGATTATCTCGACGGCCGCGGGCTTGCGCGCCTCTACAAGAAGGCCGAAGGCCGGGCGCGCGCCTATTCGCTCGCGGGAAAAGTGGTTTTTTGGGCAGGGATCGGGGTTCTGATGGAATGGAAGCTTTCGCTTCCATACACTTTGACGGCGATCGCCGCGGCAGTTTCTCTCGGTTTCGCGCTTTTTCTTCCCCGTTCGCTTGATGGCGGCGGCCGGCCGAGTCAAACCGAATCGGGTCTCAAGACGAATCTCCTGCCGGTGTTCAAGGTTCTGAAAGCTCGCCCCGTGCTTATTCTGATCATCCTGCAAGGGATTGCCATTTTTGTCCTTTCCCGGGTTTGCCAGGTAAATTTGTTCCAGCCGCTTTTGACCGAGCGTGATCTCGGTCCGGCTTCCTTCGGCTGGATCATGTCAGTCATCACGCTCTTTGAAGCCATGGGTTCGGCCTATCCGGGGCAGTTTCAAAGAGGACTGGGAATATTGGGCAGGCGGTTTTCGGTTCGGCTCGAATCGGATCTCAATTCCATATTCGTTCTGACCGGGGTGATCGCGATCAGTATGTCCCTGATCGCGTTTTCCGGAGCGGTGGGGGCCGTCTTCTGGCTGAGTGTCCTGTCGTGGGCGACGGGGCTGGCTTTCCCGATCCAGCGGCAGCTCATGAACGACGCGATTCCGGATACGAGATTTCGAGCGACTCTTCTTTCTTTGGAATCGATTTTCGATCGCGCCGTGACGGCTTGGGTGGTCTCGCTTCTCGGAACGGTAGTTGCGACCGGTCGGATCGGAACGTTTCTTCATCTTTCAGCAGTGTTCAGCCTCCTGGGAATGGCCGGTCTCGCGATTGCTTTCATTTCGATGCAGCGGACGCGAGAAGGAACTATCAATCCAAGTGGTATCGCTGCAAGGCGTTAAGTGCTGATCTAGATTGTCACTGAATTGAGCTGAAATGCGAGGACGATCCGGAGTTCATGTATGTGCGGGAATTTCAGACCTTCGAAACCGGAAAGGTTTGCTCAAATACTTTGACAAGCTTTTTTTGGTCATTTATGACTCTAAACACTTAAGACAATTTTTCAATTCGTTTCAATTCGAAGGATTATAAATGAGGACACTCATGCCTACTCAGATTACCCAAATCACACGGATCATCACTTGGATCGCGGTTATTGCTGCGTTTACGTTTAACGGTTCGGCATTTGCCAGCGAAGTCGAGCTGAAAATCCCGGAACTCAGCACGATGTACAACCTTTTTGGGGCCACGATCAGTGGTACGAGTATTCTCGGGTTCGGGATGATCGTCTGTCTCCTCGGTATGCTCTTCGGCTGGATCGAATTCCGTAAAATCAAGAAATTGCCGGCCCATCAATCGATGCTGGACGTTTCGCACCTGATTTATGAAACCTGCAAAACATATCTGCTTCAGCAGGGCAAGTTGCTGATCCTGCTCGAAGCTTTCATCGGGATTTGCATTTTCTATTACTTTTTCGTATTGCAGGGCCTCGAACTTTCTCGGGTTCTTCTGATTCTTCTTTGGTCCATTCTGGGTATTCTCGGTTCTTTCGGCGTCGCCTGGTTCGGCATCCGCATCAACACCTACGCGAACAGCCGGACGGCGTTCGCCTCGCTTCGCGGCAAAGCCTACGAGGTCATGGATCTCCCGCTTCGGTCGGGGATGTCCATCGGCGTGCTTTTGATCTGCGTCGAGCTCTTCATGATGATTTTCATCCTGCTCTATGTCCCCCGCGAGGCGGCCGGCGCGTGTTTTATCGGGTTTGCGATCGGTGAATCGCTCGGTGCTTCGGCGCTTCGTATCTGCGGCGGTATTTTCACGAAGATCGCCGACATCGGCTCGGATCTCATGAAAATCGTTTTCAACATCAAGGAAGACGACGCGAGAAACCCGGGCGTGATCGCGGATTGCACGGGCGATAACGCGGGGGATTCGGTCGGTCCGACCGCGGATGGTTTCGAAACCTACGGCGTGACCGGCGTCGCGCTTATCAGCTTTATCGTGCTCGCCGTCGGCATGGGCTTTGACGCTGAAGGAAAGCTTACTTTGGCTCCGAACGGCATCGAAACCCAATCGAAGCTGATCGTCTGGATTTTCGCGATGCGCATTCTGATGATCATCACGTCCATCGTTTCGTATTGGCTCAACGGATTCATTTCGAGAGCTCTTTATGGAAATAAGCCCCACTTTGATTTCGAAGCGCCTCTGACCCACCTCGTTTGGATTACCTCGATCGTGTCGATCCTGGTGACGTATTCGGCCAGCTACCTGCTGATCGGTGACATGGGCGAGGTCTGGTTCAAGCTCTCGACGATCATCAGCTGCGGTACTCTCGCGGCCGCGTTGATTCCGGAGCTGACGAAGGTCTTCACTTCAGCCAAGTCGAAGCACGTTGCGGAGATCGTCGCGGCGTCTCGTGAAGGCGGCTCATCACTGACGATTCTCTCCGGTTTGGTCGCTGGCAATTTCAGCGCCTTCTGGAAGGGGATCACCATGGTCGGTTTGATGCTGATCGCTTATCTCACAAGCACGTCCGGGCTGGATCAGTACATGGTTTATCCCGCGGTCTTCGCCTTTGGCTTGGTCGCGTTCGGGTTCCTGGGCATGGGCCCGGTCACGATCGCGGTCGATAGCTATGGTCCGGTGACTGACAATGCGCAATCGGTATTCGAACTCTCTCAGGTCGAGCATCTTGCGGGCGCGAGTTCGGATATTCAGCGCGAGTTCGGCTTCACGCCGGATTTCGTGAAAGGCAAGCATTACCTCGAAGAAAACGATTCCGCTGGCAACACCTTCAAAGCCACGGCGAAACCGGTTTTGATCGGCACAGCGGTGATCGGCGCGACAACGATGATTTTTTCGATCATCCTGCTCTTGAATCTCAGATTGGATCTCCTGGACCCGAAGGTTCTTCTCGGCTTGATCACCGGCGGAGCCGTGATCTACTGGTTCTCCGGGGCTTCGATGCAGGCTGTGACGACCGGCGCGTATCGAGCTGTCGAGTACATTAAGCAGCACATCAGGCTGGATAGCGATGCGAAAGCATCGGTGAAGGACTCGAAAGAAGTCGTGAAAATCTGTACCCAGTATGCGCAAGCCGGTATGCTGAACATCTTTGGCGTGATCTTCTCGTTTACGCTCGCTTTCGCGTTTTTCGATCCGACTTTCTTCGCGAGCTATCTCATCTCAATCGCGGCCTTCGGGCTTTTCCAGGCAATGTTCATGGCGAATGCCGGTGGCGCCTGGGACAATGCCAAGAAGGTGGTTGAAGTTGATTTGAAAGAGAAGGGGACTCCGTTGCACGCGGCGACCGTTGTGGGCGACACTGTTGGCGATCCGTTCAAGGATACCTCCTCGGTCGCCTTGAATCCGATCATCAAGTTCACGACTCTCTTCGGACTCCTGGCCGTTGAGATCGCGGTTGCCGCCAAGGAAACAGCTTTTTACCTGGGCATCGCTCTTTTCCTGGTCGGACTGTACTTCGTCGTACGGTCGTTCTACGGAATGCGAATCAGCCGCTTGTCCGTCAAAGAAGCGCAGGCTAAGCTGGCAGCGCGTTAACTTTAGAATGGAGGCTCGGAGTACCTCCGGGCCTCTGCTATATACGTGGCCGACGGTCGTCGGGGCTGGGCTGGGCGATTTGCTCGCCCGACTGAGCGCGAGCGCTTGACTGTGACCTCTTCATCACCATAAATAGAGCTAGGGAGCATTCAAATGGCATGGTTCAAACGTATTTTCCTTTTCGTTGCCGTTAACTTTCTGGTCATCATCACGATTTCCATCGTGCTGCAGGTGCTTGGGATTCAGCCCTATCTCACGGCTTATGGAATCGATTACGGTTCTTTGATGGCCTTTTGTCTTGTGTGGGGTATGGGCGGAGCCCTCATTTCATTGGCACTCTCGCGAGTGATGGCGAAATGGATGATGGGCGTCCATCTCATCACGCCGGATACCCGTGACCCCCAACTCCAGGCTCTCGTACAAATCGTTTATGACCTCGCAAGGGCGGCCCACCTTCCTGTCATGCCGGAAGTGGGAATTTACAATTCACCTGAGTTGAATGCTTTCGCTACAGGGCCAACAAAGTCACGCGCGCTGGTCGCCGTTTCGAGCGGTCTCCTCTCCCGTATGAAGCGCGAGGAAATTGAAGGCGTGCTCGGACATGAGATCGCGCATGTCGCGAACGGCGACATGGTGACCATGACTCTCATTCAAGGCGTCGTAAATGCGTTCGTCATGTTTCTTTCGCGAGTCATCGCATTCGCACTCATGCAGGCGATGCGCGGCGAGCGGGATGACCGGGACCGGGGTTTCGCGGGCGGCAGCTACTTTGTCGTGCAGTTCATACTTGAAATCATGTTCATGATTCTTGGATCGATTGTTGTCGCCTGGTTCTCCCGGTGGCGTGAATTTCGCGCCGACACCGGTGGCGCGCGCCTGGCCGGGAGAGACAGCATGATCCAAGCACTCGAAGCTTTGCGGAGAACTTACGAGCTGGTCGACCCCCAGGCGCAGCCTGCCGTTCAGGCGTTGAAAATATCAAGTCGCCCCGCTGGTTTTATGCGGTTCTTTTCCACCCATCCGCCGCTTGAAGAACGCATTGCTCGGCTGAGAGCGGTCGGCTAAGCGTCGCCGAATCACTCGCCTGATCACTCTGGTGTGAGGTGATCAAGAGCGTATCTGAAAATCGTGCCCACATCGACGATAGAACCGTCTTTGAAGCGGCAAAAGCCATTTTCGTCGCGCTCGGGGGTATTCTCGATTCCAATCACGAATTCCCCTCCAAGCGGGGTTCGGCAAATCGCCGCACCAGGATGCCCGCCGGAGTAGTGCTCTTTGTTGAGTTGGACGGTACTTGCGATTCGTAATGCGCGATACGCCGCACACTCGAAAATAATTTTGGCCGCGCGGCTTTTCACGCATTCGGATGAAATCATCAGGTGACGTTCAGGAAGGAGGACGAATTCGATGTTTTTCTTCGCGGGGCTATCCGGCTTGTTTGGAATCGCGAATTGAACGGACTGCTTTGAATCCGCAACCCCGGAGACTCCGAAAGAGAGAAATGCTGCAATAACTGCGATCTGCGCGGGCTTATTCAAGGTATGAGACATTGTAGACGTTTTCCATCAAGGAATCAGCGTTAACCCAGATATTCCCTTTTTCACACTCCCACTCCCGTGAGTAGGGACAGCAACTTGTTCCCCAGGAATTCCTGACGAGAAACTGGCACCTTCCATCTTTTACCCTTCGCCCGATGATGAGGGCAGCGTGGGGCTGACAGTTCTTGGCAAGAAGGGTCGTGAGTCCGATATTCGTTACACCGCGGTAACTGTTCCCCCGAAACAGGATGTTCTGACAAAATCCGATTTTAAACGGTTGGATAGGTTCAGGCCCGCTCAGCCGTTCGTTGATAATTTTTTGCAGGAACTTGCGGGTATAGATCGCGCCTCTTTCAAGCGTGTGTGCCTTGTATCCGAAGGGGTGTCTTGGTTTTTCGCTGCAGGAGCGTGTGATCGCCGCGTTTAGCTCGATCACACGCTCGCCTCGTTCGAAGAAGCCGTTCACGACATCGTAAAAGCTTTGGACGAATGTATTCGCTACGTTTGTGTTGCCGTCGCAGCTGCTCATGTTTTCGAGGTACACGGGGTCTTTTTTCTGGAGCCTTGTGATCAGTTTCGAAAGTTCATCCGGGCTCATTTTTTTTACATCGGGCCTTGTTTTCAGGTATTCGCGGGTGGTCTTGTCCAGCGGGGGCACTGTCGGGGGAGTCTTGGACAGTTCGCGGGATTTTTCGTTCCTTTTCTGCTCGGCTTCATAATCGCGAACCGCGCGCTCATAGGCGGCCCGGTTGAGAAACGGCTTCATCGAGGCGAGAACCAAACGTTTGCTGTACCAGTTGAAGCGGCCTTCAACGAGCCTGGAATCGCAGGACCCGCTGCTCTTCAATACTTCGAGCGCGCGATGCGTTTCGCCCCCATTGAGAATTGGATCACGGTTGTAATCATGAGTTTGTGTTTGGGTCGCGACGGCGAGCGGTGAGGTGAGCCTGGAAAAGTCTCGATCACCTTCGGGAGGGGCGTGACTGAACCGGTACGCGTCGACCATTTGTGCCGCCACGAAGG
>MEQK01000109.1 GCA_001770175.1 Bdellovibrionales bacterium RIFOXYD1_FULL_55_31 | reverse complement strand
AACCTCCAGGGATCCCGGAAGAATCGATCGAACCTGCTATTTTTGGCCAGAACCTAATCGCCGAGAAACGACCCCCGCACTTAATATTTTCCTTAATGCTCCATCGTCATCTTCGTCGAACACGTCCCCAATGACTTCTTCGAGAATGTCTTCCATCGTGACGATGCCGATTCTTTTGTTTCCACTTAGGACGACGCTGAGATGACTGCGCTTCTCCTGCATTTGTCTCAGGGCCCGTAACAGTGGGTCACTTTCCTGAACCGCTACGACATTCCGGATAATGTCCTGCCAGTTTTGCCCTCCAGATTTCCTAAATGCCACGAACTCCTTCGTATTGAGGATTCCGATCACCGCGTCATCTTTGAGAACAGGAAGGCGCGTGTGACGGGAGGAGATTACAATGGCTTCTACTTCTTCCGCCGAATTCTTCACATCCGCGCATACAGCATCCTGCCAGGGAAGAAAAATGTCGCGTACAGCCTTTTTTTCAACGGTGACGAGATTGATAACGTACTGACGTGTTTGCTGAGAGAGCTGGTCCAGCTCCACCGTTTCAGGCGTCGCCAAGCCGGGTTCAATAACTGGTTTTTTGAAAAATAGCAGCAGAAGCTTTCTGGTAGACCACTCCAGAACGGTAACAACAGGGGACAGAGTTCGTTCGAAGAGCGCCAGCCATCGGGCCGATTTCAGGGCTATGCGAATCGGGTTTCTGAGCGCTAAGGCTTTCGGCAGCAACTCCCCTACTACGACACTAAAATACGTAATGGGTAGAACTACGATTAACACCGCGATAAACTCAGCAGCATTTTCGCTAAGCCCAAATCGCTGCCGCAACAATGGATTAATCGATTCCTCGGCGCCGGCGCCTCCTACGGCTGCGGCAATTGCACCCACGAGCGTAATTCCCACCTGAATTACGGATAAGGTTCGCTCAGGACGCTCGCGAAGCGATAGGACGTGCTTAGCTCTTCCATCGCCCTTACGAGCAAGCCCCCGCAATTGGGGCTTTTCTGCTGTTACAAACGCCATCTCTGAACCCGAAAGCAGCGCGTTAAAGATGAGGCAAACGATAACAATAGCGATTTCTTCCATAGACGGAACAACCTTCCCGCTGGTCCGCATCCTTGTCAAAGAGGTTTAAACGACGCGCCTAAGAAATAATTTGCAAAACACAGGTCTCGCCCTTATCTAAATAGCATTAGTTTCAAGGGGGAGATCGCGTGGGGGCAAAATTCTTGTTCGTGATAGCAACGGCTATCGCTTGGTGCGGTTCTGCGATTGCTGATGAGTATTTCAATCGAACCCGGGTGGACACAACCGTCCCTGCCCACTGTGCCGAACCGGACCTCAGGCACTTCCCATTAATGCAGCGCCAGGTCATCTTTGGAATACAGGGTGCTGTGCGCGCGGGATTCAGCCATGAGTACCCCATTTCGCGAAGTGATGCACAGTATCTCTGGATGGTCTTTCTCGGAAATCACCAAAACGAGCCGGGTATTTTAGCAGAAATACGCAGAAACAAGCTTGAGGAGCCCTTCGAAACATTGAAACTGGCCCAAAGGTCAATGAACTTTACCTTCGAAAAGGAAGGTGATGTCTTAGAGGCATTGGCGATCAGCAAGCTTTCTCGCGAATACCCATCTCCCCACTACTTTATCACTGGTGGTATCGAGTACCGGGAAAAGAAAAACGGCGACACGATCGGTGAGCTGGACCTCCTCGTCGGAGAGAGGGACACCTGCCGCATTATCGCAATCGGGGAGACGAAACTCGGCGTGAAGCAACTGAGCCATGCCCGAGAACAACTCCGACGCTTCTTGAACTTTTTGAAGTTCAAATGCAAAGAAAGCGGAAACTGCAGCAACGGTCGCCACAATTGAAGTTTCGCCGTTGCAGCGAGCGGATTTATTGGCCAATGCTGTCGCGAGATGCAGCTGGAAGCATTAAAAGAAGCCGGATGGATTTCGCTGCTTGACGTCGTCGGACGCTGATACTGAAAAGTCTCGTCTCGAACAGACTATACGAGTTCTTGGTCCTCTCGGGAACCTTGCCTACCGAATAGTTTGGTAATCGAGAAGTTGTTCTTTATACAACAATGACGGTTGCCCGCGGCCTATTCCAGGCAGCACAGCAAATCCCGATTTTCACCACGTGCCTCCCCTCGCGAGGATAGCAGTTATGGCAATCGGCACACTCGATACAAACACCGCGCTTACAGATGGAACAAACATGTTCGACCGGCGCCCGCTTGCAGAAATAACAAATGTCGTTCATGGTCCTGTTCTATACTTAAGCCCTAGGCTTGTCGAATAGGAAGGTGATGCTCGTGACTCAATTTTGGGCCCGTGAGATTCAAATCCCGCTTTCAGAAATCGAATTCTCGTATGTCCGGAGTTCCGGTCCGGGCGGGCAAAACGTGAACAAGGTAAATAGTAAGGCGGTACTCCGATGGAACCTCGCCAAAAGCGCGAGTCTGGACCTCGAAAAACGTTCCTGGCTCCTGAACCGACTGTCTTCACGACTGACAGTCGAGGGGGAGATCGTCATCGCGAGCGACCGCTATCGCGATCAGCAGCAAAATCGGGAGGATTGCCTCGAGAAACTGCGCGAGCTTCTGGCGCGCGCCGTCTCGGTACCCAAAATGCGAAAGCCCACTCGGCCAACGCGCTCAAGCCGTAGCAGAAACAAGGAAGCCAAGACTCGCCATTCCGAGAAAAAGAGCCAACGACGATACCGGGCGAACCGGGTACCATGATCGATGTTGACTTCGCGACACTTCGGCTGGATGCATCTTATCTTCCTAGAAATATGAACTTATGCGCCGCATGAGGCGATTCCGCTTCCTTGCGCGCGGAGACAAGTACTAGAACCCGGCGTCGTGAATCGGTTTGAGGCGAGTGATTTAGGTAAGCTTCTGAGTTCGATCGAAAGCGCAGGTTACCGTCTCGTCGGACCACATGTTTATAACCAAGCAGTCGTTTATGACGAGATTCGCGGGCTGAACGACTTGCCCCGGGGCTGGACGGACGAGCAGGGCCCTGGGTTCTACCGGATCAAAAAAACGGACAGCCGCGCGTACTTCGGTTATTCCTCAAGTCCACGCACTTGGAAGGAATCGCTCTTCAAAAGCCGTGAGCGGTTGTTTTTCTCAAAAAAGGCGGAAGACGGCTCGATTCAATTCACTCGTGAACCCGTGCAGGCCCCGAAACTGGCTTTCATCGGGGTTCGCGCCTGTGATGTCGTTGCGATCGCGATTCAGGATCGAATTTTCATCGAGCCTCGGATCCAGGACCCGGCTTATCAGGCACGGCGAGAAAACGCACTCATCGTCGCCGTTCAATGCACTTCTTCGAGCCCGACCTGCTTTTGCGCCAGCATGAACACCGGGCCCGAGGTTCGCGGGGGCTACGACCTTGCACTGACGGAGATCGTCAGTGAACGCGAACACTATTTTCTGATCCAGGAAAACAGCGCTGAAGGCGAAAGAGTTCTCGCGCTCTTTGAAAGGAGCGGTCATCTCAATGACGGTATCGAGGAGTATCGCGCGCGCGCGCGACCGGTATTCGAAGAGGTCGCGCGAACTCAGAAGCGCCGCATGGACCTTACGGGAGTTCGGAATTTACTCAACGACAACTTCGAGCATCCTCGATGGGAGAACGTCGCGGCGCGATGCTTGAACTGCACCAACTGCACCTTGGTTTGTCCGACCTGCTTTTGCGCGACCGTCGAGGACACTGCGGACCTTGGGAACAGCACGGCCGAGCGATGGCGTCGCTGGGATTCATGCTTCACCTTGGATCATAGTTACATCCATGGGGGATCAGTCCGCTATACGGGCAAATCACGATACCGGCAGTGGATGACTCATAAACTGTCAACGTGGTGGGATCAGTTCGGGACGACAGGCTGCGTGGGGTGCGGCCGTTGCATCACCTGGTGTCCCGTGGGGATCGACATCACCGAGGAAGCCGAGGCGATAGCCAAAAATGAAAACGATTGAAGAACTGCTCGGAGAACATCAATTCTTCCAAAAACTTTCGAGATCCGACATTGATTTGCTTGCGGGTTGTGGACGAAATCAGATCGCTCGTGCCGGCGAATACTTGGCTCACGAGGGTGGTTCCGCGGAAGCGTTTTACGTGATCCGCACTGGAACGCTCGCTCTGGAAATGCAGGCTCCGGGCTACGCCAATCTGACCGTTGAAACGCTCGGGCCCGGGCAGGTCGTGGGCTGGTCCTGGCTGTTCCCGCCGTATCGCTGGGTGTTCGATGTCCGTGCCGTAGAGGATAGCCGTCTTGTCGCGATGGATGGCGTTTGCCTCCGTTCCAAGGCTGAAGCGGATCCCGCCCTAGGGTATCGCCTCATGAAGGTCTGCGCCGAAGAGATGAATGCCCGGCTTCGATCGACCCGGCTTCAGGTCCTCGATATTTACGGCGCCAAAAAGAAGGCCTCATGAACGCGACCGGCTCGTTGACGACAAGGGACAGAGGTGGGCAGCCGCTTTGCGAGCCAATGCTTCCGATCGCCTACCGGGTGAAATCCTTTCAGGCCGAAACGCATGATGTTTTCACGATAAACCTCGTTCCCTCCGACGTAAGCACGAAGATCCCTCGATTTTTTCCGGGTCAATTCAACATGATTTACGCCTTTGGGGCAGGGGAAGTGCCGATCTCGATCAGCGGGGATCCCGGTCGTGCGGGCGATTGCATTCACACGATCCGGGCGGTGGGGCAGACGACGGCACTTCTCCAGAAACTCAAGCCGGGAGCGGAGGTCGGCATTCGGGGTCCCTACGGCAGACCGTGGCCCGTCGATAAGGCGCAAGGAAAGGACCTCGTGCTCATCGCGGGCGGAATCGGTCTCGCGCCGCTTCGGCCCGCTCTGTATCACGCGCTCGGCAACCGGCTTCAGTACGGCCGGATAATCCTTCTCTTCGGAACCAGGACTCCGAGAGATATTCTTTTCGCGAACGAGCTCGCCGAGTGGGCGCGGCGAAAGGACATGCAGATCCTGATCACGGTTGACGCGGGAGACGCGAACTGGAACGGGAGGGTCGGGGTGGTTCCGAAATTGATCTCCGAAGCCCGGTTCGATCCACTGCATTCGGTCGCCATGATCTGCGGGCCGGAAATCATGATGCGTTATACGATTCCGGAACTTACCGGCCTCGGGATGCCGGACGACCGGATTTTCGTCACGATGGAGCGAAGCATGAAATGCGGAATCGGATTCTGCGGGCATTGCCAATATGGAGGTGTTTTCGTCTGCAAGGACGGCCCGGTGTTCTCGTACAACGAAGTTGAAGCGGTATTTTTGAGAAAAGAGTTCTGACATGTCCGACAGAAAACCAAAACTCGCGGTTTTCAAATTCGCCTCGTGCGACGGTTGCCAGCTGAGCCTTCTCGATTGCGAAACGGAATTGCTCGAGCTCGCGGCCGTGGCAGAAATTTCCTATTTCCTCGAGGCCTCGAGCCGAGCGCTTCCCGGTCCTTACGACATCGCGCTCGCCGATGGCTCGATCACGACCGAGGAGGACGTGAGGCGCATCCAGGAGATCCGAAAACAATCGAAAATCCTCGTTTCGATCGGCGCCTGCGCGGTTGCCGGAGGGATCCAGGCACTTCGCAATTACACGAGCGTCGAGGAGTACGCCCGATACGTCTACCCGAAACCGGAGTACATCCGGTCTCTCGAGACTTCGACGCCGATGTCAAAGCACGTCGAAGTCGATTTTGAACTCAACGGCTGCCCGGTGAACAAGAACCAGCTCCTTGAAGTGGTCGCCGCCTTCCTCCAAGGGCGGCGACCCAATGTCGCGCCGTATTCCCAATGCGTCGATTGCAAGATCAAAGGGAACATATGCGTGATGGTCGCGCACGGCGTCCCCTGCCTCGGGCCGATCACTCACTCGGGCTGCGGAGTGCTGTGCCCGTCGTTCAACAGGGGCTGCTACAGCTGTTTCGGTCCGAAAGAAACGCCGAACGCCCCTTCTCTCGGAAACTGGTTCATCCAAGAAATGCACGTGAAGCCGGAGACGGTCGAGCGCGCGCTCCGGTCCTATTATTCCGGAAGCGATCTCATGAAGACTGCTTCTGAGGAATTCGGAGCCGCGAGGCAAAAATTCGGGCTGAGTCCGACGCCCCTTCATCCCAAGAACGAGTGACTCATGAGCATACAATCGAAAACATCAGATTCCCCTTCCAACCGGACGATCCGGGTCGAGGCCCTTGCACGAGTCGAGGGAGAAGGTGGGCTCACGGTGAAGATGCGCGACGGCGCTGTCGAGAGCGTGCAGTTCAATATCTTCGAGCCCCCCCGGTTCTTCGAGGCCTTTTTGCGAGGGCGGCACCACACCGAGGTTCCGGATATCACTTCCCGGATCTGCGGGATCTGCCCGATCGCGTATCAGATGAGCGCGGTGCATGCGCTCGAGCAAGCGCTTGGGATCGAAGTCACGCCGGAAATCCGAGCTCTCAGACGTCTTATTTTCTGCGGGGAATGGATCGAAAGCCACGGCTTGCACATTTATATGCTCCACGCGCCGGATTTTCTGGGCTACGAAGACGCGATCGAAATGTCGCGCAAGTACCCCGTCCAGGTCACGCGGGGACTGGAGCTCAAAAAGGCGGGTAACGATCTCATGTCCGCGATCGGCGGACGCGAGATTCATCCGATCAATGTTCGGGTCGGCGGTTTCTACAAATTTCCCGAGCGGCGGGCCCTCGAAAAAATGCTCGACCCGCTCAAGCGCGCTCGCGATATCGCTCACGAAACGGTTCAATTCGTCGCGATGCTCGACTTCCCGGATTACGTTCAAAATTATGAGTTTGTTTCGCTCTCGCATCCCGACGAGTACCCGATTCTCGAGGGCAAGATCGCGACGAGTCGCGGACTCGAAATTCCCGCCGCGGAGTTTCCGAACCACTTCGAGGAGTATCAAGTCGAGTGGTCTCATGCCCTGCAAGCAAAAATAAGCGCCAGAGGGGCATACTTCGTCGGACCATCCGCGCGCTACTATCTAAACGAAGCCAAAATGCCGCCGGGCGTCCGTCAGGCCGCGACGTCCGTAGGGTTCTCGCGTGAGGATTGCCGGAATCCCTATAAGAGCATTATCGTCCGGTCGCTTGAGACGCTCTTCGCGTGCGAGGAGTCGATCCGGATTTTGGAACGATACGACGACTCCGTTCCGGAACGGGTCGGGTACCGAGTGAAAGCGGGGGTGGGGCATGGCTGTTCTGAAGCTCCTCGCGGCCTTCTCTATCATCGGTACGAAATCGAGGAGAACGGAATAATTCGCGAAGCGCGGATCATTCCGCCCACTTCCCAGAATCAGAAGAGCATCGAGACCGATCTGTTTAACGTCGCGAACCGGAACGCTCTCCGGCCGGCCGGTGAACTCGCGCATCGGTGCGCACATGTCGTTCGCAATTACGATCCCTGCATATCGTGCGCGACGCACATGCTCCAGGTGATTTTGCGAAGTGCCGGATAAACGGAGCCGGTTTTTGCACTCAATTCCCGACTTGCAGTCCCGCCTTCCTGAATTCGGAGACGATGCTGTCGGCAATCAGCTTTACGCCCTTCTCGTTGGGGAGGGCGCGAAGGGCAGCGCTGTTGTCCACGTTATAGTCCGTTCCATGCTCAGGAAGTTCAAGCCAGTGATACCCGTTTCTGCTCGCGACATTCTTCATTTGTTCGGTGATTTGGGTGTCCCACCATGGAGAGACCACGACGAAAACCGGTACCGCAAACTTGTCGCCCACGATTTTTCTGATGAGATTCTCGAATCGCGCCTCAAAATTCAACGGCACGCAAGCTACATCTTCGCCCAACTCGACGACCAGAACATCGTCACTCTGAAGTTTGACGTTCAGTGAAGCGTAATCGAACGAATCCGCCGTGGAGCACTGAGCTGCCGTCCCGAGACTTTGTTCCCAGGCAACCGTAGTGACAGTTTGAGCCGGAACACCCAAAGAGGCCGCGACCGCTGGTGCCGCCATTTGACCAACGCTATTGCCGACCATAACGACACGCTGCGCAGAAGACTTGAAGACCTCTTGAATTGCGTTCAGGCCCGCGAAGCCGAACCGTTCCGTCGGCGCCAACACCGCTCCCTCGCCCCACTCATCCCAGGCTTCGTTCAGAATGAGCTTCTTATTCACCCCGTTTATCGTCGCTCCAAGAGTGAACGAACGTGTTTCGGTAAGACTTTTGACAAGGGACAGCTGATTTTTAAACGATTGCTTGTATTCTCCCGGAGAACTTGGCGGGATCACCATCACTCTGTCATTGCACGAACTCGGGAGAGCCGTAATGTCTGATCGGACCTCACCACGACACCACCAGGGGGTATCGTCCATTCCCGGGGTCACGATCGGGAGATAACTAATGTTCAAATTTCCGGCGGTGTTGAGATGGTTGTTCCACTCCCACTCGTAGACCCGTGTCAAATCATTGTACGACATCGCATACCCAACCTGAGGATCACTTTCAAGGCTGCCATCAGGCGCCCATCGCTTCATGCCGCTCGCAACAATTTTTGTACTCGGAGCCTGCAATCCGATCATGTTGCCCCTGGCCGTTTCTAGCGCGGTCCAAACATAACTGTAGCTATTCATGCCGAGAACTCCGGCATGAACCATGGCTGGGTCGCCGGGACCAGCAAGAATATAGAGACCTTTCATACTTGGGTTTGCATTGATTACCTTCTGCTGCCAACGGCTGATCGTTGAAGTGAGTTCGGAATTCGATCCGTCGGGATTATCCGGCGTGCCGAGCTTCAGCTTTCTAATGTCCCAGATCAACAGCACCGGTTTGTCGTCGATCTTCAGATGCTGCGAACGATTAAAATAATTTTTGATCATGTAATCCATCGCCTGATCGTTGAAGTCTCGAATCTGACTTTGCATAGTGGCAAACGTCGGATCGCCCGGAACCGGACATGAACTTACGAAGTAGTAACACCATGGTGCATCCGTGACCCAAAGAAGGCCGAAATGGATATCATCAGGATATTTTGACAAATACTTGGACTTCAAAAAGGCTTCTTCAAGTGGATTTTTTTCCCAATAGGGCTTGTAATTCCCGGAGCTGTCCTTCTGACCCGCCCAAAACCAATCATAGATGAAGAATGAGACACCACTTTCCAAGGACCACTTGATCATCCAATCCACTGCCCGAGGGTCACTGTCATCATAGTAGCGACCATTATATGCGTTATAGTTCATGAACGGCACCCTGGGTTGGTCCGCACCAGGTGGCGCGAACGGCACGGCCTGCTCGAGTCCCGGCCATTGTTGAATTTGCCAGCCGGTACTGGCTTTACTCCAACCCGGGTAAATATATGTACCGACCATGTGGTGCCCGGTACGAGCAATACGAATTTCATCAGGCGGCGTACTGCTCGGATCGAAAGGAACATTGAATTCGCCAGACCCGCTGATGAGCGGATTCACCCCGCCTTTTGGATCAATCCCGTGAATGTAGATTTTCTGGCTTGAGAACTGGGCGCGAACACTTTGTGGAAAGGTATGGTAAAAGCGGTAAGCGGTACCGGTTGATCCACAGGCCTGTGCAACCCCGTCTTCGCTGGGTTGGTTGGCCGAAATCATCGACGATGCCATCGTGCCCTGCGGATATGGTCCCCCGAAATAGACCGCAAGCTGAATCGGCAGGGCGCTACCGTACGAACAGGCCCATCCATTCAGGGAAAAACTCCCATCGGCGTTCGCTTTAACGTTTTCAAAATTTCCGCCGATCGGAGTGACCGCGACTTCGACAGCCTTGCCTGCCGATACATTGCCCGCCGCGTCCTTTGCCCAGGCGTAAAGTGTCTTGCCTCCAGGTGCGGAGAACGTATACGTCGAAGGCACGGTTGGTGTCCAACGCGGATCCGAGGCCGCGGGTGCCATCGGGCTTTCGGTAATCGTATATGCCGAAACGCCCTGATCACCCGTTGCACTCAGAGTCAGCCAAGGAAGGGTCAGCTCACGCGAGGAAGTTGGAACCGAGAACTGACTGATGACGGGTGTCTGGGACATCGGTGGCACCTGAAAAGTTCCTGAATTGAGAATGATCGGATTGCCCTGCCCGGTCGGACTAATTCCATGGATGTAGATCTTCTGATTCGCGAACTGCGCACGAAGGCTGCGCGGGAGTGCGTAATTGAATCGATACGCAGTACCGGACGAATTACAAAACCAACTGATCAAATCTTCGCTTACCTGGTCAGCCGCCGTGTAAGCCACCATCGTGCCCTCGGGGTAGCCCCCACCCAAGTAGAAATGAATGTCGATCGGATTAGGATTGAGAGTCTCACAGGCCCACCCTTGAACGGAGATGGTACCATTTGCATTGGTCACAACAGCCTCAATATTGCCAATCACGCTTTGACTCGCGCTCACCTGCACAACCGCACTTTTGGATAAGGACAAATTACCCACGGCATCTTTGGCCCATGCAAAAGCCGTCTGAAGCCCTGTGCCAGGAAACGCAATCGTTGTCGGCGCCGTTTCAGTCCAGTGGCAGTCTGAACTGGAATCCGTCGTCGTAATACAGTAACCAGTCACTCCCACATTATCGGTCGCGGAGAATGAGCTCACCGGTACGAGTTGAGAAGCAAAGGTTGATGGAAGGGTAAGCTCGCCGATTAACGGTGCAACACCATCGGAGTAAACCGGAGTCACGGAATTCGAGGCTACGGAAGAGGGCCCAGTTCCCGCCGCATTGACTGCGGTCACCATGAATGTGTAGGCTGTTCCATTCGAAAGACCCGAAACGACGACAGGACTTACCGCTCCGGATCCTGTCGCGCCCCCGGGACTCGCGGTAACGACGTAAAGAGTGACCGCCGCCCCACCATCCGAAAGGGGCGGCGAGAATCTAACGGTGGCTTGTGAATCGCCGGCCGCCGCGATAACTCCCGTCGGAGCACTCGGGAGAGTCGGGTTGATCGAAAGACTTCCTGAGACCTGTGTTGCAGCATCAAAATAGGCATTCCCATCCTGGTGCGCGGCAATGATACACGTTCCGGCTCTCAGAGCAGAAACGCCGCCGGTCGCGCTATTCACACCGCAAACTGACGGAGTCAATGCGCTGTAAGTCACGGCCAGCCCCGAGCTGGCGGTCGCGCTTGCGACGCTCGTGGCTCCAAAGCCAATCGGAGCCGGGGAGAAGCTGATTGCGCCGATCGTCTGCGTCGCTTTTGAAACAGTGACGTTATTCGTGACCTGAGGAGCGGCGTTGTAGTCGATGCTGCCAACTTGATTGTACTGAACGATGCACGTACCACTCCCCGCGATCACGGTGAACGTAGCACCGACATTCGTGCAGACACTCAAATTCCCACTTGAGTACGAGACCGGCAACCCTGAGCTTGCCGAAGCGGCGACTGTAAATCGGCCGTCATAATTCGAAGAACCGGGTGCGGGAGTCGTGATCGTGATGTTCTGGTTGGCTTTCGCCGAAATCGATTCAACCCTCAACGCACTCACCTTCGCGTTATAGATTACGGTCACGAAATCAATCCGAATCGCCCCATTGGTTACGGTCACCGGCAGAACCACGTCGTACGCGGCATTTCGTCCGACCTTGGCAAAGATATCGAGATTACTGATTGCACGCACTCCGTTGATATTGACGTGAAAGACCCGGCGGCCAGGAGCCGCCCAGTAAGTTTCGGCGAATTTCAGAACAATGTTGTACGTCCCGTTCGGAATGGGAATCTTATAATAAAAATTCCCGTACCGTTCATTTCGATAAAGATAATCATCGATTGTTCCGCTGATGGCGACTGTCCTGCTCGCCGTTCGCCCTCCTACAAAGTTCGCATCAGCCCGGTATGCGATACCGGCGGAATCGGTGAAAGCCTTCCCTCCGGCCACCACTGCAAAGTGAGTCACCGTCGCGGCGTGAACGCTCGAAAACCACGACAAAATAGACGCGAGGAACAGACTTAAACAAAGAGTATTGAATCGCATGCAGGCCCCCGATTGACGTACAAACAGCCTAACGTTTCTTAAATTTTAGCACGAAAATTCGGAATTGAACCCTGTGTCAGGGCTGACACCAGGTATGCTTTCATTGGGAATATCGTGTTTCTTGCAGCCAGGACTCCTCGCTCTAGAGCTGAGTCTCCTGAATCGATCCATCCGTTCCAACCGTGATCCGTGCATTCTCAAGCGGGGACCTTCCGAGCTCGACAACGGCAGCGCTCTGATTAATGATCTCAATCCTCCCGCGCAGGACGACCCCGGTGAGCTTTACCCTGCCCTCGATCGTGAGGGCGTCGAGATTCAGAATACTCGCGCCGCGAAAGACCTCCAGAACGGTTTCGACGTCCTGGTAATATCTGTCGTCACTCGCGCCATCCTTGAGACTGATGACGGGCAATTCACCCGGTCTCAGATTCTTCAGACGCATATTTGTGACTTCGAACCTGAACCGATCGGAATGAAATTGCATGTAAAAATCAAAAGCCGATTTTATGGGGGAGAAGAACTGGGTGCGGTGCCGTCTGTCGACGTTAATCAGATGAACCAAAGGCTCCCCATACCTCCGGCGCCAGTAGCGGTCGAGGTTCATCAGAGTCGATCCCATCGCGCCTTCAAGCTGCAAATACTTGCGCTCCTTGCCAGCCGCGTCCTTTTGTTTCTTAACATTGCGAATCAGGTCAGGCGCGATTATTTTCAGAAATTGATCTTCTCCGATTTCGCAGACGAGCTGTTCTATTTTGGGGACAAGAACCTCGTAATTGAACAACGTCAAATTCGTGCTTGCGCATCCCTCCGCCTTTTTGAAAATATCACCTTGGCCAGCGGCCTCGGCCTGGGCGGTTTCAAGTACGGTCAGGGAAACATCCCCCTTCGAAGACTTGAGCAGGGAAATCACCCCACCTTTCATGTCTACGGCGGTTTTATCGGTTGTCACGAGCACGATCGGGATCCTTTCGGCGATCATCCAGCCGACCATCAGAGCGTCCGGCGTACCTCCGATGTCCTCGCCGTTACTGATCGCCGAAACAAGCACGTTTCCAGCCGCCTCAGGCCTGAGTTCCGGCTTTCTAGTCGCGCGCAACGCATCGACGGCAAAAAGGGCGTGTCCTCCTGGGGCCAGCCGTTCAAACGTGATTTGACCATCCTCATCCAGCGTCGGAAGGTACGACTGTACCGTTGCCCGAAACCGCTCCAGCCCGGGCGTTTCCTGGACGAGTTCCTCGTAAGTTCTTTTTGGATCAAGGAGCGAGCGCTTTTGCCAGATTTCACGGATGGCCTTTTGCGTTTCCGAACTCACGAGATCGTGAAAAATGATCTTTCCGAAAACGCCGGCTTTTCGGTCGAGAATGGATTGCAGAATTTGCGCTTCGACAATCGGGATCTTCACGGGCCTTCCCGTAATCGGATGAAGAACGTCGATGAACAGGTCCGTACCTTTGGCGCCCATCGTCACGCGCTCGGCCGTTACTCCGAACCGCCGAGCGAGATAACTCGTTCGCGAAACCGATGATCCGGTTCCCGCCTGCATCTTCTTGATCCAGAGCGCGGCCTTCTTTGCCGAGGCGTTGTAGAATTCAGAGTGTTTGGCAAGATCGGTATAGGCCACCATCCGGAGATGCTTCAGGAGATCTGCCGGGGCCGTCGAGAGCGGATAGGCGGTCCGCGCCTCGGGAACGACCCCTTGTCTGTTCTGAACTGTGTTTCGTTCAAACAACGTGAGGTAGTAAAACCAGTTCGCATCGTCCAGACCCAAAAGTGCTTGAGCTTTCCGTCTGGCATCGAGCCCCTCCGCATCATCCCGGATCGCCATTTCCATCAAACGATTGATCTCTGAACGTTCATCCATGACGAAAGAATAGCTCAGATATTCATCCGTGGCCAGATCGGCTCCATTTCGAGATTGTAGCCGGAACGATTTGGCGCTATTTTTTCCATATGATTCTCATCACAGGCGCTGCTGGATACATTGGTTCACATACGACCGCTCAGTTGGTCGAAGCAGGACGCAAGGTAGTCTGCCTTGACAACTTCTATTCGGGCCATCGCTGGGCGATACCGAAAGAAGCGGTACTTGTGGAGGGCGACATCCGCGATTCCGCACTCGTTCGAAAGACGATCCAAGAGCATGGCATTACTTCGGTCATCCATTTTGCCGCGCACATCGAAGTCGAGGAATCCGTCTCTCAACCTCTGAAATATTATTCCAACAACACGGCGGGATCGCTTTCGCTCGTTTTAGCCTGTCATGAACAAGGCGTTCGCAGGCTGATCTTCTCGTCGACCGCGGCGGTTTACGGGAATCCGCGGGAAATTCCAATCACCGAGGACTCTCCGCTCGATCCCGTGAATCCTTATGGCCGCTCCAAGTTGATGACAGAGTACATGCTCAAAGATTTGTCGCAGAGTTCTCCATTCCGATACGTTGCGCTCAGATATTTCAATGTCGCCGGAGCGCGTGCGGACAGTCGGCTCGGCGAAGCCCCGCATGTGGCCACCCACCTGATCAATGTGGCTTGTCAGGTTGCCTGCGGGAAAAGGCCCCACCTCAAAGTTTATGGAACGGACTACCCCACTCCGGACGGAACGTGCGTGCGGGACTACATTCACGTTGAGGATATCGCCGGAGCACACCTCCTCGCGCTGAAGTACCTTGAAGAAGGCGGCCCTTCCTGTTCACTCAACTGTGGTTACGGCCACGGATATTCGGTTCAGGAAGTGATCGAAGCTTTTCGAAAGGCCTCGGGAGCCGAATTCAAAGTCGAAAAAGCGGGACGACGTCCCGGAGATCCGGCAACTTTAGTCGCGAACAATGAGAAAATTCGCAAAGTCCTCGGCTGGAATCCGAAGCACGACGACATCGGGTTTATCTGCAAGACCGCTTACGACTGGGAGAAGAAGCTCCAACAGCTCGAAAAGAGCTGAAGCCGGCTTCTTCCCGGCTATTCCACAGAGAACTTGTGAATCGTCGTCTGGGTATAGGTCTTTCCGGGCCGCAGAATGATCGACGGGAACTTCGGCTGGTTCACTGAATCCGGGAAATGATCCGTTTCAAGACAGAACCCGGCGTGCTTCTGGTAAACCACTCCGCCTTTTCCTTTAAGCGTGCCATCGAGAAAATTTCCCGAATAGAACTGGACGCCCGGCTCAGTCGTGAAAATCTCCATCACACGCCCGGAATTCGGCTCGCGAACCCGCACCGCCGGAGCAAGCTCGCCCGTGCCGCTATTGAGTACGTAATTGTGATCGTAACCTCCGGGGTTCCCCTTTTCCGGGTTACCTTTCAGCTGTGCGATACGTTCACCGATCTGATGGGGTTTCGTGAAGTCCATCGGCGAATTTTTGACGGACTGGAGCTTGCCGGTCGGGATCAGTGTTTCGTCCACGGGAGTAAACCGTCTCGCATGAATCGTAAGGTCATGACCGAGAATGTCGCCGCCACCCGCGAGATTGAAATAGCTGTGATTCGTCAAATTGACCGGAGTGGCCTGATCGGTCGTCGCGGCATATTGGATTTTCAGCTCGTTCTGGGCCGTGAGCGTATAGACGACGCTAACATCAAGATTTCCCGGATAACCTTCTTCTCCGTCAGGACTCCTGTAGGAAAACTTCACCGCAGGACCTTCGCTCGAAGCAATTGGCTCCGCTTTCCACACGCGCTTATCGAAACCGGCGAGACCGCCGTGCAGATGATTAGGTCCATTATTGATCGCGAGCGAATACGTTTTGCCATCGAGTGTAAATTTTCCCTTCGCGATTCGATTTGCGACGCGGCCGATAGTCGCCCCAAAGTAGGGGTGACCGGCAAGGTATCCCTCGAGATTGTCAAAACCGAGGACGATATCTCCGAGCTTGCCATTGCGATCCGGAACTTCGAGCTTGGTCACGAGCGCACCATAAGTCAGGATGCTCGCCTTTAGACCCTGAGCATTCGTCAAGGTGTAGAGTTCAACAGAGTTTCCGTCGGCGGTCTTCCCGAAATCAGACTGCGAGACTCCCGCAACTGAACTAGATTGCATAACCGGTGCATGGGAACAGGCACAAAACGCGACGAACGCGCAAGGCACGAGAGTTCGGATGTTCATACTTTTTCTCCATTTAATCCAAGTTGAACCGAGTCGCGCGAATTTTCAATGAATAATTACAATTTGGCTTCGCAATCTTTGACCAGCCCAAGATAATTTTGGTAAACTGGCTTTCACTGCTCACAGTTCAGTTCCTTCGTCATCACTTGGAGGTAAGCCAATGGGCAACCGGGATTTGATCCGTACATCAGCACATGGTCGCGTCAACCTTATCGGGGAACACACCGACTACAATGGTGGTTTCGTGCTCCCGACTTCGATTCCCCAAAGCACGAGGGTCGAGATCCGGCCGAAAACAAAATCTGACCTTCAGGTCTCGATCGAGAGCTCGGGATTTCAGAAGGTCATCAGATATGAAATAGGTTCG
>MEQK01000108.1 GCA_001770175.1 Bdellovibrionales bacterium RIFOXYD1_FULL_55_31 | reverse complement strand
CTGCGCCTTGTCCCATCCATATTCGGTAGAGAGGGACTTGTTCGCGAACGAAAGATTGTACCTGCCCATGTACATCACTGAGTAGGTCAACCCGAGCGTCAGCCAGTTCAAAGCGCGGCGTCTCCTGAACTCGACCGAATAGGTTCCCCTGACATCAGATAAAGTCGCTGTTTTTGCGTTAGCTGATCCCATAATTTCCCCCGTCCCCTGTTACTAAATCTACTTACCCCGAACCTTTCAGTTCAACCACTGAAACCTCGCGGTTACTGATTGAAAGCGCGCGGTTTCCTTTTACGAACTGAAGCAATTCGTCACCGACCAGCTTTGCCGCGTGCTCATTCAGCACGCCGGCTTTGATCAAGTCCTCGGATTTATCAAGCGGCGTCCGGAGAAGCGGAAGAAGTTGAGTAACTGTCGTGAGATGCTTCAGTGCGATTTTATGCCGATCAGCGAGAATTCCGAGATAACAGCGAAGGAGATCGAGCACCTGACTTTCGGATGAAGACGGAATATCCGGCCGGGTGCTATCCCGAAAACCGGAATCTGCAGATTCGGACGCTCGCTTCAGCGCTGAAAGGATCAGCTCTCCGCTGTGCTTCAACTCTCCTTTGTTCAGTCCCCTGAAGGTCGAAAGGTGTTCGATGTCTTTTGGACGTACCCTCGCCAAGTCCATTAAAACAGCATCGTCGGCAACCCAGCGACGGGGTACGTTCAACTGCCGTACGCGCTCTTCGCGCCAGCCGACAAGTTCGACGAGCGCCGAATGCGCGCGTTTATCCAGATGGGCGCCCCGGCTCAAACGAGTGGCTAATCCTTGGGTGTCCATCTCGTAAAGCGACGGATCACTCCACTTTGCGGAAAGCTCAAGCCCCCATGTCCGACGGCCGAGTTCATCCAATTGCTCCAGCAGACGCTGCCCCAAGGCAACGAGATGCTCGACGTCAGCGAGGGCGTATTCCAATAGCTGTTCTGGAAGGGGCCTGATCGCCCAATTCGTTCGCGCATGTCCCTTCTTGATCACAACGCCAAGCACCGACTTCAGGAGCTTTCCGAGTCCAACTCCTTCTCCATAGCCGCAAAGCGAGGCCGCGACCGCGGTATCCAGGATCGGAGACGCGACGATTTTGAAGCTGGTATACAAGCACTCCTGATCACCCTGCGCCGCGTGGACAATCTTCAAAACAGCGGGGTCCTGAAAGACATCGAGAAGAGGCTGTATGCCAGGATCAAAGCAACCATCTGGCCCGTGCGCAAAACCCCTCTTGAACGCTTTCGCGTCAACAAGCCATGACTCCTCGCTCGTGGCGACCTGGATGATCTCGACGATTGGAAAAAACGTCTGCTCGCGAATGAATTCAGTATCAAAGGCAATGGTTTCGCGACCCTTCAGGGCATCTGCCAGAGCTTTGATTTCATCGGCTGTAGAAAGCAGCCGTGAATGGGTTTTCATTCACAAGCCTTAAACGGCTAACGATGCCGCCTCGGCGGCCGTGGGCGGGGACGAGGCCGGGGGCCAGCGCCTTCCGCGTCTTGTCCGCAGAGTTTGCCGTCGATAACCACGAACCCGGGATCGTGACCCCGTCCGGATGGATTCGCATGTACCCAGTGGATGATCGCGCCAACCGGAGAAGCCGGGTACGGGCCGGAGCGGGCCGTTGATGTGATGTAGTCTCCGCAAGCTTCAACCGTCATCCCGATTCGGGGATCTGGTATCGGGCCGAAGTCCTGGTTATAAATAATTTCGATGGTATCTTCGCCGTGCTTGCCGATATTGATGACAAAGTGCTCATGGCCGTTCCGGTCCGGAAACACCTGAACGATAGTTCCGGAAACATGCGCGCGCTCACGAAATTGATTCGGCGTGGTGCGCTTCCAATGCAGAACTTGCTGATTGTTGATCGGCAAATCGCGCCCGTAGGACAGGCACGGCGGAACAACATCATCGGCCCAGCTTATCGCTGTCCAGCCTGTGTGTACGAACAGAAGCGCTAAGAAAATCGCAGAAACAAACCGAAGCCTCATTCTTCCCCCAAGTGTTAATACATTCAGCGTAAGTTTACTGTGGGGGTCAGATATCCTGGTATTTCTGATTAATCAAGCAATAGTCTTGCAGGAAATGGCAGGTTTTTATCAAGAATCTAAGCAGCGTTGGATTGTGGCGCGACCGCCTTTTCATTCCCCAATACAAAGACGCGGACTCGGATGATGGTCGCGCTTCCCGTAAGTGAAAAATCAGTCATTTTAGGGTTCTCGAGAAACATTCTGTAAGCGAAATCAGCAATCGTTTTGGCAGCCTCGACTTCCGTCTTCTGATATTCTTCGATCCGGATTTTCGATTTCAGCCACTGAACTCCATGTTCCCGGATTTCAGGTCGCAAAAAGGGTTGGCTCAGTAATTCCTCAACGTAATCACCAAATTCATTGTCCTCCTGAACTTGGCGCTGCCGGCGGTCGTAGATGTTCTGGAGAGGATCGGTGAGTCCTTCATCACAAGCAGACTCAAGGAGGGCGATTTCACGATCGTCGGACAAGGTGTCCAGCAGTGACAGAGCTTCGCCTTCGCGACGGACCACCAGCGCGATCATAGCGGCTTTCATAAGTCTCTCTCTCTGCTATACCCGACCCCTGCGTTCAAATACTCTTCGGAACCTCGTGATCCGAGTCTGAGCAGATTAACAATATAAACTCCAGGATACAGCTAAGCTCCTGATTAGCTTTGATTAATTTTGTATTTTGGTGCATAGCGTGGAAATGTCATTGGAACGAGAAGTTGCTCGGCGTCGCACTTTCGCCATTATATCGCATCCGGATGCCGGCAAAACGACTTTGACCGAAAAGCTCCTGCTTTACGGAGGCGCCATTCATCTGGCTGGCGCCGTTCGCGCGAAAGCCAATCAGCGCCACACGACTTCCGATTGGATGGAGATCGAGAAGCAACGCGGGATTTCGATCAGTTCGAGCGTTCTCCAATTCGAATACTCAGACGTTCAAATCAATCTTCTGGATACGCCAGGCCACAAGGATTTCTCGGAAGACACTTATAGGACCCTGACCGCAGCCGATGCCGCCGTGATGCTGATCGACGCCGCGAAGGGCGTCGAACCTCAGACGCGCAAGCTCTTCGAAGTGTGCCGGATGCGCGGAATTCCGATTTTCACATTCATGAACAAACTGGACCGGCCGAGTCGCGATGCGCTCGATCTTCTGGACGAACTCGAGAAAGTCCTCGGAATTCGTTCCTGTCCCATGACTTGGCCGATCGGAATGGGTGATCGCTTTCGTGGCGTTTATGACCGCCAAAGCCGCGAGGTTCTCATATACCAAACGGAGGGCGAAGCGAACGTCAAAGGACGCCTTGCGCCCCGCAAGGTGACGGGAATTGACGATCCGGTGTTCTCGCAATTGATGGCCGGCCCCAGAAATGACGTCGACGAGGGCCGCGAGCTTCACAACCAGCTCAAATCCGAACTGGAACTGATCGACCTTGCCGGCGATTCGTTTGATCTCCAGAAAATTCTTGCCGGGCAGCTGACGCCCGTCTTTTTCGGAAGCGCCATGAACAACTTCGGCGTGCAACGTTTTCTCGATCGATTCATCGAGATCGCACCGGCCCCCATGGCTCGCAAAACGACCTCCGGAACGGTCGAGCCGACAGACACCAGGTTCTCGGGCTTCGTTTTCAAAATTCAGGCAAACATGGACCCCGCACACCGGGACCGCGTCGCCTTCATGAGAATCTGCTCAGGCAAATTCATTCGAAACATGAGCGCCACTCACGCCCGTCTCAAGAAAGAATACAAACTTTCCAAGCCGCTCCAATTCTTCGCGCAGGAGCGTGTCATTGTCGAGGAAGCCTGGCCCGGCGATATCGTCGGGATGCTCGATACGACCGGAGACCTCCGGATCGGAGACACTCTTTGTTCCGGGAAAGCGTTTGAATATGAGGGCGTGCCTCGATTTTCTCCCGAACATTTCGCGAACGTCATGATCCTGGATCCGATGAAACGAAAGCAGCTAAAAAAGGGGCTCGATCAACTCTCCGAAGAAGGCGTCGTTCAGGTCTATAGCCAGCGCGGGCTCGGTGACAAGGATCCCATTTTGGGCGCGGTCGGCGCACTGCAATTCGAAGTGCTCCAGTTCAGGCTCAAATCCGAATATGGGGTGGACGCGAAAATCGAAAAACTGCCGTACCTCCATGCACGTTGGGTGGAGGGCACAGGTCTCGATCCCGATTATTTCGAACGCCGCGAGGATAGCCGTTGCCTCGAGGACCGCGATGGATTGCCGGTGATCCTCTTCAAATCAGACTGGGGCCTGAGATGGGCTGAGGAAAACTACAAAACCCTGCGCTTCTTGAAAACCGCTCCACAGAAACGCGTTTAGACCCTCTCCTACGAATTTTCGGGCGAATTGTCGGGTTTCGAATAGAGTTCATCGATGATCTTCTGAAAATGGTTCTCGATAACGGATCGTTTCATCTTCATCGTCGGGGTCATCTCTCCCTCTTCGATCGAAAACTCCTTCGATAAAACCGCAAAGCGCTTGATTTGCTCGTAAGTCGCCAGCTTCTCGTTCACTTTCTCTATCTTCTTTCGAACTTGCGACAGAATTTCTCGATTTTCGAGGATTGGGCCGGCTGGTGCTCCGGATCGTGACCGCAATTCCGAAAGCGTCGTTTCCTTCAGAGTGATGAGCGCGCTCAGGTACTTGCGGCCGTCGCCCACCATGCACACCTGACTGATGATCGGTGAGGTCTTGATCATTTCCTCGATGGGGAGCGGCGCGACCATTTTTCCCCCGGATGTCTTCAGAACGTCTTTTTTTCGTCCTCGCACGCAGATGAGACCGCGATCCGTTATTTCACCGATATCGCCGGTATGCAGCCAACCGCCTTCAAGGGCCTGCTCGGTTGCGGCAGGATCCTTGAAGTATGCTTTAAAAACCTGTCTTCCGCGGGTCAGGATTTCGCCATCTTCGGCTATTTTGACCTCAATCCCGGGCGCAGGCCTTCCTACGGTTCCGGCCGACTCCACTCCGGGTTCGCTCATGCAAATAATCCCCGTTGATTCGGTCTGACCCAAGGTATCGAGAACCTCCAAACCCAGGCGCCTGAACCATTTTGAAACATAGGGGGGGAGCGCAGCCGCGCCGGAGGCAATCACTTTAGCCCGTTCCAATCCGAGCGCCTGCCGTATTTTTGAAAGGACAAGCCGGTCAGCGACCTTGAGCTGTACGAGATCGACTGGGCTGGGAAGAGCTCCCGAAAATTTGGCCTCCGCGACCCGCGCGCCAACATCGAGAGCCCAGAGTCCCAGGTTCTTCCTGACGATCGGCGCCTTTTTTATCTTACTCATCACGCCTTCAACCATCTTTTCCCAGAGTCTGGGAACCGAAAGCAGGAGCGTCGGTTGCACTTCGACGAGTTCGGTCGAAACGTTGTCGAATTTCGTGCAGAAACTCACCGCGTATCTTCGCGAGATCCCGACTCCCTCGCTGTGGAGCTTCTCCGCGATGTGACAAAGCGGAAGAAACGAGAAAAGCTCTTCTCCAGGCCCCATAGGGAGCCGCCAGCCCCGGGCGACCATATCGGAAGTGAAGACGAGATTGTCGTGCGAAAGCAGTGCGCCTTTGGGATTGCCGGTGGTTCCGGACGTAAAAATAATGAACGCCTCACCACGCGGATCGATGCGGTCGAGATAATCCTGCGGCCGCTTGCGGCTACCGGCTTCGGAGATCCGAGCAGCCAACGCGCGTCCCTCATCCAGAGCCGACTTGTACGTCACCGCCTTGGGGGAAATGGAGGGGTCTTTGTCGAACGTGATGATCAGTTCAACGCTTTCCAAAAAGCGGCCGGCCTCGGGATCTTCAAGGACCTTCTTGAAGTAATCGGCATTACGGACCGAGAGAACCTTGGCCCCGGTTTGCTTCAAGATGTACATGATGTCTTTCGGATTGGAATTCGGATAAAGGCCGGCCGATTTGCCGCCGACCAGCATGGCCGCCAGATCGAGGTGAACCCATTGCGGACAATTGGGTGAAAGGATGCAGCTGACGTCTTCGGAACCGAACCCACGCGATTCCAAAAAAAGAGCGAGATGATAGACGCGATCCCAGAATTCACTGGCGGTAATCGTCTTCCAAACGCCCCGCTTCTTGTAGCGCTGCGCTGGAGACTCAGGAACTTCCTCCGCCCACTTGGCAAGTCGATGCAGAATCGTTGACATACCGTTCTCCTTTGCAGCTTCCGTTGAAATGAAACAAAGACGATTAGCGCTACCTGAGCGGCTTTGTCAACGAAATCGCAGCTAAAACCCTTTCATGCAGATAGCTCTTCCACGTTCCGTTCCGAATGTTCGTCTCCAAATCGTTTCACGCAGTGACGTGAAATCTCTAGAAACTCACGGAACAAGGTGCTAGACGGATTTGAACAAGGAGCGAGTATGGCCAAGAGACTCAGCGTAAAACACCGAAGGATCCGTCGCGACAAAGCAACCGCTTACCGGACGGGTGCCGCCCCGAAAGGTCACAAAGTGGCCCTTGAACGCAGCAAAAAAGCGAAAAAGAAAAAAGCGCATCCTATGGTTTGAGTTCCTTTTTAAGGGCCATTCAAACAATACAACGAACCGCCAAAACAAACGGCGCATGAATTGCTCAATTCGCGGGCATGGCGACTACCGCACATATGCCTGCCGTTCTTCCAGTTCTGCCGATCCGAAACACCGTTCTCTTTCCGGCGATTTCGATGCCGCTAGTTGTAGGCCGCGGACGAAGCATACGGGCGCTCGAAGAGGCCGAGGGGGCTGATAATTTAATCATCATCGTGGCCCAGAGGCTTCTGACGGCCGGTGACCCAGATCCGGGAGATCTGTATCAAGTCGGAACGCTCTGCAAAATAGAGAGCGTGGTGTCGTCCGAAGCAGGCGCTAAACAGATCGTCGTCACCGGTCTGAGCCGATACCGCCTCGCGGAATTCACTCCAGATCCCCGCGGTTTTCTTTCCACGCGAGGAGAACCCGTTGCAGATATCCATTCAGGCGACCCGATCCGCAATGAAGCTCTCTTTAATAACCTTAAAGAATTGACACGCGAAATTCTCGAACTCCTGCCCGGTTCAATGGAGCCCCTGATTCGGCTCGTGGAGCAGGTCGACGACTCGGGATACCTGACGAATGTCTGCGCCGCTTACTTGAACCTTACCCTGACGCAAAAACAGGAGTTGCTGGAAACCGTGCTCGTCGAGCAGCGGATGGAGATGCTGCTGAGCTACATGCGCAAAGAACGTGAAGTCCTCAATGTGCAACGTGAAATCCGCGACAAAATGTCTGAAAGAATCAACAAGGCACAACGCGAAGCTCTTCTAAGGGAACAACTCAGAACCATCCGATCGGAACTCGGCGAAGCCGCCGAGGAAGAAACGGCAGACGACCTTCAACAGAAGATTCGGGAAGCTCAGCTGCCCGAAGATGCGATGAAACAAGCCCAAGATGAGCTGAACCGCATCAAAAACCTCCCTTCCGCTTCGGCCGAATACCACGTTATCCGAACTTACCTCGAATGGCTCGCTTCGCTGCCATGGACAAAAAGGACGGAGAGTCGGATCGACGTTCCTCGCGCGCGTGTGATTCTCGACGAAGACCATTATGGCTTGGAAAACGTAAAGCGAAGGATCACGCAATTTCTCTCCGTAGCGAAATTGAAAAATGACCTGCACGGACCCATTCTATGCCTGGTTGGCCCTCCCGGTGTCGGCAAAACGTCAGTCGGTGCTTCGATCGCGCGCGCGCTCGGACGCAAGTTCATCAGAACCTCGCTAGGCGGTGTCCGGGATGAAGCGGAAATTCGCGGCCACCGCAGAACGTATGTCGGAGCGATGCCCGGTAGAATCGTCCAGAGCATCAAACGAGTCGGCACGAAGAACCCGCTGATGATGCTCGACGAAATCGATAAGCTCAGGGCCGATTTCCACGGCGATCCTTCGGCCGCCATGCTCGAGGTTCTTGACCCCGAACAAAACAAAAGCTTTACCGACCATTATTTGGACGTGCCGTTTGATCTTTCGGACGTTTTCTTCATCTGTACCGCGAACGTGATCGACCCGATTCCACCAGCTCTCCGGGACAGGATGGAGATCATTGAAATGAACGGTTACACGTCCCAGGAGAAACTCCATATCGCGAAACGATATCTGATCCCGAGACTCTTGCAAGAACACGGAATCAAACCCGAATGGATCTCGCTTCCCGAGGAAACGATTGAGCGGATCGCGAGTCATTACACACGCGAGGCGGGAGTTCGCGAACTGAATAGAAAGATCGCGGCCCTCTTCCGCGCGGTTGCCGAGGAAGTCATCCTGCACGGTCCAACGACACAAATCTCGCTCGCTCCGGATCAGCTCCGCAAATTTCTCGGTCCGGAGCGGTTCTTCCCCGAACTCGCTGAACGGGTCATCAAACCCGGGGTGACGACCGGGCTCGCGTGGACACCCCAGGGTGGCGATCTCCTTTTCGTCGAAGCGACGGCAATGCCCGGCCGCGGAAATCTCACGCTAACCGGTCAGCTGGGGGACGTCATGAAAGAATCCGCGCAGATCGCGCTGAGTATCGCGAGGACGAGCTCAGCCGGGTTCGACTATCGGAGTTTCGACTTTTCCACCCACGACATTCACGTACACGTTCCCGCAGGCGCCATCCCGAAAGACGGCCCCTCGGCGGGAGTGACCATTCTTGTTTCGCTCGTCTCGCTGCTTCTCGGCCGTTCCGTCGAAAGCAAAATCGGAATGACCGGCGAGATCACTCTTCGCGGCGCGATTCTCCCCGTCGGGGGCATCAAGGAAAAAGTGATCGCGGCGGCTCGGGGCGGGTTGAGTACGGTCATTCTTCCGAAGAAGAATGAGCAGGACCTCGTGGATGTCCCGCAAGACGCGAGAAATCAGCTCAAATTTGTCTTTGTCGAGACGGTCGATGAAGTTCTGAAGGAAGCCCTTCCCGACAGCCACGTGGAAGAAGCCACCGTTTCTGCCGCCTGATCTTCAACTTAATGAACGCCGATTTTAGGGCAAAGATTCGTAACAGGGCATTTGTCGCAATATGCCTTTCTCGCGGTGCAGATCACCCTTCCATGCGAGATCAGAAGATGGGAAAAATGCGTCCATTGCCGTTTCGGAACGACCATCATGAGATCCCGTTCGATTTTCTCGGGATCGTTGAACGCCGTCAGGCCCAGCCGGAATGCGACCCGACTGACATGCGTATCCACGGGTATACCCGGAACTCCGAAAGCGTTCCCGAGGACCACGTTGGCGGTCTTCCTGCCCACGCCACGAAGCTTGGTCAGTTCCTCGAGCGTGGAGGGAACGTTTCCGCGATGCGTTTGCACGATAGCCTGAGCGGATTCTTTCAGCGCCGCGGCTTTGTTTTTATAAAATCCCGTGGACTGAATCAGCTTTTCTATTTCTTCATGGCGCGCCCGTGCCATCGCGTGCGGGGTCCCCAATTTTTTGAATAACGTGGGGGTAACTTTATTCACACGCGCGTCCGTGCACTGCGACGAAAGGATGGTCGCGACCAGCAATTCAAACGGATTCTTGAAATCGAGAGAACACCGTGACTCCGGGTACTCCGCATCGAGAATTTTGACGATCCGCGAAGCACGCTCATGAATATCGCCAGAGATGCCGCCCGACTTTCGAATCGGGGCCTTCGTTTTCATCGATCCGATATAACCAAAACGCCCGTAAAAAGCGAACCCTCGCGTCTTGAAATTAGCTTTGATGCCGGCCTTTGCGTTAGAATGACCCTCATGAATTCGCTTTCAGTTTAGCCCGTTGCGGCCATTTTTTACTGCTATCGTCGCAAACCCAGGCCAGGGACAATTCCCCGATTGTCCGCCCCATTCTACTCCACAAGGCGGGAGCGGCGGCGGCCAAACGCGAGTAGGTCTTCGCGCCGCCTCGATGGAACGCCGGGTGCAGCCCTTAGTCTGTTCCGGTAGGCTCTGAATCTTAGGCCAATTCTCCTCTTTCGATATATTCATTGTCCCGCACGACGGGTTTAACTATAATTTTTCAAATCTATGACGCTTCCCCTAGACGCTTTAAAAGGCCTCGCAGACTGTCTTCCGGTGGGAGCCTGTCTTTCAGATTCCGAAACGCTAGATCGCTACGGGCGAAGCACAGCGTTCTGGAGTACGCGGCCGCTCGCAGTCGTACTCCCGACCCGGCGGGAAGAAGTGCAAAAGATCGTTCAAGTCGCCAATCAGCACGGATTGGCGCTTTACCCCGTTTCCCAAGGCAAAAATTGGGGATACGGAGACGCCTGCGCGCCTTCGGATCATCAGGTGATCGTTGATCTGAGCCGTATGAACCGGATTCTGGAGATCAACCGCACCTTGGGCTATGCCGTGATAGAAGCCGGGGTCACGCAGGGACAGCTCAGCAAAGTACTCGCGGAACAAAAGACCGGCCTCTGGCTAGACGCAACGGGAGCGGGTACCTCGGCCAGTATTCTCGGCAACACAGTGGAGCGGGGTTTCGGGCACACGCGGTATGGAGATCACTTCGCAACAACCTGTGGCATGGAAATCGTCCTTCCAACCGGCCAAATCCTCGAAACGGGGTTCGGTCACTATCCCGCCGCAAAAGCTCGGCACTGCTTCCCATACGGAGTCGGCCCCGCCTTCGACGGACTCTTCTGCCAATCAAACTACGGAATCATCACCAGAATAGCGATTTGGCTGATGCCGCAACCGGAAGCCTTTTGCGCCTTCTTTTTCAGAAACAGCAAGGACGATTCGCTCCCCTACCTGGTGGATCAGCTACGACGGCTCCGAATGCAAGGCATCTTGACCAGCTCGGTCCATATCGCAAATGACCTCAGAGCCTTTTCTTCGCGCGCAGAGTATCCGTGGAAGGAATGCGGGAACGAAACCCGGCTTTCGACTGCCTTGCGGCAGCAGCTGCGAAAGAAACACTTCGTCGGAGCCTGGAATGGAACCGGCGCACTCTATGGAACTCGCAGGACCGTGCGCGCAGCGTTTTCAGAGGTGAAGAAAGCACTAAGGGGAAATCTAGTCCTGGGATTCAACGATCGGAGTCTTGGAGTCGCTGAAAAGGTGGTCGGCGGGCTGACCGCATTGGGTATCAACGCCAGCGCCTTTTATGGACTGCGAATCATCCGGCCACTGTATGGGCTGCTCAAGGGTATTCCTTCCGATGATCCTCTGAAGGGTGCTTTCTGGCGTTGTCGAAAGAACTCTTTTATTAATGGAGAGATCCCAAGCGGATTCAACCTTCGTGATAGCGATGCGGGCGTGGTCTGGATTTCACCTGTAGTTCCAGCGACTGGAGAAAACGCAGTCGAGGTCGAGCGGCTAATTGCGGGCACGTTCGAAAAACACGGGTTTGATCCGTTGATAACGTTCACTCTGATCAATGAGCGTTCGCTTACCGGGATTGTAAACATGGCTTTTGACCGGACCAATGCAGAAGAGACTCGAAGAGCGGCCGCTTGCTACGACGAGACATTAAGCGGACTCATCGACGCGGGGTATATTCCCTATCGGACAGGGATGCCGGGATTCAAGAAATTGCACCAGTACAACTCCCCTTTTTGGGAGCTTGCCCGCCAAATCAAAAAAACAATAGATCCCAATCAGGTGATCGCCCCAGGGAGATACATTCCATCTTGAAGCTCCTCTGGGCGACCATCCACTCATACGAAGAAGTGGTGCTCGCGCGCGGACTCGAACCGCGAAGGGATAACCCACTGGCTTCTAAGACCAGCGTGTCTACCAATTCCACCACGCGAGCACTGTATTGATTCTTAAATTATTCCGTTACTTTAGACAACTTGAAACGTTGTTGCGTAATTCTGCTTAAGAAAACGGGGGCATTCGCGATCCCGTATGGCAGAGTTATCTGATAAAGACAGAGCCATTCTCGCTGATTTCAAGGATTCGATAACCGCGATCCAAAATTTCCCTGACCCGGACTCCACACGTTTCGGCTAGTAATCAACCACTCGTTCGGTCTTTAAAATTGTGTTCTCTCACGCCGCTTGGGGTGGATTCGATTTTCCGGGGGTGCCCTTCATGCGCAGCTCGGTCTGGGCCCGATTCAACTCCATCTTTAAGCGTGCTTCCTCGCGCTGCGCTTCCTCAAGCTTGAGCTGAAGCTGCTCGGCATCCTTTGCATTTGAGGTGGCCAGTCGCATCGCGGCCTCGAGCTTCTTTTTCAGGTCCTCGATATTGCCGCCATTCTGGTTCCTGTCCTTCTTGGTTTCGGCGAGTTTCTCCCCGAGCTGTTGATTCGATTTTTTGAATTCCTCGCACTGCCGGGTTACCCGCTCCAACTTCAATCGCAGCGCCGCGGCCTCTGCTTCGCTGCTGCCCATTCCCGATTTCGGTTGCTGGGCCGCAAGCAATTTCGAGCGGAAATCATCAACACGCGACCGCAAAGCTCCGTTTTCCTCTTTCAAGGAGACGAGCATCTTCTGCACCATCGCGTACTTGTGCTTGTAGTGGTTTGTTTCCACGGCGCCCTTCGATGCCGATCTGCTGCGTTCAAGTGTCATGGTGATCTCGGAGAGCTGATCCTTGAGTCTCGCAATCGTGGCGTCCCTCTGAACGAGAGCGTCCTGGCGGCGCCTCAATTCCTCCCCGAGCGCCCGCTCCTTGTTCCTGAACTGGATTTCCTTGTGTCTCATCGAGGTCGAGATTTTTTTGGCAAGGTCCTGGATCCTGGCCTTCTCGGTAACGAGTTCGCCCATAAGACCGTCGACCCAGCGTTGAGCGCGCTCACTTCCGATCTCACGCTTCATTTCCTTTGATTCGTTTACCGCCTTATTGATCGTTCTGTGGAGATCTCCCTCGTTGATTTCCTTCACCAGGCTGTCGGTAATCGGAGCGGCATTCTCTTCCGCAGGCACCGTGACCGCCCCGGAATCCGGCTGTAACATGGCGGGTTCCCCGACTGGATCCTGCGGCGCCGCCAGGCTGTTTTCGAGGATCTCTTCGGCCTTCTTCTTGCGGAAGGGCCAAGCTTTCCGGAACAGCCCAAATAGCCGGGAGCCCCCGACCTTCTGCTTGGAATTGTCTCCTCCGCTTTGGAAAGCGAGGATTTGCTTCTCCTGCTCGGCAATCTTCTCCTGAAGCGTCCTGATCTGGTCGCGAAGCTCCGTTTCGCTCTCATTACCCTGAGGGCCCCGAGGTATTCCTGGAACTTTCAATACTGTTTCATCAACAACCTGAGCAGAACCGCCCGTAACGCGAATGACTTCCTCACCGCTCGCGTCAGCCCCGGAGCCTTTGACGAGCACGGCCGCTTCCTGTTGCCCCATTTTCCCAGAGACAACGATGCGATCTTCACTTTCGGCCGGGAGACCGGATCGAACGCGAATGGCGTCTTCAAGTTCCTTGAGGTCAGTGCACCCTTTCGCGAGGATCTCCCCTGTACGTGCCTCCGGAAGCGCTTTGGCCGGGTTTTCCTCGCGGAGAAGGGCAGGATAGTCCAAATCACCCAGTTCGGTATAGGAGCCAGCCTTGGGTGTCTCCCGAACAGAACCTTTTTTCAACGAAACGATCTCCAAAGGCACTTTCATTTCATTGGAGGAAACTTTGCCGGGAAGCCCCAGAATCGAGACGATCTCGAACTTCCTTTGCTCTGGCTCGATTTTCAGGACAGCGACATCGGCGTACGAGTGAACCGCCCGGAGCATCTCCTCGAAGGTGCCCTCGGGTCTTTGTGCCGCGATCCGTTCGGCCAAGCGTTCATTTCGGATCCGCCCCTGGACATCAACGAAAGCGATTCCGATCGCAAGCTTCTCCTTGTCAATTCCGCACTCTATAACGAGTGCCTGTTTGAGCTTGCCCTGTTCATCTGTTTGCTTCCGGTACGCCTCGAAAATAACCAGCGACAAAACTGATCTGAGCCTCAGCTCGTCCAAACCGGTTTCCCGAAGTTTCGCGCACAAGAGGTCTGAAACGCGCCCGATATGCCGCGTGCTGAACAGATTCTCGTAAAAGACCTGGCACTCTTCGCCAAGAACGCCGGCCACGCCGTAACTCTCGAGCGATCTCGGGGGTCGCGCGCCGAATTTAAACATGCGCAAACCCCTTTTCGCCGAAGATCGTGGCGAAATCCGTGCTCGAACCGATAAACTCAGTCGCGATCCGCTTCATGCGGCTCGCTAATTTTTGCGAAACACGCTCTGGGCGCGCCGAAAAATATGTCCCACTCAGGGCATGAAGGCCCTTTGCGGCGAGAGACTCCGACGCAAGCGCGATAATTTCGTCCAGTTCGCCGTTATCGTTTTGCCCGACAGGCGTCCCATTGACAGACCTCTCCAGAATTCTGATGCGCAATTCGTTCAAAAACTCGAGATCGGAGTACCCGAGATGAAGAGCGAAAAAAACCGCCCAGCCGGATTCAAACAATGCGCGCTCGAAATCATTCAGACTCCGATCGCGGCTCGAGACCAGCACATCCGGCGGAATGGGATCACAAAGTTCGTTCGCGAAAACAGAAATGAAGAACGGCTCTATCGCCAGGTCAGCCGGCGCGGAAGCGCTCGCCGCCCGACGGCCCCAAAGCGGCCCGATAATTCGGAGAATCGCATCCGAAAGCTCGTAAGGCGCGGGAGGAAGCGGAGAATTTTCGATCGAAAGCTCGCCCTTCGGCGAAAACCCCGCATGCGGCTGCCAGCTGAGCAGCGCCCGCACAGCTCTGGCAGCGGAACGGAACGGAAGCACGGAATCGACGAATTCCGGAAAGAAAAACGATTCAAGCGGCGCGAGCCTCTGAAGCTCCTTTGTCGTGAAAAAATCGAGAGGACTTTTCACGGCCACGAATTTCTCGTTACGCCGCATGAAAACGTAAACTGGAGCAAGCATCAACGCATAAGGTTTCACCGTGTGGATCGGACAGATCCGAAGCTTTGAAGCAGCTTCTTTCGGCAGCTTGGGATGGTTGAACTCCATTGTTCTCCTCAAAGAGACCGTAAACGAGCGAAGTCCCTCGTATTTATTTCGGTATTTTGAAGGAAGGAGTTTAGA
>MEQK01000107.1 GCA_001770175.1 Bdellovibrionales bacterium RIFOXYD1_FULL_55_31 | reverse complement strand
ACCTCGTATTCTGCGACCAACCTCTGCTTCTGTCGAAGCAAGCCGCTTCCATACTTTCCAAAAATATCAAATGCGGTTAGCTCAACGAGAACGTCCCTCAGAATATTTCCATCAACAAAGGTAGCATGGAGGCGCAGGCCTCGGCTGCGATTTTGATGTTCTGCGTTCGGCGTAAAGCCGTGGGCAATTACTTCGAGAAAGCGAATCGGGTGACTCGGAGCTTTCTTTAAGGTCAGAAGTCGGCTCAGGCGAAAAACCCCTAGGCGGCTGTTTCTCTTTTGTCTTCTCCTTCTTTCCCTTTTTGAGTCCTCGGAGCTGATTTCGCGGGGAAATGCATCCCAACGATAAGTATCGGCGGATGTCTCAGCGCAAAAAATATCTTCAGTCAATCGGAAGAGGCGCTTGGCGCCGGAGAACTCGGCAAATGTGTAATCGGGCTTTCCGAGGTAGCCTCGTAGGTCAAAATTTGTTCCGGCGCACTTGATTCTGCCGTCAACGAGGGCACAGGTGAATTCGTTCCCTGTTACCATGTCGGTCGGGTGCTGGTTCTCTGCGGCGCAGGGATTCGGTTGGTCCACGCAACGAAGGCCCTTTGTATCGAGAACGCATAAACCGCGATTGTCATCGGAGGATTCGAAGCCCATGTTCAAAAACTGGCCTCGGGCATCGAATCGAATGACGTCCTGATCATGGTTCCACCAGCGCCCGCACAGCGTTTCCGCGGCGTTCTGAATGCAGACCCGGTCCTCATTCCCCACTTCGATTCTGACACCTTGCTCTTTCAGATAATCCGGCTCCGGGGCCAACCGAAACGGCGGGCCGACGGGGGCTTTGGTCGCGAAGGCGGTCGAAGTCGTCGAGGCGAGCAGGGCTAAAGCAAATATCCATCGCATTTTCATCGAAGCATACCTCCCGTTTCGAGGTACTCGACGAGCCCGAGTGCCTGAAGCGCGAAGCTCTGGCTGCGAGGCGCGGTTGAGAGCGTCGCGAGAGCGTCCTTAAGGAACGGGAGATCGAGCTGAGCGGCGCGGCCCTGCGCGAGCGCTTCGCCGATCGCGGTGACGACGCCTTCGAATCGGCCGCGGACTTGCGGCTCGGTGATGTGCTGGCGAAGAACCTGGAGGTCGGAGACGAGGAGTCGCAGCGCGAGCCGGGTGATCGCGGGCGGGTTGCCGAAGTCGTTTAAAGTAGAAATGCCCGAATCTTTGAGCCTCGTATCGAGTTGCGCCCGGAAGTCGGGAAGCAATCGTTGCTGCACAATGGCCGAATGAGTGGTCTCGATAATGGTTCGAAACGAGAGCGCCGCGAACAATCGAACGAGATTGGGATTACAGGACGCGTTCGTGAGCTCATCGGCAAGGATATCAGCTTGCTTTCGGAGCAGCTGAGCTTTTTCGACATAGAACACGTTCGCCGAACGTTTTACCGATTTTTCGAGAGTGTCCAGTCTAAAACCGTAGGAGACGCCGGCGGCTTTGAGTACCTCTTTCGGGAGGTCATAGTGATTTTCGTGTAGCTCGATGAAAAGTGAGTAACACATCAGTCCATTGGCGGTGAGCGCACAAAAATAGTCGCGCGACCCGATCAGCTGGGTGACATCTTCTAAGCTCTCGATTTTCTGAATTGCAGCTTGGTGTCTCTGATGGAAGTCTGTCGGAACGAACGCATTCGTTTCGGTGGAGTATGCCAGATCTTCAAGGCATCGGATTCTTCCATCGAATAGGTAGCACGGAGAATCCTTGATGTGCCCCATGGGTACTGAAGGGAGTTCGACTGTGTTTTCGGCAAAGGTGATGAGACGATGTCGTTTCCAGAGTTTTCCAGAGCGAATGGCTGCTCCGGAAAAGTACTTCAAAGCTCGACCGCTCACGAATCTGCCGGAGAAGGACAGGTGCTTGGCTTTCTTTTCAGACCAGGGTTTCGGCAGTTCCAATCGTGCATTGATAGTGACTTCAAGAAAAGTGACCGGCTCTTTCTGGGGCTCAGGAAGTCGAAGAATTCTGGACAGGCGAAATGCAGACTGTGAGTTTTCTTTTTCGCCTCCGAAACAGAAACTATCGTCAGAGGTTTCAGCGCAGATGTAACGGTCCAGCGCAAAAAGCCGCTTGGCGCCGCGAATCTCTGAAACCTTGAGGTCGGGTTTTCCGATATACCAGCCGAGATAATCAACTCTCCACGTGCCATTTCCTGAACAATGGATCTCTCCTTTTTTGATCACGCAGGTCAGCTCTGAGAGACTCAAGGCATCAGTGGCGGGTTCGGAATGTTTATCGGAGCTCCTTTGATCAAAACATGTGTAGGACTTCGAATCGAGAACGCATATCGAATCATCAGTTGTTTGGAGAACCTTCGGGTATCCATCGGTCGTCAAGTACCGGGGCGTATTATTGTATTCCTTTCCGCAAATCGTTGAATTCTCTCGCGAAACGCAAACAAAGTCGCGCGTCACATTCAAGCGAATATCTTCGAGAGTCGATGAATTGCGCGGATCAGCCAATCGAAACGGCGGGCCGACGGGGGCTTTGGCCGCGAAGGCGGAAGAGGTCCCAAACATGGTCGCCGCGACAGCGAGGGCAGCGAGGTAAATGTTTTTGTACCGCATAACCGTGACCTCTAGAGCGTCGGTGGGAGCTGCGCGAATTCGGCGTAGAATTCGTTCAGACCCTGGATGTTCAGGATGATTTCGAACGCGGGGTTCGCAATCGCGATCGTCGAAAATTCCGGATAAAGGGCGATAATCCGGCTGTGCAGCGCGCTCGCGGCCGCGAAGGCTTTGGGGCGGTCGCCTTGACTCGCGATCGCGATCACATCACCGATCCCCGGTCGAAGAGCGTAGAGCTTCTCGAGAAGCGCGGGCGGGAGCGCGACGCCTTGCAGATCGTCAATGAGCTTCTTCATCTGGCTGAAGATGCTCTTCGTGATTTGAGTGTAAGGGGAGTCGTCAAATCCGCGCGCTTCGGCGATGTGTTGGCTGATCTGGAGAGCTTCCTGGATCGCCGCGCGGGTGTTGTCGGTTTGAACGCGGGTGAAGAATTCGCCCGAGAACCGGAACGCGACGATCAGAGACTGGTAATCGCGGATCGTTTGCATATGGCCCATTCCATATTTTTCGATCGACGCGAGGACCGTCTCGATGGATTGCTTGAGAACGAATAGTCGCGCGAGTTCCACGCGTTCCGTATATTTTTCCGTCGACTGAAGCAGACTTGAGAGCCGTTGAAGTTCGTTTTTGGCTTGCTCGGCTTCGGGTGTGCCGCTCGCCGCGAACGCGGTGGACTCAAAAGCGGGAATGGGGGACAGCGCTGAAAACGCGCCCACACTCAGAATCAGGGTTAACAAGCAGGGCAACTCACGTCGGATCATATAAGCCTCCGGGAACAATCCTGGGTTTGACCCAGGGCGGTTTTTACTAACAAAATTGCTGCAGGTAGTCAAAATTCTTCTCAATTTTTATTATTTAAGAGGGTGGGTGATAACCAGTCGGAATCGCAGGGTTATCACCCTTCCAGACTATTCCAAAACGTCTTCGATTTCTTCTTCCAAGCGCATGAGCTGGACCGCGACTTCGTAGGCGGCGTTTCGCTCCATGGTGGAATTGAGAAAGTCACGGGCGTAGGCGATCTGGTTTTTCAGAGCCCAGAGAGCCTGGTGGACCCGGGTCGACATCGGGCTACGGGCCGAGGCCACGGCGTACGCACGTCCGGCCGCTTTCTTGAGCGGGAGAACGTAAGTGCCGAGGTCCTTATAGGATACGAAGTCGGCGAGCTGATCGGCGAGGTTGATCGCGCGGGTCGCAAGCTCCATCGCTTCGTTGTAGATCGGCCGGGAAATCCGGCCCTGACTGTAGTCGTAGCGCGAGGGATCGAGGGCATGGCCGGCGACGACCGCTTGGATGCCGCGAACGTTCATGCGGCCGCGCATTCCGCGGAGCTCGATCGATGAGGTCGCTTCGCCAACGGTGACGATGTAGGACGGGTCGCTCCCCGGAGCGTAGATTGTGCCCTTCGTGTCCCCGTTGACGAGCACTTCGATCATGGCGTCGCGATGAATCCCTTCGGCTCGCACGATGAGCTTCGAGATATGGCGAAATTCGCCGACGGAGAGGCTCACCGTCTGACCTTCGTCGATCTGGAGAAAGCTGCCGGGAACGGTGATGGTTTCGCGCCCGATGGCGTGTGCTGGCGTTGTATTCAGGGCCGCCAGACCGAGCCCCGTGATCATCATCATCAAACCTAATTTGCGGAACATATGTAAAATCCTCCTTTCCGCGTGTCGTTTCGTGATGGACGTAACGCGATGTAGCATGATGATTCGGGGGCTTTTATTGAAAAAAGTTATTCTGAGAAGAAGTGAGAAGAAGGGGGCGTGGACCTACGATGTCACTGCGATCCGCTGTGAGTTCGGGATCAGTTATGCCGCGTGCATTCATGCAGGAGGAGCAAACGTCGACAGTTTCATTCTGAGCGCTGCCAAATCGTTTCAGATTCACCATTTCGAAATTTCCGCTTTCTCTCCGCTATCCGGCCCAAATCATCGAAAACGGTAAGATATTTCATGTCATTTACGTCGTCATATCTGCTTAAATTCAGGCCACTTTCGTCGATTTGAATCGTGGTGGAATCTTTTTCGCTCCGTTTCCAGAAGAGAAACTTCATCCCTCCTGCTTGGTAGAATTCTCTTGTGATTAGCTCATCGGAAGAATCGGTATTGAGCATCTCGCTTCGCAATCTTCCTTGTGGATCAAAGTGGCGGGTAACGCGAAATCCGTCGTCGGTAGTCCCCTTTTCGTCAATCGATCCGTCCGAGTTGGAAATCTTATCTGAAATAATCGAGATCTTTAGAGCCTGGGAGGTCAGAACAGCAAGACGACGCTCATCTTGCGGGCTTAATATCAGCTCCGGATTAGAATCTACTACCTCACTTGGTGGATATTTGGCTTTACTACTATTCTTGTTTGTTACTGGAGGAGCAATAGCCTCCCGGTGCTGCGGCGATTCCATATGTACTCGGTTCGTGTCCTGAGCCCACAAGTTCGCATTGGTCGATACATGAACTCTTTCTCTTAAGGGGGTGGCAGGAAATCGCCTGCTAAAGCTTTGAAAAACGGAGGTAAAAGCAACACCCGTTAAAAAGGAAAATGCAGAAATGATAACGACGATTCTTTTCTTCACAGAAGAACGATAAGTTAATGGAGATTCATTGCCAAGCTCACGGAATATACTTCGGATGCATCAGGTTCTCGAAGGAGAGGATCTCGTCGAGCTTCTCTTTCGTGAGAATCTTCTTCTCGAGAACGAGGTCGTAGACCGATCGTCCGGTTTCGAGGGCTTCCTTCGCGATGACTGACGTTTTTTCGTAACCGAGACAGGGATTCAGGGCGGTCACAATGCCGACGCTGTTTTCGACGAGCTTTCGGCAGTGCTCCCGGTTGGCGGTGATGCCGTCCACGCACTTTCGGGCAAGAATATGACAGGCTCGCGTCAGGATATCGATCGATTGAAAAAGATTGTAGGCGATGACCGGTTCCATCACATTGAGCTCGAGCTGCCCATTCTCCGCGGCAAGCGTGATGGTCAGATCGTTTCCGATCACCTGGTAGGCGACCTGATTGACCACTTCGGGGATGACCGGGTTCACCTTGCCCGGCATGATCGACGAGCCGGGCTGCATTTTGGGCAGGTTGATTTCATTCAATCCGCATCGCGGCCCGGACGAGAGCAACCGGAGGTCGCTGCAGATCTTCGAGAGCTTCACGGCGACGCGCTTGAGTACCCCCGAAATTTGCACGTAAGCACCCGTATCCCAGGTCGCCTCAATGAGGTTGGGAGAGGTGACGACCGGTAGCCCCGTCAGCTTGCGCAGATATTCGGTGACGAGGCGGGTGTACTCGGCCGGGGCATTGATCCCGGTGCCGATCGCGGTCGCGCCCATGTTGATCTCGAGGACGAGGGATTGAGCTTCTTTCACTCGCTGGATGTCTTCGCCGATCGTTGTCGCGTATGCGGAAAACTCCTGGCCAAGCGACATCGGTACGGCGTCCTGCAGCTGCGTTCGTCCCATTTTGAGAACATCCGCGAACTCGGCGCCTTTGGCGGCGAAGGAGGCCTGCAGAATTTGCATGTTCTCCATGAGGCGGGTCAGAACGGGATTGAGCGCGAGCCGGAACGAGGTGGGGTATGCGTCGTTCGTCGATTGCGAGCAGTTCACGTGATTGTTGGGGTGAACGAGATCGTAATTCCCTTTTTCGCTCCCGAGGAGTTCGAGCGCCCGGTTCGCGATGACTTCGTTGGCATTCATGTTGGTGGACGTGCCCGCGCCGCCCTGGATCACGTCGACGACAAACTGGTCGTGAAGCTTTCCCGCGATGAGTTCATCACAGGCGTCGGCGATCGCCTTTCCGACTTGCGACGGGATGATCCCGAGATCCGTGTTGGCAAGCGCGGCGGCCTTTTTCACATAACCGAGAGCGCGTACGAGTTCCGGTGAATGGGAGATCTGAATTCCCGTGATTTCGAAATTCTCGACGGCGCGTTGGGTTTGAACACCGTAGTAGCAATTGGCAGGAATGGCTTTTTCTCCGAGAAAGTCGTGCTCCAAGCGTGTTCTTTTTGACTGGGAATGAGGCGATTGAGTCATACGAGGAACCCTCCGGGAATGTCGTGCCAGACCTTTTTCATACCACCTGAAACGCTGTTTCTAAAGCCCTGGTTGCAGATTCCCAAAACGTAGGAAGAAGAGAATCAGGGCTCCGAGGATGATCCGGTACCATCCGAATATCGAGAGGCTGTTTTGCTTCAGGAACCGGATAAAAAGCGCGACGACGACCCAGGCGGTCAGAAACGAAGCCACGCTCCCCACCAGAAGAACGGGGCCGTCACTGGCCCATTGTATTCGCGGGTATTCTTTCAGGGCCTTCAGCGTGAACGCGCCGAGCATGGTCGGTAGCGCGAGGAAAAACGAGAATTCAGCGGCGGCCGTACGGTTCAGCCCGAGGACGCGGCCGCCCACGATCGTGGCGCCTGAGCGGGAAGTGCCGGGGATCATGCTGAGGCATTGAAAAAAACCGATCGAGAGCGACTGCCTGAACGTTACCTGTTCGGCACGCTCGACGAATTCGGCTTTTACAATGCGTTCGATGAGCAGGAGGACGATCCCCCCGATAACGAGAGCGGCGGCGACGATGTCGGGCCGCATCAGGAGATCGAGATGGTCCTTGAAGGCGAAGCCGAAAACAGCCGCTGGCAGGAACGCGGCGATCACGTTCATCCAGAATCTTCGCGACTCCTGATGCTCGAATACCGTTGAAGCCGAGCCCCACAGCCGTTTCCAGTACAGGATGACGATGGCGAGAATGGCCGGCAGCTGAATAATGATGTCGAAAACGTTATCGAGCTCCTGAACGCGTGCCGGGTCGCTCGTCAGGGGGAAAAATTGCCGGAAAAGGACGAGGTGCCCGGTCGAGGAAATGGGCAGGAATTCAGTAAAACCCTCGATAAAGCCCTTGATCGCGGCGTTGAACAGGTACTGGGACATCAGGATTTCTCCGTTGGAACCATTCCGCCATTGGCCAAAACACTTCTTTGGAGTCTCAGGAACTCAGGATAAAATGGACCCATGAAAACGCGACCTTGGCCTTTGGTTGTTCTTGCGATCATACAGGTTTTAACTCCCATCTTCAACGTGCTCTTCAATGCCTGGGTGCTCGGCGTAAGCCCTTCCGTGGTGCTGACGTGGATGTTTCAGCGCCCCTGGCTCGAAATCTTTCAAACTTTGGCTCTCATGCCGATCGCCGGTTATGCGGTATTTCGGATGAAAAAATGGAGTTACCCCGTTTTTTTCGGTGCGATTTTCTGGAGCATGCTCGCGAACCTTCAACACTGGCAATATGTCACGAGCCAGATGCCCTCCTGGGCGTTCTTGTTTGTCTATGGGTGCGATATTCTCCTCGTCAGCTATTTTCTCCTTCCGGCGGTGCGGGCGACTTATTTTGATCCGAGGGTGCGCTGGTGGGAATCCAAGCCCCGCTATGAGCTCAAGCTCGAAGTCCGGGCGGAGCTTTCCCAGAACGAGGTCCTTGAGGGCCTGATTTTAAACGTTTCCGAAGGGGGTGCTTTCGTTCATTTCGATCGAAAGCTCGCGGTCGGCGACATCGTGAATCTCAGGTTCGAGATCATTCATCAGGAATTCATGATTCCGGGCAAGGTGGTTTATGCCCGTGCTGAGAGCGGTCAGGATCCCTTTTACGGAGTTCAGTTCATCCATTCCAAAGCGACCGTCAGACGGTTTCAAAACCTGGTACGAGGTCTTAAGGCGCTCGGATTTCAGGATCGCTCGAGTTTGAAACCCTGGTTCAGGGATTTACAGGACTGGCTGGTTCAGCTATTTAAAACGGGCAGGGGATGGATCCCAGAACTCCAGTATCGGAAGAAGGGCTAATCTGAACGCGCCAATATTTCCGAGTTAAAACGCGCAAAAAGCCCGAGGATCGCGGCAAGCGCAGCCGTTCTAAAACGGAACAATAGTCCCCGGCATTTCAGTTGAGCGCGGGGCTCTTTAGGTTGTGGTGCTCGAAATCCAGGAGGGTTGCCGCTTGAAATAGCGCGCCTGATACTCTCGCTCAATCTCTCAGATATAGATTCATCAGCGAGCTCCCGTACGTTTGAATCGCGGCATGGACATTGTGACATTGACATCGAAGCGTCAGGTTATCGAGCATATGCTTGCCTCCCAAGGAAAAGTCTTTCAGATGGTGAACTTGCAAAAGATGTTTAGAATCGCAGCGCACCCCGGTTCCTTTATTGATGAAAGTGCATTGCCCCTGGTCTCGCTTCCATACGGCGCTTCTCAGCTTTTGAGGAATATGCCGGGTCTGTTTCGCTTTTGATTTCTCCGCCGGCGGCGTGGCGACGCATTTTTCCGCAGGGTTCTCTTCGGGCCTCGGCTCGCCCTTTTCGGGCGCATCCGCCTTCTGTTCGGGATCCAAGCGCTTCAGCGCCATATCCGCGAGCATCTCAATCAGTTCGGCGTAAGAGGGGTTCGGATTGCGATGAGAAAGGAGAGCTTTCAGTTTCTCGATCTTCGCGAGGAGTGTTTCTTCAGCGGTGAAGCGAATTTCGGTTTGGGTGGCCGAAATCGGCCGGGCATGTTCTGGCCTGGGTGTCTCGGGCGCAAGCTCCGCGAGAAGCCGATCGCAGTCTCGACGTGATTTGCCGGTGACCTTCG
>MEQK01000106.1:7969-16491 GCA_001770175.1 Bdellovibrionales bacterium RIFOXYD1_FULL_55_31 | reverse complement strand
CGGTTGCCCGGTCAGTTGAGGGATGTACGTGAGCCTGAAATCGGACCTAGAACGCAGGTTCCTACTCAGGAAGAGTAAAGGGAGGAGCATTGATGCTCGCATTCAGATCGCCTTTAGTGGGTGAAAGTCCAGCAATTCAGACGATTTTCAAGACCATCGAAAAGGTCTCTCAGACCGATAGCACGGTTCTGATCACCGGAGAGAGCGGGACGGGCAAAGAACTCGTCGCTCGTGCCATTCATCAGAATTCCCAACGTGCAACTCGGCCCATGGTTATCGTGAACTGCGGAGCCATTCCGTCTGAATTACTTGAGGCTGAGTTGTTTGGTCATGTAAAAGGTGCCTTTACGGGGGCAACCCAGAACAGACAGGGCCGATTCGAACTCGCTCATGGCGGGACCATCTTTCTGGATGAAGTTGGGGAAATTCCGCTTCACCTTCAGGTAAAACTGCTGCGGGTCCTGCAAACCCGTCAATTCGAACCGGTCGGTTCTTCCAAGACGATCGAAGTTGACGTGAGAATTATTGCCGCGACAAACCGCGACCTCGAGCATGCTGTTCAGGTTCGGGAGTTTCGCGAAGATCTTTATTATCGGCTTAATGTCATTCCCCTGAAGGTTCCGGCTCTCAGGGAGCGAAAATCGGATATCGCGGTGCTCGCCAGTCATTTCGTGCAGCAATTCAATGAAGTGACGGCTCATTCAGTGGAGCCGCTTACAGCACAGGTCTTGGAAGCTTTGGTGGCTTACGACTGGCCAGGAAACGTTCGCGAGCTCGAGAATTTGATGGAACGGCTGGTAATCATGAAGGGCAAGGGATCCGTTGAACTCGGTGATCTGCCCTACAAAGTTTTTCAAAAATACGCGGAAGCTCGTCCTCAGGGAACGGGGGCAATGGCGGAATGGGAATTTCCGCGAATGGTGCTTCCGACGAGCGGAATTGATCTGAAATCGATTGTCGCCGCTTTCGAAAATCACCTCGTCGACCAAGCTCTTGCCAGGACCAGCGGTAACAAAAATCGGGCGAGCGAACTTCTGCAGATGAATCGAACGACCCTGGTCGAGAAATTGCGAAAGCGGGGGATGATCATCCCGATATCGAATCGGGGCGAGGCCGAAGACGCGAATCCGGACCAGAGTCTCTAAGCGGAGAGGAACGTCGCGTCCGTTCAAGGGCAAATTTTCTGAAACGCGCCGGCCGCTTACGGGGACTTAGGGCTTTCGTCGGCGTTTTTCTGCTCTGATTCCTTGATCGTCTTTCGGATCAGGTTTCGCATGATACGGTTCCTGTTCGCGCCACCGACCAGTGACTTCGCGTCTTCATAGAGCCCGGGATCGTTAACCAGGGCCCCTAGAGTACCCGTACCATTGTTGATTTTATCAAGTATGGCGTTGAGATTCCGAACGGCCAACCTGGCATTCAGGCCGTCCAGTTCGCGGTTGAGCTTTTCAGAGACCTGGGCGAGGTTTTTTGCCGTAGTGGCCATTCCGTCGAAGAAGATCTCGCTGCGGTTGGCGGATTGAAAGGTTTTGAGAACGTGATCCAGATTCGCAGCAAGGCTGTTCAGGGACACGAGGAGCTGGTCCCCTTTGTTGAGAAACTGCGAGAGATCCTTTGTCATGCGAACCGGGATGTCTGCTCCCACCGGAATCGGAGGTTTGTTCTGGTTGCCCGTCGAGATGGTGACGTATTTGTCTCCTAAAACGCCTTGGGTCACGATTTCAGCGAATGAATCAGATCTGATCCATTCGCTCGAGTCCTTTGCGACGGAAAGTTCGACACGGACATTGTGCTTTTCCGGATCGAAGCCGATCGATTTGACGGTACCGACCTGAAGGCCACCGAGTACGACTTTAGCCCCGACGAGGAGACCTTCGACGGTCGGAAAGTGAACGGAATAGGTGTTTTTGCGGGCCAGAAAGTTCTCGGTGCTTCCCAGGACGAGAATGGCGAGCATAACCAGCCCGATGCCCAAGGCGACGAAAAGCCCAACTTTGATCTCAATTTCAAACTGTTTATTTGCCATTTGGTTACCTATTTTTCCTGATCGTGCTCATGCCCGCTCACGAAAGCCTGTACGACGGGATCGTCGGATTTTGAAATGTTTTCGACCGTGTCGATTACAGCTATTTTCCCATTGTAAAGAATCGCGATCCGGTCGGCAATTTCGAAGGCGCTCGGGATGTCATGGGTGACGAAAATACCGGTGATGCCCTTTGATTTGAGTTTATGAATGTTATCGAGCAGCCGTTTTGTGTTCACGGGATCGAGTCCTGCCGTGGGTTCGTCAAAAAGAATGATCTCGGGTTCGAGAATGGTAGCGCGGGCCAGACCAGCGCGCTTTTGCATTCCGCCGGAGAGTTCGGACGGGAGCAGGTCGTTGCTGCCCTTCATATCGATGAGCTCGAGCATCTGATTGACCCGGTCATGGATCTCACGGTCGCTGAGTTTTGTATGTTCTTTGAGAGGATAGGCAAGATTTTCCTCGACGGTATAAGAGTCGAAAAGCGCGCCATTTTGAAAGACGTACCCGATCTTTGTCCTGATGTTCGTGAGCTGCCACTCGGTCAGGCTCGTGAGGTCCTGGGTTTCGAACAGAATCTGACCGCTATCCGGCTTTTCGAGGCCGATAATGGAACGTAGGATGACGCTCTTCCCGGAGCCGGAACCGCCAAAAAGGCCCAGAATTTCGCCCTCTCGGAGCTGGAACGAGACACCACGATGGACGATCTTTTCGCCGAAGCTCTTGTGGAGGTCTTTTACATCGAGGGCGACTGCGACGTTCTGAGCGTTTTTGTGCATCATCAGGTCATCACCGATACACCGTGAGGATGAAGAACTTTGTCAGAAAGAAGTCGCTGATCATGATGAAAATGCTCGAAGTCACGACCACCCAGGTCGTCGTGTTGCCGACTCCTTGAGTGCCGCCTTCCGTGTTGAGACCGCGCCAGCAGGCGGTCAGGGAGATGAAGAACGCGAACACGATCGTCTTCGCCATTCCGGTGAGAAGGTCGCTGATCCGGAGCGTCTCGACGGCTTTTGACCAGAAAAACTCCGGATTGATGTTCAGGTCGAAGTAGCAGACCATCATCGCGCCGAACAGGCCGATGTAGTCAGCGAAAAGCGTGAGAATCGGGAGCGCGATGAGGCTGGCCAGGAGGCGTGGGATGACGATTCGCTTGGTCGGGCTCGTCCCGAGAGCGCGAATAGCGTCGATTTGCTGAGTGACCTTCATCGAGGCGACTTCGGAGGCAATCCCGGACCCTATCCGGCCGGCAACGAGAAGGCTGGTGAATACGGGGCCCATTTCGCGCAAAATCGCGAGCGCCACGATTTTCGGGACGTAGAGTGTTCCCCCGAATTTCGTCAGTCCGTGTCCGAACTGAAGAGCCATCACCGAACCCGTCGCGAGTCCCGTTACGACGACGAGAAGAAACGACTGGATGCCAATCGCGAAAATCTGGGCGACGGTCAGTCTGAAATAAAACGGCGAATAGAATAGTTCACGGGACACTTGAGCCGTGAGCAGGCCGAAGCCTCCAGCGAAGCGAAGCGCATAAAGGACCTTGGTCCCCATGCGATGAACGAAATCCATAATATAAAATTACTATTTGAGCCGAAGAGAAGCAACGAAATGGGAGAACGTGTCCTCGTTCTCTCCAAAAGCGTCCGGACGGGCAATATAGGTAATGTCGTAGAGACAGGATTTTCGTTTAAGGACCACGGTTCGAAGAGCGATAGGCTGGCCATTCAACGTTCCTCGAATGGTCGTTTGGAGGGCAGGCGTATCCTGGATTGTGATTTCCTTCTCATCCCTGAGCGAAATGTTCGAAATTCCAAGAAGAAGCAGGTTCGTGAAGTTCCTGAGATCTTTTCTTTCCGTTTCCGTGCTCGGGCGACAGGCGGAATTCAATGAAATCACTGCGGCGGTTTTCTGGGACTGAAACGCCACATCCGGCAGCTCGCTCGGTCCGGAACCGCCGTTCGCCTTTGGATCGTTCGTTGAATCGTCTGTTTTCGGGGACTGCTCGAGCCGTACCCAGTCTGGACTTTCCTTGGAAAGGTCGGCTACTCCATAAGAATCGGATTTTTCGTCGACGGGTTTCACGTTGCCGAGCAGGAGCCCGCAACCGCTTTGCAGGAGTAAGGCAAGGATGAGGAGTAGTAGCTGCAAGGTGTTTCTCATTTCTCTCTTCTCTTGGAAGTTTTACCAAATATAAACCGTCAAACTCCCGTCGTAAACTGTCGTGTTTCCTGACGGAGGGTCAAGAAACTACTTTTTTTAGTGCCCTGGACAGGACGGACCCGAGCCGGTGCTTTTCTGCCTGGCGAAGAATTACCGTGTCTGATCGAAAACTTCCGGGTCCATTTCAGCCTATCGGCAGATTTTGTCCTTTTTTGAGACCATGGCACCAGGCTTGCTTTGATCATATGAGAGACTTCGGGTCTGTCATGAAGACGGACCCAGGTTTGTAACGGCGAGACCGGCAGGACAACGTTGTTACAAAGTAGAAACAAGAGCAAGGACGCTCATGACAGAAACGGTTCGAAATCATCTTCGCGCACGTCTCAAAGAATCCTTGCTTATCGCTATTCCGCTTATCCTGATCTCCGGTGCCGCATACGCGGAAGACGGCCTGAAGGTCCAAACATTCAAGACTCACGGCAGACTGGTCTTGAAAATCGACGAGGGTGTCCCCGTCGTTTGGAAGAACTCGCCGTATGGTTTTCAGCTGACCTTGAAAGGGATCGGGCTGAATGATCTCGGAGCTCCGCTTGGTCAGGAGGCTGAGTGGAGCGCGCAGTTTAAGGCCGTCGAGGACCCCCGTCTGGCATCCCTCCGCATTTCGGAGTCCAAAGTCGGAGTTCGCGTCGAAGGACAATGGAGGTTCCCGACCGGCAAGAACGCCCCCGCGAATCCGGAAATGGAATTTTTCGAGTACCGCGATAAAACACCTCAGTACCTGGTCGATTTCTGGCCGAAAAAGGGTCCGACCGTGGCTGAAGTGGAAGCTAATCGGGCTCTGGCGATCCGACTCGCCGCACTGAAGAAAGCCGAGCTTCAAGCCAAACAGCGCGCCGATCGAAGGCTTGCGACCGAAAAACGCCGGACGGAGACGGAAGGCTTGACGGAACGTTTTTGTGAGCAGCCGCTCAGCGAGAAAACCGATATTTTTCTGCCATTCCTGCCTTTTCACGAGAAGGTCGATTTCAGCCGTTGGCTTTCGGCACGCACTCCCGATGATCATTTCACTTATTATGTACCGACCGCCAAAACGGAGGAGGCTCAGTACATTCGCCTGGCGCTCTCTCTTTATCAGCAGGGAAAGCCCGCTCTCGCCATAAAAGCGCTCGATTTCTTTGAAACCGAATATTCGCGTTCCGCCTCAAGGCACGAGATGCGGTTCTTGAAGGCGAGCGCGATGGTGAAGCTTGGCTTGAACAAGGAAGCCGAGCAGCTTCTCGCCCGCTTGATGGCGGAAGCGAGCGATTCCCCCGTAGCCTTGCATGCCGGAATGTTTGTGGCGGGACATCAGATTGAAAAGGGTTCGGCATTGGCTTCCCTTGAGAGTTTTCTCTGGCTCATCAATCATTATCCCGAGCATCGCCTGAACTGGGTGTTTCACTTGGGCGCGGCTGAGGCGCTTTATGCGATGAAGCAGACCGAGCGTGCCGCGAAAGAATACCAATGGGTCATCGAAAACGCCCCCAATAACCGTGCAAAAGCCGAAGCTGCGATGCGAATCGGTGATCTGTACCTGGATCGATTTCAGTATGAACAGTCCCTGGCGGCCTATTATCAGGGCTTCACGCATTTCAAGGACGAGGCGAGGAGGTTCCCCTCTGCCTTCGTGAATCGCGGAGAGGTCCTCTATCAGCTTGGCCAGTTTGATCGTGCGAAAGATGCCCTTCAGGACTTTCTGGATAACTATTCGGCGCATCCGGCGGGTTGGCGTGCGGCTTTCAGATTGGGTGAAATTCATGCCAGAAGGCCCGGCAAAGGTGAATCTGAGGTGGCTCGTAAATGGTTCTACGAGACGATCAACCGGTTTCCGATGAGTCCTGGCGCGACGATCGCGAGGCTGAGGCTGCTTCCGTGCGGTGATCAGGGCGGATTCAATTCGGAGTCGATGGAAAGGTTCATGCTCGAGGAAGGGCAATCGTTCGATGGCCGAGGTGAAGTGACGCTGAAGCGTTACCGTGATTTTCGCGGTCTAGCGCATGTCCGGGCACTGATCACCATGGGCAAGGAAGATCGCGCCGTGAGTCTCGCGCTTGATGAGTTGCATTCAAACGGGGCTTCCGAAGCTCGGCCATTCTTGAACAAAATCATCAGCACTCTTTTCAGGAAATCCATTTTGAAGCTCCTTGCCGCAAACAAGAAGTACGAGGCGCTCACCTTTTATGAAGCAAAAAAGGAACTGATCTCGCGAGACATGACTCCGGATGAGCTTGATTATCTGCTCAAGCTCTCTCAGGCGGCCTCCGATCTGGGCCTTGGTACACTCGCAAAGCAGCTTTCAGAATCTTACGATCATTCAGTCAAAGGCAAGCTCGAACGGGGCATCGCGGCCGTCGGGGAAAGCGGCCCTGATCTTGAACTGCTGATCAAACAATCGGAACAGTATTTCACGAAAGCCAAGGCAATTTGGCTTTCGCCGGGACTCGCCTCCACCGACGCGGGAAAGAACGAAATTCGTCAGCACCTGAGTAAAGTACGTGAGGAGTCCCGGTTCTCCTTCGAATCTGAAATCATTCTCGGCCTCCTCGACGAGAGCGAGAAGAAACTTAATTCGGCGCTCGGACATGCCGCGCGGGCGCAGCTTCTGCTCCCGAAGGGCTCTGGCCCGGCGACCGGAGCGTCCGGGGCGGAACAGCGGCGCGCGCTCGATTACTGGCTCGCATCGTTGCAATTTCGGGCCGGGGATCTGAATGTTGCCCTGGAAATTTACCGGGATCTCGAAAAAAGCGTCGAGCTCGACCGGAAGCTCAAAGCAAAACAGAATCGCGAGCCCGGAGCAACCTCGCGGGGCGCAACTCCGGACGATGCGGTGATCGCGCTCGGTCTTCCCGTCGTACCCTCGCTCGAAGCCCTCGTTCTTGCGCAAGCCGAGATACTTGAGAAGCTCGGACGTTGGGGAGAGGCCGCGCAAACCTATGGACGCGCCGTCGAGCAAAACTGGGGCGGCAATCGCGCGGTTTTCGGGTACGCGCGCGCGCTGATCAAGACCGGTGATCAGACGAGCGCGAAAAAGGGATTCGCCGCGATGGAGAAGGTCGCGGGCAGCAAACAGGACGATTTTTGGAAACGACTGGCGACAGAAGCGTTGGCCAACGAGAAAACCACTGCCAAGGAGGGCGGAAAATGACGGAAATCATTACTGCGGACCGTAGGATGAGCGAAGTGATCCAACTCGCCAAAACGGTAGCGCAGAGCAAGGCTACCGTGCTGATACAGGGCGAGAGTGGCACTGGCAAGGAACTTGTGGCCAGTCTCGTTCACGAAAACAGCACCCGGGCATCCAAGCCGTTCGTCGCGATCAACTGCGCGGCGATTCCGGAAAACCTCCTCGAGTCCGAGCTTTTTGGCTATGAAAGAGGCGCTTTCACCGGGGCGGTCAGCAGCAAAGCCGGAAAATTCGAATTTGCCAACGGCGGAACGCTTCTCCTCGATGAAATTTCGGAAATGGACATTCGTCTGCAGGCCAAACTTCTCCGTGTCATCCAACAGGGCGAGGTTGACCGGATCGGCGGACGCAAACCCATTCCGGTTGATGTGCGGATCCTGGCGACCACGAATCGCAATCTCGCTGACTGCGTGAGACAGGGTACCTTTCGCGAGGATCTGTTTTATCGCCTGAATGTCGTCAATCTGACGCTGCCGCCGCTTCGCGAGCGGATCGGTGACGTGAGGATTCTCTCTGAACACTTCATGGCGATTTACGCGAAAAAGAATAGCAAGCAGATTTCGGGTTTCGCGCAGGACGCCTGCGGGCTTCTTGATTCGCATGAGTGGCATGGAAATGTTCGCGAACTCGAGAATGTCATTGAGCGCGCGGTAATCACCGCTTCGGGCGGGGGTCTGATCAGCGGTCGTGAGATCTGCATCGAAAGGCGGAACCTCGGGACGCAAGCAGCGGAAGGAGGGGAGTCGGCGCTCGACAAGGCGTGGTCTCCCGGGCAGACGCTGGACGATATCGAGCGCAACGTGATTCTGGGCGCACTTCATTATCACAAGGGCAATCGCACTCACACGGCGCGAGCCCTCGGGATCTCGATTCGGACGCTGAGGAATAAGCTCGCCGATTATCGGAAGATCGGGATCCAAGCTTGAGGAAAATCGGCAGAAGTTGCTCTGGGAAAAGTCGGGAGCTGCAGAAAATGCCGGGTGCGGAGGGAGTCAGCGGATCGAGCACGAGCTAAAACGTCTTTGGATGCGGCATGTAACTTGTAACGATGGAGTCCGGGGGAGTCTCGGGAACTATGTCTGATAGCGGTTTTGATCCAACTATTGGCGCTCT
>MEQK01000106.1:0-7949 GCA_001770175.1 Bdellovibrionales bacterium RIFOXYD1_FULL_55_31 | reverse complement strand
TCCAACTATTGGCGCTCTGAACACGGCACTGAACGTGCGGCTTTTGAATCAGAACGTGATCAGCGCCAATATCGCGAATGCCGATACGCCTGGCTACAAAACCAAGGCGGTGGAGTTCGAATCGGCGCTCCGGGACGCCTTGGGCGTGGGCAGAGCCGTCAAACCGCAAGGCGTGGAACCCGGTCATATCGTTCATTCGGCCACTGATCCTGTTCAACCCGAGATCTACGATGACCCGAACGGCGTCGAGTCTCTCGATGGCAACACCGTCGACCGCAGCGCCGAGATGGCCAAGCTCGCTGAAAACCAGCTATTGTACGATGCGGCGGCCGAGATGCTCAAACGCAAGCTGGGTATGCTGAAATATTCGATCACCGAAGGCGGAGGTAACCGGTAATGGACTTTTTTTCTTCCATGAGGGTGAGTGCTTCGGGCCTTGATGCGCAGACGAAGCGCATGAATACCATATCCAGCAACATCGCCAATGCGGAGACGACCCGTACTGAAGCGGGTGGTCCTTATAAGCGACGCGATCCTCTCCTCGCGGCTCAAACGGATCGGGAGAGTTTCGGCGAGATTCTTCAAAACCAGTTGGACGAGAATATTCAGGGAGTTCAAGTGGAAGAGATCGTGGAAGATCAGCGTCCGCCCCGAATGGTTTATAAGCCGGATCATCCGGATGCGAATGCGGATGGCTACGTGGCGATGCCGAACGTGAACACGGTTGAAGAGATGGCGAACATGATCACCGCACAGCGGTCTTACGACGCGAACGTGACGGCCATGAATGCCGCGAAGGCGATGGCCCAGAAGGCCCTGGAGATCGGGCGATGACCTTGAGACGGGCTGCAGGAGGTAGAGCATGTCGAACCTGAATATCGAGAATCTCAGTCGCATGGTTCAGACCGGTAATGTCGAGCAGCTTGTCGGGGGCGGGATGAGCTCGGGGCAGGTTGCCTCCGAACGGCGGGTCGCGCAGGAAATGCGCACACAGGGCATGGAAGTTCCGCGGTCCGACTCAGCCGATTCGGCCAAGACATTTTCGGACATTCTCAGAAATTCGGTTGAAACCGTGAATCAACATCAGCATCAGGCGGATACCGCGATCAAAGAACTGGTTGCCGGACGAAGCAAAAACATCCACGAAACGATGTTGACGATCGAGCGGGCGGATACATCGCTCAAGCTCATGATGCAAGTCAGAAACAAGATCCTGGAAGCGTACCGGGAGATCATGCGCATGCAGGTCTAGTCTGGTGGATAACATGGACGGAGTTTACGGATGATCGCATATTTAAAGAAAGTATTTTTCCAGATTGATGAGTTTATAAAAGGGCTGAACCCGGTAAAAAAGGTAGCGATGGCGCTGACCCTGGCCGGAATCATCATCGGAATGACCGCGTTGTTTTTCTGGGCGGGAGATACGAGCTATTCGCCGCTTATGACGAATCTCAACCCCGAGGACGCGACGAATATCATACGGGTTCTTCGCGATAAGCGAATTCCATTCAAAGTCGATCCCACCGGCAAGAATATCGCGATCCCATCCGAACGGATGTACGATCTCAGACTCGAACTAGCGACCATGGGACTCCCGCAGTCGAGCGTCGTCGGTTATGAGGTTTTCGATAAACAAACGCTTGGGACGACGAGCTTCGTCCAGAAAGTGAATCAGAAGCGCGCTCTCGAAGGAGAGCTGATGAGGACGATCAACACCATCAACGGGGTGAAGAGATCGAGGGTGCATCTGGCGATTCCGCAAAAGAGCACCTTTGTCGAGGATCAGAAGAAGCCGACGGCGTCGGTCGTTCTGGATGTCGACCCGTCGACCGCCTTGACTGAGAAGCAGGTTTTCGGAATCGGCAATCTCGTCGCGCGTGCCGTCGAAGGAATGGAAGTCTCGGACGTCGTGATCGTGGACTCGAACGGAAAGACTCTTTCGAAAAACGCGAGTGACTCGTTATCGGCCGCGACCGCGAACCAGCTCGACTTCCAGCAGAAGGTCGAGATGGATCTCGAGAGACGTATCGAGGCCATGCTCTCCCGGGTCGTGGGTGAGGGACGTGTCGTGGCCAAGGTCTCAGCGGAGCTGGATTTCTCGCAGGTGAATGAAACCCAGACGCTCGTGGATGCGGACGGCGCCGCGGTCCTCTCGGTGGACAAGCGGAACGATTCGGCTTCAGGAACACGGCCGGGACCCTATGGATTGGGAGGGGCGGCCTCTAATACCCCGGGCGCCCCGCCGGCGGCTAACGGCGAGGTGAGAACCGAAACCGCGAAGAACAATGAGGTCACGAATTACGAGATTCCGAAGACAATCCGCAGGACCACGAAGCCATCGGGTACGGTGAAACGTCTCTCGGTCGCGGTGATGGTCGACGGAAAGACGGTCAAAACGCCAGGTAAAGATGGCAAGGTTGAAGCCAAAATCGAGCCATGGTCGCCTGAGAAGATCAAGGAATTCGAGACAATCGTGGCGAGCGCGGCGGGAATCGATCGTAAACGCGGCGATATTCTCGAGATCAAGAACCTGGAGTTCACGCATGAGGACTTTGAGGAAGCCCAGAAGGTGATCGCCGAGAAGGAGCGCAAGAGCTACCTTCAGAATCTGATCCTCTATCTCGTCGTCGGCCTCACGATCGCCCTGTTTTTCTTCTTCGTCGTGCGTCCGTTCATCAAGTGGATCACGGAGAATACGATCGACAGTGTTGATACCTTCCTGCCGCAGACGATCGAGGAACTTGAGCGGCTCCAGGCGAACGGGAACCTGCCCGGCATGGAGGAGGCGGTACCGATCATTCCGGAGAAGATGGATCCAGAGAAGACCGAAGGCGAAATGATCAGGGAAAAAGTGGTGACATTGGTGGACTCCAATCCGCATAAGGCGGCACTGATCCTGAAGGACTGGCTGCATGTGGACGCGAGCAAAAAGAAAGTGGACGATGAGGGTGCCGCGAAGGGCAAATCCGCATCGGCTAATGCTTCATAAGAAGGGGCACATCGGAAATGCCATACGATAATTTCGAGGAAATGACGGGACTTGAAAGGTCGGCACTTCTTCTGAACGTGCTCGGCAACCAGGTAACCGCGCAAATATTCAAGAAGATGCGCGACAACGATGTGAAGCGCCTCGTGAGTGCGATGGGGCAGGTCACGAAAGTCCCGATCCCCGTCGTGAAGCAGGTGCTCGAGGCCTTCTATGCTGAAATCGCCGAAGAGGACACGCTGATATTCGGGCACGCGCAAGGGCGCGATTTCGTGCTTCAGACCCTCGGCGAGGAACGCGCGAAAACAGTTCTTGGTCAGCTCTCGGTGCTCGAGGGCAGCCGGACCCTCGAAGCCTTGGAGCTGGTTGACCCGCGGACCTTGGCGAACTTTCTCGTCAACGAACATCCTCAGACCGTTGCGCTTATTCTGGCGCATCTCGAGTCTTCGAAAAAATGCGAAGTTCTCAAGCGGCTCCCCGAGGCGATTCAGACCGAAGTCGTTCTTCGTATCGCGAACCTCGACTTCATCTCGCCCAACCTTATCGCGCAGGTCGACGATGTTCTCAAACAGGAATTGGCGACCCTCGGGTCGATCGATACCCAGCAGCTCGGGGGCGTTCAGCCGATCGCCGAAATGCTCAATGTCATGGACAAGACGAGCGAGCAGAATATCATGGCCCGAGTCGAGGAAAAGGACCCGCAGTTGGCCGAGGAAATCCGCAAACTCATGTTCGTATTCGAGGATATCGTGTTCATCGACGATCGCGGCATGCAGCAGCTGCTCAAGGAGGTCGACAACTCGAAGCTCGTCATTGCCCTCAAGACGGCGCCCGAAGAGATCAAGGACAAGATCTTCAGGAATATCTCGAAGCGCGCCGCCGATCTGCTCCGCGAGGACCTCGAGGCGCTCGGGCCGGTGCGGCTGTCGGACGTCGAAACCGCGCAGCAGGAGATCGTCAATGTGGCGAAAAGGCTCGAGGCGGAAGGCAAGATCATCATCAGCCGCGGCGGCGAAGCCGACGCATTGGTGTAAACGATGTCTACCCTGAAGCCGGGTCAGTTCGAGATCAAGACGGAGTTCGACAAGGCGGAACAGCCGGTCAAAGGGGATTCCGTTCGCGTCGTGAAGCTCAATACCATGGCGGAGCCTTCCGTGAAGAAGTTCGAGCTTTCGAAGCTGAATCAAGAGCAGAAGGGCAGCTATGCGGCGGTGAAGAAGAAGTACGGCGCTCTCGCCGTAACGGATCCGGAGAGGGCTTCACGATCCAAACAGGACAGCCGGTTCAGCTTAAACCCGCTTCTGCGCGATCCTCTTTCGGTCGAGGAGGAGGAACGACGCGTGATCGAGGAAAGGGTGCGCGTACGGGTCGAGGCGCTCTCCGAGGAAGTAAAGAGGAAGTCCGAGGCCGTTGGATATGAAGCGGGCCTCAAAAAAGGGCACACCGAGGCCTACTCGAAATTCCTCGAAGAAGGAGCCGGAAGGCTGCAGCGCTTTGAAGCCTTTTTGGCGGAGATCGAATCGGCGAAGGAACAGATCTTTCGGGCAAACGAACGCTTCCTCGTCGAGGTCGTGTTCAGGATCGCGAAGATGCTCCTTCTGAAGGAACTCGCGGCGGACAAGGAGTATGTCCTGAGACTCGCGCGAGAGCTGATCGAACGCGTCGGCGTTCGCGAGAATATCACGATCCGGATCAGCCCAGAGGATGCGCAGACGGCGAACCTTTTCAAAGAGGGCTTGGAGAAAAGCCTCGGAATCCTCAAGAACGTCGATATCCAGATTTCGAACCAGGTTAAGGGCGGCGGCTGCATGATCGAGACGGAGTGGAATGCGATCGACGCGAGCGTTGAAACGCAGCTTCAGGGGGTTTACAGCGCCCTGGTGGGCGTGGAAACGGGCGGACCGACGTGAGCTGGGAAATCGACCCCCCGACCTACGACGATCGCCTGCGGCGCGCGCTTCTTTACCACGAGGCCGGGAAGGTCACCAAGTCCCTCGGCCTTCTTTATGAGGCTCATCTGCCGGGGGCTTCGGTCGGGAGTCTTTGCCGGATTTTGAGCTCCGACCAGACCGGGTTGGGCGGCAGCGACGACGGCGTCGATGCCGAAGTGATCGGATTTCGTGACAAAAGAGTCATGCTGATGCCCTTTGAGGATGCACCCGGCGTCAATAACGACAGTCTCGTCGTCCTTCGTAAAAAGAGTTCTACGGTCGCGGTGGGCGATGCCCTGTTGGGCCGAGTGATTGACGGACGCGGGATCCCGATTGATGGGAAGGGGCCTCTGTCCACGCGGACTCAATGGCTGGAGGAGCGCGGTCTCTATCAGCGCCCTTCACATCCCCTTGAGCGGGAAATGATAACGGAACCGCTTGATCTCGGTATTCGCGCCATGAACGGCCTTCTGACCTGCGGGAAAGGGCAGCGCATCGGTATCATGGCGGGTTCGGGTGTCGGAAAATCCGTTCTCCTCGGGATGATGGCCCGGCATACGGCCGCGGATATCAACGTTATCGCACTGATCGGCGAGCGCGGTCGTGAGGTGCGCGAATTCATCGAACGCGACCTCGGCCCGGAGGCGCTCAAGAGATCGGTTGTCGTGGTCTCGACCTCCGATAAGTCGCCGCTCCTCAGGATGCGAGGAGCTTTTCTCGCCATGACGGTCGCCGAGTATTTTCGCGACCAGGGCAAAGATGTCCTGCTTCTAATGGATTCAGTCACGCGATTTTCAATGGCTCAACGAGAGATCGGCCTTGCGATGGGCGAGCCGCCGGCATCAAAAGGGTATACGCCAAGCGTGTTCTCGACGCTCCCTAAGTTGTTGGAACGCGCCGGAATGGCCCCCAAAAAAGGCAGCATCACCGGTCTTTTCTCGGTGCTTGTCGAAGGCGATGACATGGATGACCCGATCGCCGATGCGGTTCGGTCCATCCTCGACGGGCACGTGGTTCTTTCGCGAAAGATCGCGCAGCGCAATCATTTTCCCGCGATCGATATCATGCAGAGCACGAGTCGTGTCATGCGAGCCGTGATCGACAAGGACCACCAGGGTTGGGCGGGGCTGATTCGTGAGTTGCTGGCCGCCTACAATCAGGCGGAGGATCTGATCAACATCGGCGCGTATGTCAGAGGCAGTAATCAGCGCATTGACCAGGCGATCTTCGCGATTGATCGGATCAATGCCTTCCTGAGGCAGGGGATCGAGGAAGGCGCCACTTTCGCCGACACCAAAGCGGCTATGCACTCGATCATCCGGAGCGTGGAGGCCGCGACCCAGGCCGCTCAGCAGGAGAATCAGGCCGTGAAGGCGCAACCGCAGAGCATGCGGATCTGAGTCCGCGCGCCACCCGGGGCCGGTCCCGGCAAAAAGTTCCCCCCTCCTTGGGGAGCTATCTTCCGCTAGGAAAAACATTCAGTCTGGTGCCGAAAATATTTTGGGCCCAGAATTAAAGAGAAGATGAAAAAGTTCCGATTCAAGTTTTCCGCGATCCTGAATCTTCGCAAGACCCGCGAAGAGGAAGCGCTCCGCGCGCTCGGCGCGGCCCAACGCGTTTATCAGGCGGCACTCGCGGACAAAGCGCGATTGCTCGCGGATCTTGAAGCCGCGCTCATTCGCCGCGAAAACCTCGGAAAAGACGCGATCGACATTCTGCCGTTTCAGCTCGAAGAGGAATTCATTAACGGCACCAAGCATCGCATCGTGCATGCCGAGCGTTGCATCGTTCGCGCGAGCAGGGGAGTGGAGAAGGCTCTTCGCGTTTACCTGCACGCAAGGCGCCAGACGCGGATGATGGAAACCTTATACGACAAGAACCACGCCGAATTCAGAAAGGCCGAGGGTAAGCGCGAACAGAAAATGATGGATGATCTCTCGATCATGAGGGAACGGCTCAAGGAGAGATTCGCATGAGAAATCTCCCGGCGTGGGCCGCAGTCGTGATGCTGCTTTCGGGAGGCGCCATTCTTGGCGTCGCAGGCGAAGAGCCAACAGCCTCTCCTTCCCCGGCGTCGGCGGCTTCTCCGGCTGCCGCCCAAGGAGCTGTTCCGCCTGTTCCAAACGAAGAGCGCCTGGACCCGCGTGATGTCGCGTGTCTGGTTGACCCGAGCGCGCTTGAGGATCTGAAAAAGCAACGGCAGGCCCTTCAGGCCAAAGAGAAGGAAATCGAGGGTCGCGAGGCGGAGCTCAGGGCCCGCGAACAGGCGCTTATCGAGGAACTGAAGAAGATCCAGGAAGTGCGAAGCGACATCGACAAAGTCGATTCCGCCCGAAAGCGTGAAAACGACGAAAAGGTCACGAAACTGGTCGAGACATTCGAGACGATGAGCCCGAAAGCCGCGGCTCAGGTTCTCGCCAGTCTCGACGATGCGCTCGCGGTCGCCACGATCGCGCGAATGGCAACGCCGCGACTCGCGAAGGTCATGAATGTCATGGAACCGAAGCGGTCGACGCGTTTGACAGAACTTTTGGCTGGAGTGGTCCGGGTCAGGGATATTGCCCCAGGAAAGGCATATTCAACAGCGTCGGATGACGCTGCTGCGACCACAACCCCGGGGACGGGGATCAGGAAAGGGGGTGAAAAAAACAATGATGAACAAAATAAGTAATCTCAGAACGACGGAAACAGAAATTCCGCAAAAGACGACAAAATCCAAAACGACCGAACCGAACGGGTTTGCCGGACAGCTCGGACAAGTCTTGCAAGCCGGACAACTCGTGGAGACAGCCAGTACTTCGGTGAAAGCCGAACAGGGGCTCCAGGGACAGTCGAAGGAGACGGAGGACAAGAAAGCTCCCAAAGCCATGGAGATATCCGGGCAGATGATGGCGGTCATGCCGCATTCCCAGCTGAACGCTCAAGATGGCACTCGGGGGACCTCAGAGTTCCAGAAGTCCGGCCAGAGTTTCGGATTGAACGCGTCCACAGCGGAGCTGTTGCCGTTAACCCAGAAGATAGCTGTCAGTTCG
>MEQK01000105.1 GCA_001770175.1 Bdellovibrionales bacterium RIFOXYD1_FULL_55_31 | reverse complement strand
GAATTATTCAGGATCCGCTGCTTATCCTCTAATAGCAACTTACGAAACTTGCTTAGAGTTTTTGCATCCATGGCTCTTCTCCCCCCTTGGTCCCCATTTTGGGGTCCCGGTTGGCCCTTGTGGCCACCAGAAGCTCCAGTTCAGGTGCTTCTGGCTTTGGGCCTCTTTCCGGCGTTTCCTACCCATCACTCTCGGAAACGCCAATTGGATCACTTGCCACCTGACTCTCTATCTTAACGCTATCCTATGCGTTGACAACGAGTTTTATAAGGTTTTCTAAGGAAGATCAATTTAAAAGATCTTCAAACCTATATTTCATTCGTTAGGGACTACGATCGATGGACTTCCTAGGCGGCACTTCCTTAACCAAACTTATCGGGAACGGATGACTAAAACTTGAGGAGGAAGATCGGTCACTCACGTTGATAAAAGCTTAGTCACTCCTTTGTCCAAAGTTTCGACAGTCAGTTCGTGAACGCCAGCGGATTGACTTGACGGCAAAACTCCAATTCCCGTAAACCGAAAGAGACATGAAAAAATCGGAGGCTCCGGTCGGAGTCATTATTTTGGCGGCGGGCCTGGGCAAGCGCATGCATTCACCCTTGCCTAAGGTTTTACATGAAATCGGCGGGCAACCACTTTTGTGTCACCTGCTGGATCGCGTCAATGAAGTTCTTCCGAAGTCCTCGATCGCAATCGTCGTTGGACATCAACGCGAAACCGTTGAGGCTTCGATTCGTTCGCGCCCTGAATATGCGGCGCTGGATCTTACCTTCGTTCACCAGCCGGAGCAGAAGGGAACGGGCCACGCCGCCCGTTGCGCGATGGATTCTTCCTGGGGCGAACAGATCCTGCGCAAGAAAGGTGCTGTTCTCATTCTTCCGGGAGATCTTCCGCTCGTTCCGGGATCGTTGATTCAGCAGATCGCGGCTCCCCTGAGAAGAGCTGAAGTCCTCAGGCTTCTCACGAGTGAGCTTCCCGATCCGACCGGCTATGGGCGAGTGGTCAGACGAGGGAAGAAAGGCGGCGTTCTTCGAATCGTCGAGGAGAAGGACGCGACTCCCCGGGAGAAGACAATTTCTGAGGTGGCCGCTTCGATTTATTTGTTCCAGGCGGCTTTTCTCAGATTCGCGCTTCAGCGGCTGTCGAATCAGAATGCCCAGGGTGAATACTACCTGACGGATCTTATTGCCCAGGCCTCTCGCACCCGCAAAAAACACGATATTTTGGTTTGGACTCATCCGGAAGATCTGCGAGGCGTGAATGACCCCTGGGAATTGGCCATCGCGGGAAGAATTCTCAATGAGAGGATCGTTCGTGAATGGGCGCGTAGGGGCGCGAAATTCGTGGATCCGTTGACCACCTGGATTGACGTTGGCGTGACCCTCGGGGCCGAAGCGGTCATCAGTCCGGGCGTGATTCTTTCTGGGAAGACGCGGATCGGGGCCCGCGCGACGCTCGGGCCGAATGTCGTTCTGAAGGACGTCACGGTAGGTGAGGGCGCGAACGTCAAAACCGGCACGACGGCCGAATCCTCCGAAATCGGGGAGCGCGCCCAGATCGGACCGTACGCGCACCTCCGGCCTGAATCGGCCGTGGGAATCGCCGCAAAGATCGGCAATTTCGTCGAGCTGAAGAAGACCAGCATCGGGGATAACTCAAGTGTCGCCCATCTTTCATACCTTGGAGACGCTCAGGTCGGGAGAAACGTGAACATCGGCTGCGGCTTTGTCACCTGCAATTTTGACGGCCGGATCATTGACGGTCAGAGAAAGCACAGGACGGTGATTGAAGATGACGTATTCCTGGGTTCCGATTGCCAAGCCGTGGCTCCGGTTCGAATCGGGCGGGGCGCTTACGTCGCTTCGGGGTCCACGATCACCGAGGACGTCGAGGCAGAATCGCTCGCGATCGCCCGGACCCGGCAGGTCAACAAACCGGGATACGCGCGCAAGCTGAAGGAGAAGTGAGCCGATGTGCGGAATCGTAGGATATGTCGGGAAACGTCCGGCCGTGGAGATTCTTCTCGCCGGGCTGAAACGCCTGGAATACCGGGGATACGACTCCGCCGGGGTTGCGTTCTTTCGCGAAGAAAAGATCGAGATACACAAGTCCGAAGGAAAACTCGAGAACGTGGAAAAGCTCCTGAACGGCCGCGCACCGGCGTATCAGGACGTCTGTTGCGGGATCGGGCATACCCGTTGGGCCACACACGGGAAGCCGACCACCCAGAATGCCCATCCCCATCGCACCGGACACGTCGTTCTCGTTCACAACGGGATCATTGAAAATTATCAGGAGATAAAACGCGAGATCATCAGCAAGGGTTATCGGCCGGAATCGGAAACCGATAGCGAACTGTTCGGGTTTCTCGTCCTTGAACAAATGGATCGCGGAGCTTCGCTCATGGAAGCGGTCCGACAGAGCTTTGCCAGGCTGCAGGGGGCCTGCAGCGTCGTCATCATGTCCGAACGCGAGCCGAACGTGGTGATCGGAGTCAGGAACGGTTCACCCCTGGTCGCGGCGGCGGACCCCGCGGGCGGCACTATTCTCGCGAGCGATGCGCAACCACTCCTGCAATTCACGCGCGATGTTGTGTTCCTGGAGCACGGGGACATCGTTCTAGGGACTGAAAAAGGGCTGCGGTTTTTTGAACTCGAAACCGGCAAACCGGTCGCGCGCGCTTCCTCCCGGCTGGACTGGTCTGTCGAAAAACTCGATAAACAGGGCTTTCCGCATTACATGCTGAAAGAAATTTATGAACAACCGACAGCGCTCATGGACACGCTGAACGGGTTCCTCGATCGGGCGAGGACCGATTCATTCCCTCTTGCGGCGTCACAGCCGGGCGTCGCATTGCTCGAGAAAGCCCGGGAAATCACGTTGGTGGCCTGCGGGAGTTCCTGGCATGCCGCAAGCCTCGGAAAGTACTGGCTCGAAAAATGGGCGCGGGTGCCGGTTACCGTGGAGCTCGCCAGTGAATATCGTTATCGCGATCCGGTCCTGGGAGCCAATGCCCTGTTGATCGGTATCTCTCAATCAGGAGAAACGGCTGACACTTTGGCCGTGATTCGAGAGGCTCGCAAGCAGGGAATCCCGACGATCGGGATCACGAACGTCCGGGGCAGCACCCTTTCGAGAGAGGCTGATGCGACTTTTTTCACCTTCGCGGGCCCCGAAATCGGTGTGGCGGCGACGAAGACCTTTCTCGCGCAGATGCTCGGATTGCTCATTTTTTCCGGCTTTCTGAGCCTGAAGCGCGACGGCTGGCACGCAGGCTCGCTTGTCAGCTTGGATTCAGTTTCGAGGCTCTTTGAGGATATGATCCGGATCCCGCATCTCCTTTCCGATTTTTTGGGGAACGGTTCTTCGGCTACAGGGCTTGCGGGAGTGATTCGCAAGATCGCGGCCGAGCTCGCTTCGGCGAAAGGTTTTTTCTTCATCGGCAGGGGGTATTCATTCCCGGTGGCGCTCGAAGGGGCGCTCAAACTGAAGGAGATCGCCTACGTGCATGCGGAGGGGTATGCCGCGGGAGAACTCAAGCATGGGCCGATCGCCATGATCGATCGGGAGATGGTTGTCGTTGTGCTCGCTCCGCGCGATCAGTGGCGTGACAAGACGGTTTCGAACCTTCAGGAAGTGAAGGCGCGCGGCGCGATAATCCTGGGGATCGGAAACGCTTCGGACGAAGAACTGATCGGACTCTGCGATCACTGGATCGAATTGCCTTCGGTCAAGGTGGATGAAAGCCTCGTTCCGTTTTTTCTCACTCCCGTCATTCAGCTGCTCAGCTATGAACTTGCGCTTTTGCACGGGACCGATGTCGACAAACCCCGTAATCTGGCCAAGAGCGTAACCGTTGAATGAGGAGAGATTGAGATGATCGGCCCTATCGTCATCGGATTTCTGGCAGCCGCGTTCGTGGCTCTTCCGGCAAGATTTGGCGGATTCCTGGAGTCGAGCTTTCCCGGGTTCGTTCTCACTGCGCCCGTTTTCGTTCTGGCGGTCACCGGGATTGCGATGCTGCTGCAGCGGTTTGTCCTCGATCAGCGACCCGGGACGCGTTCCTATGACGGCTTGGCGGATCTTTTTATTCACATTCATTCGATTGCCAACCCCGATTCGGCATTGCGTTGGGCGATTCGTGGTTTTAACTCCCTCTTGCTTTCATTTTTCGGCGGAACCGTGGGCCCAGAGGGGGCAGCCACCGAGTTCGCGCATTCTTTCGCTCTCAAGACCCGCTCGCGTTCCTCAAGCCGGTTCGAACAGCGTCGAAGGAGCGATGCGGCCGCGGCGCTGAGCGCCGGTATTTCGGCCGCCTTCGGGTCGCCCTTCGCCGCGATGCTCGTATCGATCGAGCTCGGGATCGGCGGACCGCTCATTCCCGCGGCTGTAGCCGCTCTCGCCGCCTTTGTCGGCGTGAAGTACGTTTTTCCATCAGGCGCGCTTGCCCCCTCGGGGTTCGTGAATCTTGGCGCTATCCTGAACGGATCACCGCTGAGCTGGGTGCAATGGGCCGGGGTTCTTGTCATTGCCGCGACGGCGGGTATCGCGGGCGCGGTGCTGACCCGCTTCATTCGATATGTTCAGGACAATCTGCTGGAGCTTTTTCAGACCCAGGCGTGGATGCGGACTCTGACCGCGGGAGTTCTTTTGTTTTTCCTGATCCTCATTTATCGGCCCGGGCACACGTTTCCCCTTCTGGGACTCGAAAGGGTTCTCTGGGGACATCTTCCGGCCGGAGAACTCGGCGTTCTCTTTTTCACTCAATGTTTTGGCCTCGCGCTGGTGCTTGCCGGTTTCGGGACGGTCGGCCTCTTCTGGCCGCTCTTCGTCATTGGCGGCATTTTTGGCGTTGGCGTCGACCAGTGGCTTTTTCAGGGGATTCCTTCTTTCGGCGCCATCGCCGGCCTTGCGGGGAGCGCGGCCTTCTGGGGCGCGATGCTCGGAGCGCCGCTCGCGGCGGCAGTTCTGATTTTCGAGATCACGAGCAGCATTCCGGCGTTTTTGATCGCGATTGTCGCGGCTTACCTTGCCCGGTTTGTCGTCCGCTTTCTCAAGACCCCGCCGCTCATTGACCGGGACCTTGAAGCGCGCGGGATGGCTTTGATCGATGGACGGTCCGCCTCCATTCTTGATTCCATATTGATTCGGGATGCGATGATGACCGACTACGAAACGGTTCACGAGCACGAACCGGTATCGGAAATCTATTCCCGGTTGCTGAAGTCCCGTTATCCGTTCCTGCCGGTCGTGACCGCGCAGGGTGTTTACAAAGGATTGTTGACCGTGGACATGGTTCAGGAGGCTTGGCATGCGCAAGAAGCAGCGGTTCTGAAGAACTCCGCGAAATCGTCGCTTGTTCGGCTGCTTGAGGCCAAGGATTTGCTTTATCGCTCCGGTTTCAAAGCTCCCGTGGCAAAGGTCAGCGATCGGCTGTCGAAAACCTCGGGCCTGTTCGAGGACACTCCATGTATCCCGGTTCTGGCCGAAGACGGGCACATCGCTGGTTTGCTTTTCGTTTACAATGTGCGACTCGCTTATGATCGGGAAGTGGCTCGCCGGTCGTTGAGCGTCGAAAACCGGGAGCTTTGATTTTCACCGATAATACGACTGCGAAAGGTGTAAAGCATTACTCATGAACTCTTCTTCGGCCTCTTATCTTTCTGCCCTCAACGACAAGCAGCGTGAGGCGGCGCTTACCACGGAGGGGCCGCTGATCGTTTTGGCGGGAGCCGGTTCCGGGAAGACGAAGATGCTGACTTCCCGGATTTGCTATTTGATCGAACATTGCCATGTGCCGCCCTACCGCGTACTCGCGGTGACCTTCACGAACAAGGCAGCCGGCGAAATGCGTGAACGGGTCGAGCGTATGCTTAATCAGGCGGCCAAGGAAGGGCATGGGGCTTTTCTCGGTAACCCGGAGATCGGGACATTTCATTCAGTGTGCGTGAGGCTTCTCCGTCGTGAGCTGGATCGGACGCCTTTCACGAAATCTTTCGTGATCTACGATGATTCTGATCAGCTCAGCCTGATTAAAGGCGCGCTGAACAAGCTGAATATCGACGAGAAGGCGTTTAACCCGAAGGCCGTTCAGGGGGCCATCAACCGCGCGAAGTGTGACGCGCTGGAACCCGCCGAAATGGAACCGGCTCCGCATGATATTTTCGCTCGTCAGGTAAAACGGATTTACGAAGTTTACCAAAAGGATCTCATTGCCAATAACGCCCTGGATTTTGGCGAGATCATCTGCATGACGTATCGGATACTCAGGGATAATCCGGATCTCAGGCAGAAATACCAGCAGCGCTTCCAGTACATCCATGTCGATGAATATCAGGACACGAATCGCGCCCAGTACCTGCTGCTCTCGATGCTCGCGGGAAAGAGAAACGGCGGCCATCAGAATATCTGCGTCGTCGGGGACGAGGACCAGTCCATTTACAAATGGCGTGGAGCCGACATTCGCAACATTCTTGACTTCGAATCGGATTACCCCGGTGCGCATATCGTGAAGCTCGAGCAGAACTACCGTTCCACGAAAACGATCATCAAAGCGGCCAGTCAGGTCATCCGCAACAACACGACCCGCAAGGACAAGACTCTGTGGACTGACAACGAAGACGGGCTGCCGATCGTGCGGGCGCAGGTCCCGGACGAGAGGGCCGAAGCCGAACTCGTCGTGAGGGAGATCAAGCTGCAGGCTCAGAATGAAGGTCGCGCGTACGGCGACTTTTCGGTTTTTTACCGTACGAACGCCCAGAGCCGGCAATTCGAGGATGTGTTGCGGCGTGAAAAGATCCCGTACCAGGTCGTGGGCGGCCTCAGGTTTTATGACCGCAAGGAAATCAAAGATATTCTTTCCTATTTCAAGGTCATTCTGAATCCCTCTGACTCGGTGAATCTTCGCAGGATCATCAACGTGCCCGCGCGCGGAATCGGCAAGACGACGCTGGAGAAAATTGACGAGCTTCACCTTAAGCTCCAAAGCGAACAGCAGGTTCAGCCGCAGCTTGCCTTAAGCGGCGCTTCGGGAGCTGCGGAGATCAGTTACTGGGATGCGCTTGTGCACGCCTCGCGCGAGCCATCGATCACCTCGAGTGGGACTGCGCGAAAGCTCGCTCAATTTGTCACCTTGGTCGAGCGATTTCGCGCCGAGCAGCCGAATCTTCTGCTTTCCGAGCTCTATCATCTGATTCTTGATGAGACGGGCTATGTGCGCGAACTTCGCAAGGAGGGCACCGAAGAAGCGATGGCGCGCGTCGAGAATTTGGAGGAGTTCGATACGATTCTCCTCGAGTTCGAGGAATCGAATTACGACAATCTCGAGACGCCGTCCGAGACCGCGCCTCTCGATCACAGCGCCAAAAAAGGACAGCTTCTGGCCGTTTTCATCGAGCAGTCCTCGCTTGTTTCCGAGGCCGATAACATTGATTCCCTGGCCAGTTCAGTCAAGCTCATGACGCTTCATTCCTCGAAAGGGCTTGAATTTCCGGTGGTTTTCCTGGTCGGCATGGAAGAGGGGCTTTTCCCTTCCATCAAGCCCTGGGAGGAATCGCTGGAGGAGGACGTCGAGGAGGAGCGCCGGCTTTGCTACGTGGGGATGACTCGTGCGCGCGAGCGGCTCTTTTTGATGAACGTCGTCGTTCGTCGGCTCTGGGGCAACGTCAATTACCAGGATCCCTCCCGGTTTTTTTCCGAAATGCCTGATTCGCTGGTCCAGTTCAAGGATCTTGCCCAGGTGCAAGTCAGCGCTCAAGGCATGCAGCGGCAGTATGGCAGGAGCTGGGTGGATACGGGTGGACGGACGACACAGACGAATGTTTCCGCGAGAGGGCCGGAGGTAATTTCGCGTCCGAGCTTTACCACTACGGGACAATTGCCCCCGACCGTCGTTGGGCGGCACCTGAATCATCCCGAGTACGGGCGCGGTACGGTTGTGCTGTCAGAAGGGTTCGGGGACGATCAGAAAGTCACGGTTGAATTTGCCGGGCGGCAACGAAGAAAATTTCTATTCCGATACGTAAATGGCTATTTGGGGTGATGGGGCTATGGCCGATTCGAAAGTGGAAGCGCAAAAACTTGATGAGACTTTGACCCGTCGGGTTGCCGATCTCGCCCGGCTGGAGCTTTCGGAGGACGAAGTCAGGACGTTTACTTCGCAGCTTCGTGACGTGATCGGGTACGTCGAGCAGCTTCAAGAAATTGACGTATCCGGAGTCGAGCCCCTTACGCATCCGCTTGAGCCCGGCGACTCCGCGCTTCGCGAGGATCGGGTCGAAGTCTTCGAAATGGTTCTTACCTCCGGGGCGGATTCGCTCAACGAGGGCTATAAAGTCCCTCAGATTCTCTGAGGATCTCATGGACGCCGACAAGCTTGAAACGATTCGAGCCATTCACGACAGTTTTGATAAAAAGCAAACCTCCGTTGTCGAGGTGACGCGTTATTTTCTTGATTCCATAAAAAAGAACGGCGGGAAAAGCGGGCTGAACGCCTTCTTGACCGTTTGCGAAAATCGGGTGCTCGCGAAGGCGGAAGCCGCGGATCAGATCCTGAGCGCGGAGGGTAAAGTGCCTCGCGATCGCTTGCCGTTGTTCGGAATCCCTCTTGGGATCAAAGACAACCTGACGATGGACGGTGTTCGCACGACTTGCGGGTCGAAGATGCTGGATAACTACGTGGCTCCTTACACCGCGACTTGCGTGCAGCGTCTCGAGTCCGCGGGGGCGCTCTGCCTCGGCAAGCTGAATATGGACGAGTTCGCGATGGGCGGTTCGAATGAGAACTCGGCCTATGGCCCCGTTCAGCATCCGACGCAACCCGAACGCGTACCCGGCGGGTCCAGTGGTGGCTCGGCCGCCGCCGTTCGGGCCGGCCTTTGTGTCGCCGCTCTCGGGACTGACACGGGCGGATCGATCAGGCTTCCGGCAAGCTATTGCGGAATCGTGGGCCTCAAGCCCACCTATGGCCGCGTGAGCCGTTACGGGCTCGTGGCCTTCGCGTCATCTTTGGATCAAGTCGGACCGATGGCCCGGACAGTGGAGGACGCGGCGATTCTGCTCGACGTGATGAGCGGACATGATCCGAGGGATTCGACTTCCGCGACGGTTTCAAAGGGCGCGTACCGAGAGGCTTTGGGGAAAGCTCCCGAAACCCAGGCGGAATGGAGTGGGATCAGGATCGGCGTTCCGAAAGAGTATTTCGTCGGCGGCCTTTCGGCTGAAGTTCAAAAATCCATTCAGAGCTCTCTGCGCTGGTTCGAGTCGAAGGGCGCGCGCGTGATTCCGATATCACTCCCGCATACAGAATACGCCGTGGCCGTTTATTACCTCATCGCCGTGAGCGAGGCTTCAAGCAATCTCGCGAGATTCGACGGGATCCGATATGGCGTGCGGCCGGCTGAAGCCGAAAACGCCGATGACCTCGCCGCGTTTTACAGAAAGGTTCGCGGTCATTTCGGTCCTGAAGTGAAGCGAAGGATCATTCTCGGAACGTTCGCGCTTTCAAGCGGCTATTCGGAGGCTTACTACCGACGCGCTTGCCAGGTCCGGCGTTTGATAAAGCAGGATTTCGTTACCGCTTTTGAAAAGGTTGATTTCATTGCCGGGCCGGTTTCCCCGACCACGGCTTTCAAAATCGGCGAGCGGATCAGTGATCCGCTCCAGATGTACCTGAATGACATATTCACGATCCCCGCGAATTTGGCGGGCCTCCCCGCGATCAGTATCCCCTCCGGAACCGAAGCGCCGGATTCACTGCCGATCGGATTTCATCTGATCGCGCCGCCTTTTCAGGAAGAACGTCTTCTTTCGCTCGCGCACGCCTTCGAGAAGCGGGGAGCGGCCCGATGAACATGACGAGCATTCAGAATGATTTTGAAGCCGTGATCGGACTTGAAGTCCATGCCCAACTCGCGACGGATTCGAAAATTTTCTGTGGTTGTCGCGCGCGGCTCCTTGGAGGGCACGGAGGGGAGTCTGTCGCCGATGTCGCCGTGAACTTGAACACGTGCCCGGTCTGCAGCGGTCACCCGGGCGCGCTTCCCGTGTTGAACCGCAAAGCGGTTGAATTCGCGATCATGGCGGGGCTCGCCACGCATTGCCGGATCAATCCTCGAAGCGTGTTCGCCCGTAAGAGCTATTTTTATCCGGATCTTCCAAAAGGCTATCAGATCAGCCAGTATGATCAGCCGATCTGTGAGGCCGGGTGGCTCGAGATCAGTACATCCGCTACTCCCAAGAAGATCAGGATCGACCGCATCCACATGGAAGAGGACGCGGGGAAGAACATCCATCTTTCCGGTTTTTCAGTCGTGAATCTGAATCGCGCGGGCGTACCCTTGATTGAAATCGTGAGTGCTCCTGATATGAGGACCGCCGAAGAAGCCGGCGCCTATCTTCGGGCACTTCACGGCGTCGTCACTTATCTCGGTATTTGCGACGGGAATATGCAGGAGGGAAACTTTCGGTGTGACGCGAATGTGAGCGTCATGCCGAAAGGGGCGAAGGAATTCGGGACGCGAGCGGAGATCAAGAACGTCAATTCGTTTCGATTCATCGAAAAGGCCATCGAGTTTGAGATCCGTCGCCAGATCGAAGTGCTTCGTGCGGGGGGGAGGGTCGTTCAGGAGACTCGCGGCTACGATTCCGCGAGAAACGTGACCGTAAGCCTGCGCACAAAAGAGGAAGCACAAGATTACCGGTACTTTCCTGACCCTGACCTCATTCCGCTCCGGATCGAAGATTCCTGGGTCGTTTCGATCCAGTCCATGATTCCCGAGCTCCCGGCTCAAAAATTTGCGCGTTTCATCTCCGAATTCGGCTTGTCCCAATATGATGCCGACGTTTTGATCGCTTCTAAGACGGTCGCCGAGTTTTACGAAGAGTGTGTCGGAATTTTGAGAGTCGCCTATCCCGACCCCTTCGATCTTCGCGCGGCGTCCAAAGCTGCCGCGAATTGGACGACGGGTGAGTTGATGCGGCTTTTGAATGAAGAAGGACGGGAGCTTTCGGCTTCGAAGATCAGGTCGGAGCATATCGCTGATCTGGTTCGCCTCACGCAAAGCAGGGTGGTTTCGAGCACTGGAGCCAAGCAGGCGCTTGGAGTCGCATGGAAAACGGGAGAGTCCATCGAAACGATCGTCGAGCGCGAAGGTCTCCGGCAGGTCAGCGACACCGGGGCGCTGGAGGTTTCCATAGACAAGATCATTGCGGGATTCCCGGCCCAAGTGGCAGAATACAAGGCCGGAAAAGAGAAGATCATCGGCTTCTTAGTGGGGCAGGTGATGAAGCAATCCGGCGGAAAAGCGAATCCGTCACTTGTCCAGGAATTGTTGAAAAAGAAACTGTCGTAGGAGAATAGCGTGAAAAAAACCATCAAGTATATCGCCGTGGTTCTTGCAGGACTGTTGGCGTTATTTGTTGTCGCGGCGCTTGTGATCCCTTTCGTGGTGAACGTGGATAAATTCCGGCCGCAGATCGTGCAAAAGGCGAACGAAAACATCAACGGGACCCTTGAACTCGGTAAGCTGTCGCTTTCCCTTTGGGGACAGGTCCGGATCGATGTGGCCGGACTTTCAGTTCAGGATCAAGCCGGTAGAAAGCTTCTTTCGGTGAAGGATGCTTATTTTCATCTGCCGTTCGCCTCGATTCTGGGCGGCGCGCCGGTTCTGACGTTCAAAATGCAGCGACCCGTGATCAACGTCCTTAAAGACAAGAATGGAAAAATCAATCTGCTGTCCTTGGTGAAATCCGGCCCCGAAGCCGGCACTCCAGCCACGTCGGCCGCGGATAAGCCGGCACCAGCCCTGACGGCGCCTTCCGCGCATGATCCCGGACTGACCCTCCCGGCAATCGCCACGCGGGCGCGTCTCGGGGTTGAACTCAGGAACGCGCTGCTCACATATGGCGATGAGGTGACGCACCTCTCGACTCAGGTCAAGGATCTCAACCTGATTGCGCGCGATATCTCGCTCTCCCGGCCGATGAAGCTTGAAGTTTGGGCCGATCTCGATTCGAGAATGGGAGAGCCGGCGGCAAAAGCCATCGTGGTGAAGGGACCGGTGAAGTTGACCGGGCAGGCCCAGCCGAAGATGACGCCGGGGGGGCGTTTCGAGCAGCTTGCCATGACCGCTCAGATTGACCTGAATTCGCTTGAGATCAAGGTCCCGGAGCTCTTTGAGAAAACCAAGGATACCGAGGCGAACGCTGATCTTGCGCTTAAAGCTTCTGAAAACGAGGTCTCGGTCGATCATTTCAATGCCCGTTTCTTCAACGCGGAATTCAAGTCTTCCGGGACTATTTCGAATTTCTCGACGGCCGCCGGCCAGTCTTTCGCGCCCGTTGTGATCTTCAATATGAGATCGAATGATATCGAGCTGAAGCCTTGGGTTAAGCTGATTCCGATGCTCAAGGATTTTGAACTCGGGGGTATTGTACGGCTCGAGGCGAACGCGAAAGGTCCGGCTGAAAAGCTGGGTTATCGGGCCAGGATCTCCGCGACCGGCGTAACGGCGAAGGCTCCGAAGCTGAAGGCGCGTCCGCGAGTCGACGGCGTCATCAACATTATCACCGATCAGGTCGAGAGCATGAACCTGACGATGAAGGCTCCGGGAAATGACCTGAGTATACGAGGCAAGGTCCTGTCCTTCGCCAAACCTCGCGTCGACCTCGAGGTGACCTCGCCGGGGATGGATCTGGATCAGTTGGTGGAATTTCCTGCTCCGGGCAAGAAGGATCAGGGCGCTCCCGCGGCTCCGGCTTCGCCCGTCGGAACTGAAGAACCGGCGAAAAGGGCCAAGGCACCGGGCGCTTCCTCGGATTTTGATGCCCTGCTCGCGCCGGTTCGTGAGAACAAAATCCTTCGCGCGACCGTTGCCAACGTGAACGTGAATATCAGGTCGGTGAAGGCTTATGACATCAAAATGACCGAGCTTGCCGGTAAACTCTTTTTTCGCGATCTGAATGCCGGTATTGAACAGTTCTCGATGAAGCTCTGGAACGGCTCGATCAAGGCGAGCGGAGCCGCCGCCCTCGCGTCGAGAGTGCCGACCTATAAGTTCGGCGCGCAGATCCTCGGGCTTGATCTTTCACAGGCGGTCGCTTCGCAATTCCGCCTATTTAAAAACACACTTCTTGGGACGGCCAATTTCGACATGACCGGGGAGGGGCAGAGCTTCAACCCCGAGCCGGCAATCTCGAACCTGAAGGCCAAAGGGAGCATGAGGGTTGAAAAAGCCACGTTTGCGACGATCGATATCGGGAAAATGGTTTCGGAGGCGCTCACGAAATCGATTGAAAAGATCGCCGACAAGGTCCCGGCGGTGAAGAATCAGCTTTCCGGGAAGAAGTTCGGATTGCCGAGCGGTCAATCGCGCTATGATGTGATTTCGTCAAATTTTACGGTTGCGGGCGGCAAGTTCGCGGCTCCGAATTTCATCGCCAAAGCGGCTCCGAACCAGGGCATTGATCTGAAGGGAAATGTTTTGATCGGGATGAAGGATTACTCACTTCAAACGAACTGGGAACTGGTGGATACGTACAACCTGACCGGTGCAAAGGATCTTGCGGTGGAACAGGCCGGCGTCAAAGTCGAGCACATTCTCGCCGAAGGTAATCAGCCGGTGCGATTTCCGGTACATGTGGGTTGCCAGATTTTCGCCCCCTGCTACTCTTATACGGAGGTCCCGGAATTTCTGGCGAAGGTGGCGGTTGGAAACATGAGTGCCGCGGCACAAGGCAAGGCCAAAGCCGAATTGAAGAAAAAAGCGGATAGCTTGATCCAGAAGGCGCCGCCCGCGGTGC
>MEQK01000104.1 GCA_001770175.1 Bdellovibrionales bacterium RIFOXYD1_FULL_55_31 | reverse complement strand
GACAACGCATTCGCAATTGTATTCGCGTTTGACGCGTTCACAGTAAATTTCGAGGTGGAGTTCGCCCATTCCGCTGATGATGGTCTGACCGGATTCTTCATCGCGATGCACGCGGAGAGTCGGGTCTTCCTTCGTGAACTTGTTCAGGGCTTTTGAGAAGTTCGCCTGACCTGTTTTGTCCTTCGGCGCGATGGCGAGCGAAATAACCGCGTTCGGAACGTACATCGAAGTCATCGTGTACTTGATGGTTCCATCGGTGAACGTGTCGCCGGAGGCGCAATCAACGCCGAATAAAGCGACGATATCGCCGGCCCGTGCTTCTTCGATGTCATGCATTTCGTCGGCGTGCATTTGCACGAGACGCGGGACTTTGACCTTCTTGTCATTTGCCGAATTAAAGATGACGTCGCCTTTTCTTACCCTGCCCTGGTAAACGCGCATGTAGGTCAGCTGCCCGTAGCGGCCTTCGTCCAGTTTAAACGCCAAACCGACGAACGGAAGTGCCGGATCGGACTTCAGAATGACCTTCGCCTCGTTATTGTGCTGGTCGAGTCCGATGTTCTCGGATTCGGTTGGGTTCGGCAGGTAATAGGTGACCGCGTCCAGAAGGAGCTGTACGCCCTTGTTTTTGTAAGCTGAGCCGACCATGACCGGGATGAATCCGAGCGAAAGAGTGGCTTTGCGGATGCCAGCTCGGAATTCCTCGACCGTCGGTTCCGTGCCGTTCAGGTATTTCTCACCGATCACTTCGTCGAATTCACCGACGGCGGCGATCAGCTCCTCGCGGTATTTCTTGCATTCGCCCATGATCTCGGCCGGGACGTCTTCCTCACGGATATTTTCGCCGTTGTCGCCGTCGAAGTAATAGGCGCGCATGTTGACGAGGTCGACGCAACCCTTGAACTGGTCTTCGGCGCCGATCGGATAATTAATGAGATGAGCATTGTGGCCGAGCTTCTCGCGAAGCATCTTCAGACCGCGGAAAGGATTCGCGCCCGCGCGGTCCATTTTATTGATGAACGTGATGCGCGGAATTTTGTAGCGTTTCATCTGGCGGTCGACCGTGATCGACTGCGACTGAACGCCTGCGACCGAGCAAAGAACGAGCACGGCGCCGTCCAGAACGCGGAGCGCGCGCTCCACTTCGATCGTGAAGTCGACGTGGCCGGGAGTGTCGATCAAATTGACGTTGTAGCCCTTCCACATGCAGTACGTGGCGGCCGATTGAATGGTGATGCCCTTTTCACGTTCGAGGTCCATGAAGTCCATCGTCGCGCCGACCTGGTCCTTGCCCTTGACCTCGTGAATCGCATGAATCTTTTTCGTATAGAAGAGGACGCGTTCGGAAAGAGTGGTCTTGCCCGAGTCGATGTGGGCAGAGATCCCGATATTGCGAACTTTATCCATTGGAACAACATTCGAAACCGCCATTTGAAGAGTCTCCTTAAGTACAAAACAGGTGCAATAATATGCGATCCCGGTCAGCCCGGCGACCAGCAGAATCGTGGTCAATAATATAGACGTCGTTTCTAACCAAGAATGACAGTTTTTATCAAGTGCTTTTTGCGGTTAGGCAGCTCGAATCGACCCGATCGGTTCCGATCACAGTAGCCAGAAATTGACGCTGGGGCCATAATCAACTAAACCCTAAATTTACGTTATGAAGAAACGCCCCCTTTTCTGGATCGACCTTGAGATGACCGGCCTCGATGACACCGTGGATTCCATTCTGGAACTCGCGATCGTCGTCACGGATCTCGAGTTGAAGCCTCTGGAGGAGTACCACCGAGTCGTCCTTCAGCCACCGGAAGTCTTGGCAGGAATGAATGATTGGTGCAAGAAAACCCATGGCGAAAGCGGTCTCACGGCAGCCGTTCCGGCCGGCACTCCTCTTGGAGTTGTCGAAAAGGAAGTGCTGGAATTGATTGGGCGCCATTACTCGGCGCGGGATCAGATTGTGCTCGTTGGGAACTCCGTGAGTAACGACAGGCGTTTCATTGATCGCTACCTGCCGGAGCTGGCTAAACGGCTCCATTACCGGTTGATTGATGTCAGCTCTTTCAAAGAAATCTTTCGTGAGAAATTCGGATTAGCGTTCCAGAAAAAGAACTCTCATCGTGCCGTGGATGATATTCACGAGTCTATTCAAGAGCTTGCCTACTACCTTTCTTTTGTTCAGGTGGGGGCTTCGGGCACGTCGGCCGGTTCCGCACCTGGTGATTCGGCTGTTCAGCCCGAAGGAGCCTCGAAGTGACGTCAGATACAGCACCTCAACAAGAGCGGAAACGTCCCAGTTTCAAGATGATTTATCTTCAACTGGCCAAAACGTTGGCCGCCCGCTCGACCTGTTATCGGTTGCAGGTCGGGACCGTGGTGACGAGTACCGATTTTAGAAAAGTGCTTGCCGTTGGGTACAACGGGAACGCGACTGGGTTAAAAAACGGTTGTGATCGGCCTGAACCCGGCAATTGTGGCTGTCTTCATTCCGAAGAAAATGCCGTCATCAATTGTGATGCGCCTCGTTCGATCGAAAAATTTGTTTTCGTGACTCATCTTCCGTGTGTCGCTTGTGCCAAGCGTTTAATCAATCTGGGGAACGTCAAAGCAATATATTATGGCGAAGACTACCGGGTCCGCGATTCGATCGAACTTTTGAAATCGGTCGGGATTGCCGTGGAGCAGGTGGCGGAGCGGGAGTGATGGTTGCGTCAAAACTGGTTCGAATCGCGGCTCTCCTTGCCCTTGCTGCGTGCGCAACGACGATTTCGCAAAACGAACGTGGGCGTCCGGCTTCCCGGGGAAAGGCGGATCGTGTCTCGCTGAAACGCGAAGACGCGGTTTCCCGCGCGAAGCACGTCTCACAGGTCTCCTATCAGCTTTGGTTTGATCTGGACGGGTCTGCGCCCGAATTCGAAGGTCGCGCGGTGATTCAGTTCGAGCTGAGGATTCCGCCGAAGGGGGCTGCGCGCGGCATTTTTCTCGATTTCGAAGGGGGGCGGGTTCGCAGTCTCAACTTCAACAATTCAAGGGTACTGGCGGAAAATGAGATCAGTCGCGAACGCTATGACGGCCACAGAATCTATTTTGACTTGGACGAACTCCAACTCGGTTCGAACCGGATCGAAGTGTCCTTCGCGCACCCTTATGCCGAGAGTTCCGCTCAGGTCGGCCGCGGTCAGGGACACGGGCTGTCCCGGTTCGTGGATACGGCTGACCGGCAAGTTTATCTTTTTTCCAATCTCAAGCCGTTCGGTGCTCATGACGTGTTTCCCTGTTTTGACCAGCCGGATTTGAAAGCTTCGTTCGAATTGACCGTTGAAGCGCCCCAGCACTGGACGGTCATCGCAAATACCCTGGAACGGGATGTCGCATCCGTGGACAGCAGGAAGAGCTGGGCTTTCCCTCCGTCGCCGCGTTTGAGCCCCCATCTTTTCGCGCTTCATGCCGGGCCGTACGCGAAATGGGAATCGAACTCGAGCGGAATCCCGTTGAGGCTCTTCGCCCGCAAATCCGTAGCGCCCCGCGTGGAAAAGGGGCCCTGGTTCGAAGCCGCCGAAAAAGGGCTCGACTTTTTCAGCGTTCAGCTGGGCTATCCGTATCCCTACGCGAAATACGATCAGATCATCGCCCCTGGTCTCGCGCAGGGCGCGATCGAGAGCGCGGCGGCGACTCTGTATTCCGAAAAGTGGATGCTTGAAACGCGACCCAGCGAAACACATCTCCGGGATCGCGTTCGTCTGATCCTCCACGAACTTGCCCAATCCTGGTTCGGGAGCCTTGTCAGCGTGCGCTGGTGGAACGCCCAATGGCTCAATGAGAGCTTCGCGATTTTCATGTCGGCCTGGGCTCTCGATGAGGTCTTCCAGTACCAGGGAATATGGCTGTCGTTTTTCGAAAATGTGAAGGTCCCGGCGTATAATTACGACCAGAGCACGGTCGCACATCCGGTCGAGATGGCTGTTTCGGATGCTGATTACGAGTCTCCGGATCTGCGATCGCTCAGCTCTTTGAAGGGCGCGGCATTGCTGAAAGAACTCCGCTTTTTTCTCGGTGAGGATGATTTTCGCGAAGGTGTTCAGCGGTATTTTCAGAAATACGCTCTCCGGAGCACCACGGCCGCCGATTTCATGAAGATGTTTTCGCAAGCCTCCGGGATGGATATGATCCAGTGGCAGAAGTCCTGGCTCCAAAAGAGCGGCGTCGATCACGTCCGCTTGAATTGGGCTTGCGAGATTCCGAAACCGCCCGTGCTTCCAAACGAGGCCGCCGCTCGCGCGAGGCGAAGAAAGCGCAAATCGGAGCCGAGGCTTCCGCTTATTTCGGTTTTTCAAATCCTTCAGCCCGGCGCCGAGCCGCTCAACGCGAGTGAAAGGGTCTCAGGCCGAAAGAAGTTATCGGCAACGCGACGGCAGCATCGAATGGAAATCGCTCTTTATGACATGGACGGGACTGGGAAACTCAAGCCTCGTGAAACGATTCAGGCGCTCTATTCTGGTCCCGAAACCTCAGTTGCCGCCGCGATCGGAACGCCTTGCCCGGATTTCGTTCTCTTGAATCACGGAGATCACGACTACGTTAAAGTCACGCTGGATGGCACCGATATGGAGCGCGCGAGTCGCTTCTTGAATCGATTTGAGGCACCCCTCTCTCGCCGCCTTGTTTGGGGTGCTCTTTGGGACGGTGTTTTAGGCGGGGAGCTTCGGGCCCTGCGGTATCAGGAGCTCGTGATCCAGCACCTCAAGAATGAAAATCAGGCCGAAATCGTTTCGGGCGTCTTGGAAAACGCGATTGCGGGTTTGCGATTTCTTTCGGGAACCCGGCGGGCGAAGGATCAGGAGCGGCTAGAAGCCTTCATCAGAAGACGGCTCGCCAGCGCGGCTGCACAAACGGGGCTTCAGGCGGTGCTGTTGCAGAAATTCACGCAGAACGCCTCAGGGCCTGATTCGGTCCGATGGATCAAAGCTCTTTTGACAGGAAGGGCTCTTCTTCCCGGATTTGAACCACGCTTGCAAGCGCACCAGAAGATCCGCTGGGAATTGCTGGGAGTGCTGGCGCGAGCGGGAGACCCCGAAGCACGAAAGTGGATTGGCGACGAACTGGCGAAGGATTCGAGCGATTTCGGAAGACGCGCCGCTATTGCGGCCGAGGTGCAGCTCCCGGACGAAAAAATTCGGAGACTATGGCTTGAGCGGATACTGAAGCCGGATTTGCCGGTTCCCGTTCCGGCTGCAGTTGGATCGCTCTTCGCGGAGGCTCCGCTCAGTCCGCCCGAACTCAGGCAAGCCGTTCGCCATCTCCGGACTGAAGGACTGCCGGAGTTCCCGAATGCCTACCTCGCGAAGCTCGAAGCGTGGGCCGCGGGCCAGGAGGAGGGCGCGGCGGACGAGGCTTTTCAAGCTGAGTTTACCTGGCGTCTTTTTCCGGAATTTTGCGAACAGGGAAAGCGCCTTGAAATTGCCGATCGCCTAACGGCGCTCACACGACCGGGAACCCGGCTCCCAGATGCCGTCGTTCATGCGCTCAAAATCCGGATCGAGGAGGAAGAACTCTGCCTTCAGCGGCGGACTAGTTTTTCAGTTCCAGCAGAACCGGACAGTGGTCCGAGCCCTTCACCGTCGGTTGGTGTTCCACCCGTTTGAGGCGATCCGCGGAATCCGCGTTGATCGTGAAGTAATCCAAACGCCATCCGATGTTCTTGGCGCGCACTCCGGGACGGTAACTCCACCAAGTGTAATGGCCGGGATCGGGAGTGAAATAACGAAAGCCGTCGACGTAGCCGTTTTGAAGAAAACGGTCCATCCAGGCACGCTCTTCCGGCAAAAATCCGGCATTATTTTCGTTCGCTTTCGGATTTTTCAAGTCGATTTCCTTGTGAGCGATATTGAAGTCGCCGCAAATGATCAACGGCTTGCCGCGGTCCCGAAGTTCGTTGGCAAGGTTCAGGAACTTCTCGCAAAACGAAAGCTTGTACGGCAGGCGCGCGTGATCATGCTGGCTGTTCGGAAAGTAGGTGTTGACCACGGTAAAGTCCGGGTACTCAGCGAGAAGAATGCGCCCTTCGCTGTCGATTTCGGGGTGACCGGTGTCGATCAACACCTCGAGAGGCTCGTGACGGGAGAAAAGCGCCAAACCACTGTAGCCGGCTTTGGTGGCCGGATGCCAATAGGAATGATAGCCCATCGGGTTGCGAAGATCTTCGTCGAGCTGTTCAGGAAAAGCTTTGATCTCCTGAACGCAGACAATGTCCGCGTTTTGATCAGCAAACCAGTCGAGGAAACCGCCGCGCTGCGCCGCTCGGATGCCGTTCACGTTCCAGCTTAAGAGTTTCATGTCACCGTTTTGACCCAGACCGGCACGGGACGCAAGGGGGCTTTGGCGCTGAACTTTGATGTCGATTTTCAGGCAATCAGCTGAGAGGATTTGTCCGAAAGGGTTTGGTTCTATGAAAAGAGTCGCCGTCCTCGCTTTCCTTTGTCTCGCGTTCGGAACGTTTCTATGTACTTCCGCCCAAGCGTTGCCGAAGCGGCCGAAGCTCATTCTCTTCCTGGTGATCGATCAATTCCGCGCTGATTACCTGCTTCGCTTCGAAAGCCGTTTCATGCCTTCGAAGGGCAAAGACGGCAGTGTCGGCGGCTTTCGCTATTTGATGAACGAAGGGGCGTATTATCCCGTAGGTGAGTACGATATTTTACACAGCATGACCGGGCCGGGGCACTCGACTGTGCTGACCGGCGCCTATCCCTACCAGTCAGGGATACCCACGAATTATTGGTTCAGCGAAAAGACCTGGGAACGCGCCTATTGCATGGAGGATCCAGCCTACCGCACGATTCTTTCGCCCGGCGCTCCGGAGGGCTCGCCTCATCTGGGCACCTCTCCTCGCAGTCTGATCTCGACGACTCTCGGTGACGAACTCAAAAATTCAGGACTCCCCTCGCGGGTCGTGGCGCTCGCCCTGAAAGATCGGGCGGCCATCCTCATGGGGGGGCATCGCGCGGACCTGACGTTCTGGTTTGATGCGAAAACCGGGCAGTGGGCGTCGAGCAGTTTCTATCTTCCGGAGCAGAAGCTCCCCGGCTGGCTTGATCAGCTCAACCAGGAGGTCAAAGCCAGGCACGGTGAAAAACTTGTGTGGAAAACCGAAGGCCGGGGTACAGGCTATTCCGCCGATGATCTCTACTCGTACATCACGGCGAAATGGCCCTTCGGGAATAAATTTCCGCATGAATCCTCCTTTGGGGCGAAGTACTTCACGAGTCTGCCGGTCGGGCTCGAGCTGACGGAGACCGCCGCCGAACGCGCTTTGGACGCCTTCAAACTCGGTCGGCGAAATGCAACGGATCTTCTCGCCGTGAGCTTTTCGACACACGATTACATGGCGCATGCTTTTGGCCCGAACAGCCGCGAAATGGAAGAGTTGACGGTTGCCGAAGACCGAGTCATTTCGAAACTCCTGAACTATGTTCGCAAGAACACGCCCGGAGGCTTGAAAGACGTGGTGATCGTTCTGACGGCTGATCACGGCAGTCCGACAAGTCCGGAATGGCTCGCGGCCCATCGGATCGCGGCGGGTCGGATCAGCGAGACGAAGCTTTCAGAAGCCGTCTCAGCCCGGCTGGAAAAAAAGTTCGGGAAGCCCGATCGAGGCTCATGGGTGACTTTGGTTTATGATCTGAATTTTTATCTGAATGATGCCGCGATCCTTGAAAAGAAATTGGATCGTTCCGAAGTCGAGCGGGAGGCGAAACGGGTGATTGCCAATGATCCGGGGGTGGCCCATGTTTTCGGTTCGGTAGACTGGGAAACACGCAGGCTCCCGCCGGGAATGCATGAACGCCAGATTTTGCATACCTATTACCCCGGCCGGAGCGGTGACGTGGTGGCGATTCCCAGACCCTATTTCATG
>MEQK01000103.1 GCA_001770175.1 Bdellovibrionales bacterium RIFOXYD1_FULL_55_31 | reverse complement strand
CGCATCAGTCCGATATCTTCGACAGTCGCTCCACCTGATCCGAAACCGGTGGAGGTCTTTACAAACGCCGCGCCAGCCGCCTTGGAGAGCGCGCATCCGATGATCTTCTGGTCCTCGTTGAGGCTCGACGTTTCGAGAATCACCTTTACGGGGTAAGGATGCGAAGCCAGAACGACCTGCCTGATGTCTTCGAACACCAGGTCATAAGCTCGGCTTTTCAGTGCCCCGATATTGATGACCATATCGATTTCCCTGGCACCGGCGCGAACGGCTTCTTGTGCTTCGTAGGCTTTGCTGCCGGTTGAGGCGGCTCCAAGAGGGAAGCCGACGACCGCGATGGGCAGGGTCGAACAACTGTTGAGCAGTTCGGCCGCGAGGCGCACGTTAGTTGAATTCACGCAGACTGTTGCAAATTGGTGCTTTCGCGCTTCGGCACAAACGCGTTCTATCTCTTCGCGTGTGGCGTCGGGTTTAAGCAGGGTGTGATCGATTTTTGCCGCGAGTGAATCAGGGTCCTGCTTCTTGGAACTTTCCTTCGGTTGGTCGGCAGGGAGGGCGGACTCAGAATTGCGAATCGGCGAAAGAGCCACTGGCACACCTAAACGTATCAAGCGCTCTCGGACAGCTTCAGAGATCTGCCCGACGAGTTCATCCAAGGGGAGTGGCCAGCCTGAAGCCCGTGAATTTAAAGGATTTGAATCAGATTTCGAAGGCCCGCTTTGGACTTGAAACACCATGTCACACCTTCCTAGAGACCTTATAGGGGACTCATTTAGTTCCTACTTTTTACTTGAAGTGTCAAGTCGGATTCGTTACCTCTAGATAAGAAAGGTGAGCGCATTTGCGCTCTTACTGAACTTATTGTTGGCAATTTTGTGAAATCGGGGAAAGACAATTCCTCACTCCTCACAAGTTTCAAAACTTTAGGTGAGGCTATTTTACCCGTCTTGGGTTTACTGGGAGCATTGCTTTCGGCGCCGCATACGGCGAGCGCCAATTCGGGAACAACATTTTTGGAAACCATCGGCATCAGCATTGCCGTGGGTACGGTTTTGGGAGCATCAACGTTGCCCTTTTACGATCAACCGGGGAAACATCTGAACAACGCGGCTTATGGCGCCTCTTTAGGTGCCGTGACGGCGGTCGGAATTTCTCTTTACGGATTGATTGCAGGGTCATCTCAGGAATACGAGGAAGCGAGCTCGAAGCAGCTTCCCTTGAGAAAATTTACGCAGGTGCAAAACACACGTCGTTTGAGTGCGGATTCGGGGCCTTCGGGTCCGATCGGTGTGCCTCTCTACCCCCCTCGTTTTTGGATGCCCGTGGTTTCCCTAACTTGGTAAACGCGGGCCGCCTTCGGGTGGCTGCGCGATAGGGAGACATTATGGCTACTGAACTCATCATCAACGCATCGCTACCCGAGACACGGATCGCCTTGATGGAAAGCGGCGAGATCCAGGATCTTGTCATTGAACGCGCCTCGGGCAAAGGTATCGTGGGTAACATCTACAAGGGGCGCGTGACACGCGTCCTGCCGGGGATGCAGGCCGCATTCGTGGATATTGGACTCGAAAAAGCAGCATTTCTATACGTGGATGACGTTTTCGTTCATTCCGAAATCTGGGAAGAGGAAGAGGGTTCTTCGGCTGATCAGAATGCGCTTGCCCAGATTTCTGCTGATGCAGGTGGAAGCCGCGATCAAAGCGCTTCTGGGGCTGGCGGCGGAACCGCAACCGGTCCGGTTCCGTTTTCGGGAGAGCTGCCGACACCGTTTGCGACCAGCGAGACGGCCGAAGCCCCGCGTGATCCGGATGCGACAGACGAAGTATCCGTTGCGGTGGATGCGCCCCGGGACTTGGATGAGGGCGACGACCTTTCCGAATCGGAAGAAGAATCGGAACAAGAACCGGAACAAGAAGATGACGATCGCGATCGCGACGATTCAGAACACGACCGCGAACTCGATGAAGCGGAAGACGAAGAAGAAGACGAGGACGACGGAGACGTTGACGAGGATGACGAGGGCAACGAGGATGAGGACGAGGACGAGGACGAGGACGACGAAGAAGAAGATTCTGGCGATCCGGTGAGAATGGGTGATCCCGAGGACAAGGGCAACAGTGATCCCGCAGGGACGGTTGCTCCTGAACAGACAAGCTCGGCTCGGGATTCCGGGCCGGTCGAAAGCAATGCTTCTCAAGAGGCAAGCGCCGAGTCCGGTCCCGCGGGACAGGTTTCCGAAGGCGGTCCCACCACGCAAGAGCGCGGTGGACAGCAACGGCCGCGAAGATCGCGGCGAGGCCGCCGAGGCGGGCGGTTTCGAAGGCGTGACCGAGGTGGTGAGGACAAAACCGCACAAACCGGTTCACCCGAGACTTATCCGGAGAGCTATCAAGAACAGGTTTCCGATCAGGGCAATCTTGATTCTGATCGCGCGGCCATGGTTGGCGCCGGCGAGATTGCGCCGGCTCAGACCGACAGGCCGGAAGCCAATGCGCCCGAGGGCGGCACCGAAAATCGCCCGAATGTGACCCCGGTGAACCGGGTCGAGTTCCGGGCTCAGCGATCACGGGATCGACGGATCAGGCCCAAGCCGGCCCGCTCGGTTCGAGGACAGGCCAATATCCAGGATCTGCTCAAAGAAGGTCAGGAAGTCATCGTGCAAGTCGCTAAAGATCCGATCGCGACAAAGGGTGCGCGACTGACCTGTCACATCAGCCTTCCCGGCAGACATCTCGTTTGCATGCCGACCATTGATCACGTCGGTGTGTCACGCAGAATCGAGCGCGACGATGAGCGAAGGAAACTTCGCGAGTACGTCGAACGTTATCGGCCGCGCAATCTGGGGTTCATCGTCAGAACGGCCAGCGGGCGCCAACAATCCGAGAAGCGTATTAAGCAGGATATCGAGTATTTGACCCGCCTTTGGAATGAGATTCGCGAGAAAGCGGTCACCGTGACCGCGCCAGCATTGGTTTACGAGGACCTCAATCCCGTGCTCCGCGCCATCCGTGACTGGGTGACCGAGGACATTGATAAAATCATTGTTGATTCGCGATATCACTACAATGAGATCCAGCGCTTCGTCGCGCATTTCATGCCATCGTTAAGACAGAAGGTTGAACTTTATCACGGCGATATTCCGGTTTTTGACGCCTACAATATTTCAACCGAACTTTCGCGCGCCTTGGAACGAAAGGTCTGGTTGAAATCCGGCGGTTATATCGTGGTCGATCAGGCGGAAGCCCTGGTGGCGATTGACGTGAATACGGGCCGGTTCGTCGGGAAAAAGAATCTTGAGGACACGATCCTCAAAACCAATCTCGAGGCCGTTCAGGAGATCGCGTACCAGCTCCGGCTGCGTAATTGCGGCGGGATCATCATTCTCGATCTGATTGACATGGAGAAGGAAGAAAACAAACAACGGGTCTACCGGGCCCTGGATGAGGCGCTTAAACGCGATCGCGCGCGGCCGACGATTTTGAAGATTTCTGAACTCGGTCTGGTCGAAATGACCCGCAAAAGAACTCGCGACACGATGGTCCGAACCCTCTGCGAATCTTGTACTTCATGCGAGGGCAAGGGTTTCATCAAGAGCAAGCAGACCGTTGCCTATGAAGTCATGCGCGAGATCGAGCGTGAAGGCGTGGAGAAGGACATCAGCAAGATTCTGGTGCAAGCGCATCCGGATGTTATCGACATTCTCGCCATTGATGAGCGTGAAACACTGGATCACCTCGAGCGGCGTCACAGAAAACAGATTTATCTGCAGGCCGTGGTGGATTACCACCCGGAGCAGTTCGAAGTGGTGGGTGATAAAAAAGCGCGCGCGGAACGCGGGCGTGAGCAGGAAGATGAACGCGGTCGTGATTTGCGCGGACGAGACCGGGAGCGAGGGAGAGACCGGGATCGTAATCGCGACAGGGAACGCGGGCGTGATCGTGGACGTGACCGGGGACGTGATCGTGGCGACGAAGAACAGCCGAGAGTTCAGGTGCGGCCCCTCGTCGTGCCGAGGACCGAGCCACTTGCCCCGGCGGGAGAGCTGCCTCGTTCCGCAGTGCCGATTTTAGCTCCTCCTCCCGAGGGGAGCACGGCAGAGGTCGGTGGGACGTCCGTTTCGCCCGCAGTCTCGGCCGCGACCGCCTCAGAGCCCGGACAGCCCGGTGTTGCTCAGGAAGGTGGCGGTTCAAAACGTCATGAAGGTCACGACTTCGACGAGGAAGACCGTTTGGCCTTTCTTCGCGCTCAAGCAGCGCAAGACGCCGCTCTAGCCCGGTTCAGAACGACGAGTGATTCGACGAACCTGGGGGGGCGCGGCCCGAATGCAGGTTCGGGCACGGGCCGCGGTGATCGGGGCGATCGCCCGGACCGTGGCGGTCGTGGGCGCCGTGGGCGCCGTGGCCGGGGGGGCAGCAGCAGCGGCGGCGGCGGATCGGGGAAATTTGGCCGGCGCGGTGATCGCGGTGGCAGAGGACCTCAGCCCAGATTCGAGCCGCGCGGGAGTGCCCCTGAGGGCGAAGTTCAAGTCAGGCCGGCGCCGGCAGCGCCAAGCGGACCGGTTGAACCGGCCCTTGAGCGCCCATCCGTTTTGCCGAATACTCCTGCACCGGCAAATGAAAAGGTTTCAAAGGAAACAGACAACCGAAACGACAACGGGTCGGGCGATCATTCGCAGCCGCCGGCTTGAGGAGACCTTTCAAGGGGCAACATGGCTTCGTCGACTTTTCGTGTGCGTATCCGTATTCCTCGGCAGGTGATACTCGGCAGTCAGCAGCTGTCACGCGAAGATTTTTTCGAAGCCTTGTGGAACCGCTTTTCGGCTTTGGGTTTGCTCGGAGTTCATGAGGGCACGCTGCTCAGCGAAGAAGCGGCCGAAAAAGGGCTGGAAACGGAGTCATGGACTGTGGACGCTGGTGAAGCGCCACGTGAGCGCGATTGGGTGGAGAGTCAAGCCGAGGCTCAAGCCGAGCTCTACTTTGACAGCCAAACGCATGCGGAGGAAGCATCGGGACAGCTCAGGGCTGAAACGAATCTTGAGATCGGCCCGATTGAAGAGCAGCTTCCGGAAGATTGGGACGCACAATGGAAAGCCTCGTTCCTGAGCTCTCCTTCCGGGATCGACGTCCCGCCATTCTGGAAAATCGTCCCGCCTTGGCTGGAAAGGTCTGAAGGCACCGAAACCAGAATTCTTCGCATCAATCCTGGGGCGGGTTTCGGGACCGGGACCCACGAGACGACGCAGCTCTGCTTGGGAGCACTCGCGGAATCCTGGCCGCGGGTTCTCGAGAAGCGAAGGAGTCCTCGCGTTCTCGATTTTGGCAGCGGTTCGGGAATTCTCTCGATTGCGGCGGCTATTCTCGGCGCTCGTGTCGATGGTGTTGAAATCGATCCACTCGCCATTGATAATGCCCTCGATAATGCAAAGCTCAACGGAGTTGAAGACCGGGTGGTTTTCTCGAAAGACCTCTCGGCGGCCCAGGGTCACTATTCAATCGTGATCGCGAATATTCTCAAACCTGTTTTGCTGGAATTCGCCGAAGCATTGGTTTCTCGACTTGATCCCGCAGGTGTTCTGATTCTTTCTGGCTTGATTGAGGCTGATGTTTCCCCGGTCTCAGCGCGCTACGGTTCGCTCCTTGGCGGACGCAAACCCCAGGCACGTGCTCTTGCCGAATGGCGAAGCCTAGTCTGGAATAGAAGCTGATCCCAGGGTAAATAGCTGATACCTCAACGGTTTTAAATCTTTGCAGGGCGGCCCACCTTGAGGTACAACGCAATGCAATATTATGGTCCCTTTTAAGTTTATCCTATTTGCGTCTACTTTCATCATTGCGGGGACATTCGCGGGTTGCGGTAAAAACGAACCTGATCCCTCGATCGATGACAGCATTCCTGTCGCCAACCTGACGGAAGCTCAGCAGCTTGCGCAGCAAACCAAAGTTTACTGCAGCCAATCCAATACCGATTGCTCACCTTCCGTCGCGATGATCTCGGTGACAACGCCGGCAAGCGTGGGCATGTGTACGGCCTTCCTGATCAGTGATGACCTCCTCGCGACGAATAGTCATTGTATTCCGGACGATCTCAAAGCGGCTGATTCGGATTGTTCCGCCCGGATCTGGGCTTTTTTCCCGGAGAATGGGCCTTATGCCGCCTCTCGTGAAGATTGCGCGAGAGTTCTTACGGCGTCGCCGATCAAGGAGAATACGCTTCGCCAGGATTATGCGTTCCTGAAACTCAAGAACCCCGTCGCGCGGCCTTCGATTCTGCTCGATCACAGCGGCTTCGAAGACCTGAAAAGCTATTTCATCACGAAGGTCGATCCGTATACCGGCAACAACATTCCCGAAGGTTTTGTTCGAAAAACCGAGTGCAAAGCCGTCTATGCTACAGTCGCGCTGCCGTCTTTCAACGACCCCTTTGCTCCGCTCGCGCTTTTGAGTGACTGCGAGATCGTGCACGGCAATTCCGGTTCTCCCATTCTGGACTCCAACGGAAATGCCAAAGGAATCATCCAGGCATTTTTGAGCATCAATTTTTCGGATCCTCGAAATGAGGAACTTTCCAGGGAATTGATCGATTCCGATGTCGCGAAAATGAACGTTGGTACCAGCTTCGCCTGTATCGCGAGCCCACTCGAGCCGAATCGCGTGATTCCAGGGTCCTGCACGGCACGCCCGGGTAAAACAGACCCGCCGACGCCTATTTCGGACGAGCTACTGAAAATTCTGTTGGACGAAGCGGCCAGACTTGCCAAAGAGATCTCCTGGGAGGGGAAATTTTTGGCGGAATGGAATTCAGCTGTTCTTTCCGAAGATTCGCGCCTGATTGACCCCTTTGAGAAGGATTCGAAACACTTTATGCGGCATGTGGTTCCGCTTCCGAAGTGCATTTCGAAGCCAGAGACGTGGCTCAAAGGTCTTCGGAACAGGCGTGGAGTTTATCCGAGCAATAAAACCGTGAACGCGGCTTTGCCGGTTTGGCCGGTTCGGTTCGGTCTGAATCGTTACCTCAGGGAGGGAGCAAAACTCGCCACCCGGCATGGGAGCATCGGGGTTTGGATTTCATTTAATCCGAAATCCATTCACCAGAGCGGGAGAAGTCTTTTCACGGTAACGGGGCAGGATCCGGATGGACGCTTACAAATCCTGTTTGAGCGCGAATTACAGAGCTGTAAGTAGCCTTGGCGTTCTCATCGCTCAGTTCATGAACAGAAACGCTTGCCAGCGGCCGCGCTGACAAATGTAACGGTTGGGTTTCCATCCGGGTTCATTCCAGAGGCGATTCAGAAAATACTCGCGCCAGGTCATCCAAACGGAGATGATTTGTGGATACTGTGAGGCGGGCGCCGAGATCTCGCGTTCTATGGCGTGAAGCATTTCAGTCACGACGACCGCGTCGACGGCATGTCCATGGGCGACTGCGAGATGTGCGCGTTCCCAAAAATCATTTGTCCGGGTCAGATCCCAATCCGGATGTCGCAACGAGAGTTGGACGGTGATGTCCGGAAACGTCGGGAACCAGGCGCTGAATTTCTCATCCGGTCTCTTGACCCCTTTCGCGCGAAGGTCCCGTTCCAAAGCACTCAGGCGCTGATCCACGCAGTCCACGTAATCGCGGTAAGTCGTCCAGTTCCAGGTCTTCGTGTTTCCGAGTCGGAGGGCCTGCGAAAAATCGACGTAAGCGAAAATTCCCGTCGAGGCGACGGTCAGGGCCGCGAGCAAGCCCAGGGCCACTCTTGATCCAAGGTGCTGTTTATGATTCCAGAGCGTAAGACCGGCGATTCCGACAAAGCACCAGGTGGCGATGTGAATGTAATAGATGAACCAGACCTCGGGCTTGCTGTCCCAGAGCCAAACGGCGCCGAGAACCCAGGCAGCCGCCGGGGTCATTCGGGCCCATCCCCCGAGCGAGGGTGTTTTTTTGAGCCAGCCTAACAAACGGCCATAGGCCAGCATCGTGAACCCGAGCCCCCCGACGATGCTCCAGGCCAGCGCGGCTATGATCGCGATCCACAGCATGACCGAGGTGGCGGTCATGACACCAGGCCAGCTCTCCGGACTTCCGTACGACGAAATCAAGCTCGAAACGGCTTTGTTGAAGCTGTCGAGCCAGTCGTTGTGAATCGCGAGGCGGGTCCATTGCGTTTTCATCTGATGGACGAAAAGATTGAAACGAGCCGCGACAACCAGGAGCCAGGGCGAGAGATAGAGCAGGGTTCGGCTGGCGATCCGGATCAGGGTTCCCGGCTCGAGCGCAAGCGCGAGAACAACCGGGAAAAGCAGGTGAATGGCATTGAAATGCGAATAGGCCGCGATAGCCAGCAGTGCGGCGATCGGGTCCCATAGCCCGCGCGCGCGCAGACGTTCCGGAAAGCCGAACGTCAATCCGAGCACAATTGCGATTCCGCAGAATGCCACCAGAGACTCCGGCCTTACGAGGACCGAGCCCCAGCGATGAATCGGGTCCAAGGCGAAAACGAGCGCCATCGTGAGGGCGCCGAGAATCGGCATTCCTGCACGGAGGAGTGCCGCAACGTAAATCGAGCCCGTGGCAGCCCAGAATACGAGGGGCCAGAATTTGATGCCGAAGCTCCCGTCGATACCCAGTTCCCGTCCGATCCCGATCAGGATGGGATAAAGGGGCATCGTGTTGAAATTAAAAATCCTGTAAGTCGGCTCAAAAGGGGCCTGGGGGAGCATGACCCATCGCGGTGGCCATTGAAAAAGCTCTTTCGCGACGAAATAGAACGCCGAATCATCCGGCCAGGGGACGGGAACGAAAGACAGCGCGGAAAGCCATACCCAAGTCGCGCCGAAAAACGGAATAAGGCAAAGCAGCCAGAAAATCGCCGTGCTTTTTCCGTGTGGCCGCTTTAGATTTCCATTTTGCCCGCCGAGCATGCGGAGGACATTACTTGAGCTCTCGGTCCTTATCAACAGAACAGCACTCCGGAAGAATGCGCGTCGTCTTTGGCTCGTCTGGCCGACTTGGTTCGGCATTCGTCCGCCAGAGCACGGAACGTGGCAGTGCGATGTTGATGATCCCGTGGGCCCGCGCGAAAACAGCCGAGTCAATTCCGGATCGCCCCTGTGACATCGTGTTCGCCGGTGGGCTTACTGATCCAAAACTGCCGGAATCCGAGATTCAAAAAGCGAATCTGGAATTTCCGCTCGATATCATCGAGAGGACCCGGTCTCGGCCGGGGACGAGATATCTGACGCTCGGGACGATTCTTGAGCGGTTCCCCGAAGCCTGCTCCTCGAATCCTTATCTCAAGTCAAAGTTGGAGCTGGGGCGCGCTATCAGCAGTCTTGCTGCCGAGTCGTTGAATAATGGCAGGTTTCTTCATATCCGGTTGCATACGCTCTATGGCGGGGTGATCCAGCGGCACATGTTTTTGGGTCAGCTGGCCACGGCCATCGAGAAGGATACGGAATTCAAAATGAGCGCCGGCACTCAGCTTCGGGAATATCATCACGTCGACGATATCGCGGTGGCGCTCGATCATATTCTCGCGCGTGCCTGGCAGACCTCCGAAATTGATTTGAACTCAGGGGAGGCGGTGCGGCTTGCGGAGGTTGCGAAGGCGGTTTTCGAATCCTTCGGTAAAACCCACCTCCTGAGAATCGGCGCGTTGCCGACGCCCGCGGGAGAAAATATTGATCGTGTTTTTGAGCGAAGTTCCGGCTTCTTTTTGCCGGTTTCACGTAGACCGATCCCCGGGATCATTGAGTGGTTACGGAGAAACCTGCGGCAAGCTTGAGCGCGGCGCTGGGGCGCGACCGTTCTCAGAATGTTTTCGGGAAGTCTTTGGAATTGATCGCTTCCGCGACCACGACGCGCGGACGTGCCTTCGAATCATCAAAAATACGACTGAGATATTCCCCAAGCACGCCAAGAAAAATGAAGGTCACGCTGTGAAGAAATAACGTCAGAACGACCAGGGTAGTGAAGCCCGGAAGAGGGGTGCCGTTGATCAGATATCCGACCAGATAGTAGCTGCCGAGTGCCGACGCGAGCAGAAACAGGAGGAGCCCGAGAACGCCGATCAGCCGAAGCGGGGTTTTCGAAAAAGCCGTCAGCGCGTCGATCGCGAGAACGAAATAATGCAGAATCCTGAATTTGCTATGTCCCGACATCCGAGGCTGCCGGTCATAGACAACGGCGACCTGTTTGAAGCCGAGAAAGGAAACGAGGCCCCTGAGATAAAGGTTCCGCTCCGGAAGGCGCTTCAGAACTTCGACGACCTTCCTGTCGAGCAATCTGAAATCCCCCGAGTTTTCGGGAATTCTGAAATCAGAAATCCTGTTCAACAGCTTGTAAAACCCGGAGAAAAGAATCTTGAGCGCCCAAGGGGCATATCGCTTGCGGCGAATGCCGTAAGCGACGTCATAGCCTTCATTCCATTTTTTGACGAATTCCGGGATGACCGCCGGCGGGTCTTCGAGGTCGGCGTCGAGCTCAATCACGGCATCGCCCTTCGCGATGCTCAGGCCGGCGAAAATCGAGTTTTGGTACCCGAAGTTGCGGGAAAACCTGAAGGCCTTCAGGTATGGCCGGGTTCCGGCGAGATCCTCCGCGACTTTCCAGGTGTCGTCAGTGGACGCGTTGTCGGTGACAATGATTTCAGGCGAGTAGTCGCGGAGCTCTGATTTGAAAAGTTCGTCGATCGCCTGAACGGCGGCAGGGAGGTTCCGGGCTTCATTGAAAACCGGGATGCAGATCGAAATCGTTTTCTTTTCCATCTGTGATTCAAATTAGTCGTTCAATGCCAGAATTTCTACCCAAAAAGCCCGAACTCATCTACTTTGGTCGCATGGAATGGGTGCGTAAACGATCATATTTCGCCTTCTGGTTGGGGCTTGTCGCGGTCCTTGCGTATTGGTACCTGGTGAGGCCTGTCGGTGGAATCGGCTACGTCGAGGATTTCTGCTCCGAGCTGAGCCGCCGGGCTATGGCTGAAAATCTGCTCAAATTTTCGGCTCCGACGTTCGTTTCGGATCTCTTCATGGCGCCTTTCGGGACTCCGATCGCCTTCTTCTCCTGGTCGATCGAGCGTGATTGGCTCGGGGCTTACGTTTGGATGTGGAATCGCGAATTCCCCTTCCTTTGGGTTTACTTCGCCTTCTCGCTGCTCGGCTCCTATTTTGTCGTCGGGGCGATTTTGCGCCGGATGGGTCTTAATTCGGTTGCCGCCTGGGGACTTGCCGCTGGAGTCGTTGTTCTTCACATTCCTCGTCATTTCAAAATCTGGTATCACATCGAATACCTTTCGCAGCATTGGGTTTACTGGAGCCTGTTTCTCGATGCATGGATCTGGCATCGCTTCATCCGCGAGAAACGCTGGTCCTGGAATCTAGAAATCTGGAGGGGCTTTTGTCTCCTCGGAGTTCTCGGTTCGCCCGGATATTTCTGGGGCCCGATGGTGCTGGAGTGGATCATCCTGCGGCTCTGTTTTGTCGCGGTTCTTCTTCTGATGCTCCATCGTGACCAGCGCCTCGCAATCGAGGGGCGTTTTCGCGCCGCGATTTTGCCGCTTTCGCTTTGCGTGATATGGGCGGTCATCGAATTCCGCTGGTTTGTTCCCCTCGTCACCGAAATGAAAAAGCTGGGAGATGTCTGGCAGGGACTCGGATGGTTTGCTCATCTTGGTTATGTTGTTCGGCCACTTTGGCTCGATTCCGTTTATAACCTGGTGCAGTCCGGCCTGGCGCTGATCGGCTTATCCCTGCCATTCGTGCTTGCGCCGGTCGACAAACCCGAGAGCGTGGTTACGATCGGCTGGCTATTTTGGATTCCCGCGCTCATCGGTGTTTATCTCCTGAGAAGAAAAAGGGGCGGACCGGGGCTCGTGGCTGCTGTTCCGTTCATCACTCTTATCGGGATCGCGATCGCGTACTTTGGCGTCGGTGGCCCCTACTTCCTGCAGGAGATCATCCAGGCAACTGTTCCGTTCATGAAATTTTTCCGGGTCACCTGCCGATGGGGGCAGTTCCTGCCGCAGCTCACGGCCATTTTGATCGTTCTTGCCTGGCCGGAAATCACGGCCTGGTTTCGTGGTTTCGCGGCTCGCCGCTCCCGTCAGGTGCTGATTCTGATTTTCGCCGCGTTCTCACTGGTTGAGATGAGCTGGCTGCTCCTGCCGGTCAACATGCTTCCGCCGCTTCACGCTTCGACGGAACATCTCCTGAAAAATATTCGGCAGGAGCCCGGAACGACGGTCCTGGATCTTCCATTTTGCGTGGCCGGCGGAAACGGGGTTTGCACCCTCGAGCAATGTCCCAACTACCCCAAGTCAACCACGGGCCAGTGTTTCGGCAACTGGCATGAAAAGAAGGTCTACGGAATATATCAAGCAAGGCTGGCGGAAAGTCAGTGCGACCTGTATCGACGGACGCCCTATTCGTCCTGGTTTCACGCATGGGCGGATCAGCGCTGTTTCAATGAGGCGGAATGGAATGACTTCTGCCGATACCTGGACGAGAGAAGCGATCTCGCGGCGATTTTGGTTTATCCGGAGATCTGGTACGGGGCGGCTGATTTGGATTGCCGGGCGCGGTTTGACGCGAAACTGGGAGCACCGCAGGGCGAGGGCTGGTTCTATTCGAAGTCGACACGCGGGGGGGCCGGGGCGGAGCCGATGCGGGTATTACGCTACGGGACGAAGTGTCGCTGAAAACTTCAGCTCAGGGCCAATACAGCGCCTCGATTCCCGCGAAGCAGGCGTAGCCGCCGGAAGCGGCATCTTGAAGCGGGATAAAGAGTTCCGCCCTCTTTCGGCCGGGAATGCGGCTTCTGATTCGCGCGAAATCCTCCTCGGTTCCAGCCAACCAGCAGCCGCCGAGCTCACGGCCTTTGCGGGGAAATTCTTCGATCGGTTTCCAGGTAGGAGTTTGCAGGTTCAAATCGACCTTTCCAAATGAGCCGCGAAGGTAATAGCGCAAGGGCCAATAACTCCAAAAATCCAGAGTTGAGGCGACGCAACGTTCACGAGGACATTCTTTTTCGAGCCAGCGCGCGGCCAACATCGAGGGGTCCTGTTCGGCGCTGTATTTCAGAATCGGGATGGAGAACTGGAGAAAGAAATACGCGATCACTGCCGAGCAGATCCAGCCCCTTCGTTTCGGCAGGAACTTCCAGAGCGCATCGGCCCAGAAAAGAGTCCAGCCAGGGACGAGCGGGAGGAAATAACGTTCATGGCCGATGAAGGTGAGGCTTCGGCCCCGATAGCTCATCACCAACAGAAAGAACGTGCCGAGCAGATGAGCGAGAAAAACCCTGCGCCAAATCCAGAGATAAGACGGCCGGGCAAAAGACCGGGCTTCCCTGAAAAGTCCGGTGACATACCGAAAAAATACGGTCAGCAGAAATATGAGAAATCCCAGAACGGCGATTCTCGGAACAGGTTCGACATGAAGCAGGAACCTGAAGGGCTGGTGTCCGGCCATGATGCTGAAAAACGCGATGAGCTCATCTCCGAGACTTCGGGCCTGCTCGCCGTGCGCGGAAGCCGGTGGCGGGAAGTTCTTGAGCACGGGGAAGGCGAGCGCCAGATAAATCGTGACGGCGAGTGCGGCTTTTCCCGGATTTCTCCGGGCGGCCTTGCCGAGAAGGGTGATTACCGGAAGAAAGACAATGAGGTGCCCCAGAAACGCCGTTGTGTGCGCCTCGGTCGAGAAGCCGGCGAGAAGAGCGAGCCTGATCCAGCGGACTTCGCCGGTTCTCGCGATTCGAAACGACTCCGCGACAAAATAGGCGAAAAGGCCCAGCAGCATCGGATGAGGAAAGCCGACATGGCTCCAGATCAGAACCATGGGGCAGGAGGCCGCCAGAAGCAGGAACCAGAGTGGGAAGGTCTCCCGGTCAGGCCGCGCATTGTCGCGAAGAACCCGGACTTCCCGAAAAAGGACAAATGCTCCGATCCAGAATATCGAGAACGGTATGATCCTGACCATCCAGGGCTGGGGCGCGAGCAGGTCCGGTGAAACCAGAATTCCGTAAACCGCCCCCATGACCCAAAAGTCCAAAGGTCCGGTGTAACCGATGAGCGGATTCAGGCTTGCTCCGCCGCCCGAAAGCAAGCGTCTGCCCTCTTCCAAGATGAAGGTGTAGACGGCCTCATCACCACTGATGGCGGGAACGTTCAAAGTGAGAAGGCAGAATAGAAATACGAAGCCGATAGCGACGAGCAGAAGGTGTTCAGCGCGGGGTCTTTCACGAAAGAGTTGAAACATGAGTCTTCCTCATCACGCGCAGTTGCTCGATTAGCACCGCAAGGAGTGTCAGTTGAAGCAGGTTTACGCCGGGACTCCAGTAGAGCTGGAGGGTCGGATCGAAATGGTCGAGAAGCCAACTTCCAATGCCCCAGAGGCCGAGTTCGGACCAGTGTCCGAGATAATACCAGAAGCAAAAAACGTGAAATGGAATGATCAGATATCGAAGCACCCATCTCGGATGCGAAAGTGCCGCAAGCGAAAAGCAGGCCGGGGCTATGTATTGGAGCGCGATCGCGCTCGAGGTGGACACGAGTGAAATCGGATAAAAGAGAAAGGCCGTCTTCCAGGGGCGGGTTCGTAAAATCCAGCCCACTCCGAGAAGCATCAACAGGAAAAGCGGAAACCAGATCGGCTTCAAAGTCAGAGCTGCGTTTGTAAAACCGATTTGCTCGGCTGCCCAGGCGATCAGCTTTGGAATCGCTGAGCCGCCGCTGTTCGATGAATAGAGAAAGATGTTGCGAATAACCGCGCCGGGATCGGAGAGCAGGTACGGGCTGAGAAAGAGGACCCATACCCCGAAACAAATGAACAGGATCCTGAAGCGCTCCCGCCAGGTCATCGGGCGAAGAATCATCCAAATCGGCAGGAACGCGAAAACGTGTTTTACCGCGAGTGAGGCTCCGGTCAGAACGAGAGTCGAGGTCGGGAAAGGCGCATCACTCCGGGCCTCCTTGTTCGATTTGACATAGAACCAGTAGCCCAAGGCGGCCAGGGCCAGCAGCAAGGGTTCACAGTTGCAGTGAAATCCGGAGATCACCATGGCCGCCGGACTGAGCAGAAAAAAGATCGTCGCGATCCTGAGCCCGAATATCCGCCAAAGCACCCACGCGCTTGTCCAATCGGCCAACGTCATGAGCCCGGTCGCGTAATAATGAAACCCGTTGATCGAATCTCCACCCGGCAGCCGATAAAAAAGTTGAAAGAACCAATAACAGATCGGGCCCCAGTTCGCCCAGATCGGCACGTCCTGGTAATAGTTGGCCCCCAAGGGAAGTCGGGCGATTTTGAACACGGTATCGAGGTCGAAGTTGTGCCCCGCCAGCGGCATCAGATATCTGATGAAGATCCCGAGAATGCCCAGGAGTAAAAAGAGTCGGGCGTCTTTTTCAGCTTTCATGCGATATTCGGATGAGTACGTCACAAGAGCTGATTTTCCAAGCTTAAACGGTTGTAATCCAAGGCACTTAATGGCAAAAAACAAAGGTGAGCAGTCGAATACAGGAACTCGCGAAAATCGAAATATCCGAGGCAGAGAGGCATCGCGCTCAGGAAGTCCTAACCTCCCAAAAAGTCGCGGTCTTTATCGTCGCTTACAACGCGGAAAAAAAGCTCGAAGCGGTTTTTGACCGGATTCCAGCTGAAATTCGGGACCGGTTTGCCGAGATTTTCGTGATCGACGATAGCTCGCAGGACCGGACTCACGAAGTCGCCCAAAAAGTTAAGCTGAAATACCCGTCGACCAATATCCAGGCTTACCGGACTCCGTTCAACCGAGGGTATGGCGGTAACCAGAAGCTCGGGTACCTTTACTCACTCGAGAAGGCTTACGATATCGTAATTCTGCTTCATGGTGACGGCCAATACGCACCCGAGTATCTCCCGCGGGTCATTGCCGGCTTCGCGGACGGTGCGGACGCTGTTTTCGCGTCCCGAATGATGAACAAGACTTCCGCGTTGAAAGGCGGGATGCCGCTTTATAAGTGGGTCGGAAACCAGGTCCTCACCTTTATCGAAAACAAATTCCTGAATACCAGCCTCTCGGAGTTTCATACCGGTTTTCGGGCATACCGAACGAGCGCGCTCCGCAAGATCCCGTTTATTTACAACTCAGGCGACTTTCACTTCGACACCGAAATCATTATCCAGGCGGTCGCGACCGGTTGGATAATCCGGGAAGTCTCGATTCCGACTTATTACGGCGATGAAGTGTGCCACGTGAACGGCGTTAAATACGCCTGGGATTGCATCAAGGCGGTTATCAAAAGCCGCCTGGTCCAGATGGGTCTCTATTATCATCGTGGCTTTGATTTCGCGCTTTTCGAGAACGACAACTACCAATTCAAGAAGAGCCCGCACTCGCTTCATCAGTACGTTCTGAATCACGCCCAAATCGGCTCCGATATGGACGGGGTCGAGTTAGGCGCGAACCGCGGGATCATGAGCAGCCGCTTCGCCGAAAAAGCCCGTTCTCATTGCGCGGTCGATATCATGCAACCCGATCTCGCCGGAACGGCGACCGCGATGAGCATGGATCTGAATTCTCCGTTTTCCGAAACCTTGGGGCGCGAGCGCTTCGACTACTGCGTGGCGCTTGACGTGGTCGAGCATATGAACCGGCCCGAGGCTTTTCTCGAAGAGACCTTCAAAATTCTGAAGCCCCATTCCAAGCTCTATATCAGTACCGCGAATATCGCTTATCTGCCGATCCGGATTTCGTTGTTGCTCGGCCAGTTCAATTATGGAAAGCGCGGCATTCTGGATCGCACCCATACGCGCCTTTTCACGATCCGCACGCTGACCAAAATGCTTGAGCAGTACGGGTTCCGGGTCGAAAAAAAGGTCGGCTTTACGCCGCCCATTTCCGACCTCGTCGGTAAGGGGTTCGTCCTCAGGACAATCGAGGCCGTTCATCTTTTCCTCTCCCGCAGGTGGCCGACCATGTTCAGCTTCAACTTCCTGATCGTCGCGACGCGTACGGATGATCTTCAGGATGTTTTCGAAAAAACGATCAGACCGTCATAATGCGCCGTTTTTCGCTTCAGAAGAAGAGCTGAAGGTGTCCGCTGCCGCCGCCCCATGTCTTATTGGAACCGAATCGGTCGAGATCGGCCGAGCCGAGCAGGACAATCCTGCCTTTATCCTTGAGCGAAAATCCATAGCTGATGTTCAGGCGGTGCTCGAAGGCACGGTTGAATTGAGGACGAATTCCGATCTGTTCGTCGCCTGATTCCTGGTGCAGCGCCAAAATGTAAGTGAACGTCCAGGTATCTTGAACTGCCAGGCGGAGGTACGGGAGCCAGTCCCGGTAGAACCCGATACCACGATCCGTGTTCCAGATGCGTCCGGCGAACGCGAGTCCCATGGTCAGGGAATGCGCGGTCCATTCGGCCGAGGTCGAAAGACGATTCGTGTACCAGTTCCCGACGGGCGCTGTTACCGGCCCTGTCGGGTGGCGGGACTCATGCTTTCTGTCAAACTGGATTCGAAATGCCGCCGCGTGAATATCCGAAAGCCGGCGCCGTCCGTAGAATGAGGCAAACCATTTCCAGTAAAAATAGTCATAATTCTCATTGAAAAAGCGCCAGCGCGTGGGCGTTTCGTAGCGAGCCGCGTATTCCAGGAAGCTTGCGTCGCTCCAGGTCCTTCCGACGATTCCGCGGGCATAAGGAAGATCAGGCTCCAGAAAGGTGTCGGGATTGTCCGGGTATTTCAAACGCGTAACATCGACGAAGGTGTTGAAAATCCGGATTTCGTGATGATCGTTCGGCCGGAGCATGAGCGCGAGCCCGGTGTCGTCATTCGGTTTACGAAAAGCCGGCTCACCATAAAACACCAGACCCAGGCGTTTCCATGGCAGAAATATGAGCTCGATGATGTGATGAGTGCTTTGTCTTTCGAGGTTTGATTCATCGAAATAGGTGAAGCGCACTTCAAAGCGGTCCGAGATCGCCTCATGGATTTTGAGTCGGTTCGCGAGCATGAAGCGAGTCGTGCTCAGGCTGCCAAAATTCACCTCAAGTGCTTTGTTTCGGGAAAGCCAGTCGTACTCCCAGGAAGGTGGAGTGTTATAGGCGAGCAGGTCCGAGAAATATTGCGAGTAAAGCGTCGAAGGGCCCTCGAAGGACTCCTGCTCCACTTCGGTCAAGCTCTGGTACTCGGGGAAGTTCTCCCAGCCGAATGCGTCAGAAACCCAGAACATCAGCGCGACGGCAAGCAGGAATGGCCGCATATGACGAACGGCTACAAATTTCGGGCCACCGCTCGCCGCGCCGGCTCGTACCCGGTGCGGAGTGGCACGCACGCGACATCCCGGTTCGAGCATTGCAATTCCCGTTGGCACGGTGAAAACAGGCCGAATTGAAGCAATCGACTTCGCACGCGGAGTAGCCATCGCTCTGATGATTCTGAGTCACGGGATCAAGGGTCTCCTCACTTTCGAACAGATGCCGTCCTGGGGATTGGTCCCGATTCATCTCATCACGAAATTTTCGTCCACGCTGTTTATCCTGGTTTTCGGGATGTCTTTGCGGGCCGTCTATCTCCCTCATGTCGGAACGCCGGCTTGGCCCGAAAAACGAAAGCGTCTCCTGGTTCGGGGGGTTCTCGTCTTTTTTTGGTATAAAGTTTTGACGGTCGTCGAGATGCTCCATCAGTACCCGCGGTCGGAGGTCGTGGATGCGCTGCTTTACAGGGCATTTCCCGTTTATGTCGAGATCCTCGGCTTTTATGCCGTGGCTCTCATGTGGCTCCCGTTCGCTCTTCCTCTTTGGGCAAGGGTTTCGGATGGACTCAGATATCTGGCCATAGTCGCAATGGGCCTGCTCGCCTACGTGCTGTATCACTCATTCGATTTCTGGGGCATTGAGGCGCTGAAGGCGATTTTCGTGGAAGACGAAAAACATTATTCATGGGGCCAACTCTCGCGAGGTCCGCTCGTTCTGCTCGGGTTGGTGATTGGAGACATTACCGCCCGCTGGTATTATCGCGGTCCCGCGCGCCTTTGGTTGGCGGGGGGCTTGCTCACGATCGGAGTAGCTCTCTTCTCCCTCTTTTTGCTGAGCGCTGGCCCTGATGTGAGTGGCGAGCTGATCGCGATCGCCAAAAACGTCGGGAAACATCCCCCCGAACTCCGCTTCGCCCTGTTCACGCTCGGCGGCTCTTTCATCATTTTGTCGGCTGCCATCGCGGGAGGCGCGCGGCTTTCGGCCCTCTTCGCGCCAATCACGGCGATTGGCAAGAATTCGCTCCAATCCTTCGTATTTCATGTCATTGTGATCTTTGGCGTGTATCGTTATCTTCTC
>MEQK01000102.1 GCA_001770175.1 Bdellovibrionales bacterium RIFOXYD1_FULL_55_31 | reverse complement strand
AATAAGCTCGACGACCGGCCGATGCCCAGTCGAACGGTCCGTGCGATGGAAGCCGTTCCGCCGGTTTTCATCGGGGTAGGAATCATCATGACGGGATTGCACTGGACCATCGGGAGGCGAATCCGCCTGCAGCGCGAAAGGAACGGGCTCGGAGAGCCGGAACAGCACGGCCACGCTCACAAAAAGGATGGTGACCTATGAGAAAGCTACTCGCCGTCAAAGGTTCCCTTTGGTTTCTGGTCGGCGCGGCGGCGGCTATCGCTGTCTTCAGATTCTGGCGCGGAATCGGCCCGACGACAGCACTCACCGATCTCACGCCTTGGGGCTTCTGGATCGGCTTTGACGTTATGGGAGGAGTCGCTCTCGCGGCAGGCGGGTTCGTGATTGCCGCGACCGTCTATGTTTTTCACCTCGAACGTTATCACGCGATCGTCCGGCCGGCCGTACTGACGGCCTTTCTCGGCTATCTCGCGGTTGCCGTCGGGCTCCTGTTCGACCTCGGTCTCCCCTGGAATATCTGGCACATGATCATCTTCTGGAATCCGCATTCGCCGCTTTTCGAGGTTGGCATGTGCGTGATGTGCTATCTCACGGTGCTCGCGCTCGAGTTCGCGCCGGTCGTCTTGGAACTCGCCAAACACCCGCTTCTTCAGAAGATCTATTTGATCGTGAAAAAGGCGACTGTTCCGCTGGTGATTCTCGGGATCATGTTCTCCTCGCTCCATCAGTCATCGCTCGGATCGCTTTTCTTGATCATGCCGCATCGGCTTCATGAACTTTGGTACACGCCCATTCTGCCGATTCTGTTTTTTCTCTCGGCCATACCGCTCGGTCTCATGATGGTTACGACGGAGTCCCTGGTTTCTTCGACTCTGTATGAGAGCGAATACGAACTTCCGCTTCTTCAGGGACTTGGAAAAGCCTGCTCGTGGGCACTTTGGGTCTATCTTGCGGTCCGTTTCGGGGACCTTGCTGTTCGCGGCGTGCTCCCTCGCATTTTCGAGGGTGGCTTCGCGGCCAACCTGTTCATTGTCGAGATCCTCATCTGTGGCATCATTCCGGCGATTCTTCTATCCATCCCCGCGGTTCGGAGGAGCTTTCTCGGGTTGGCGGTTTCGGCTGGAATCACGGTGGTCGGGTTCGTGATGAACCGACTCGATGTGGGTGGGCTCGCGATGATCGAGACTACCGGGACCCGCTACATCCCGTCCTGGATGGAAGTCGTGATATCGCTCGGCATCGTGGCGGGAGCGGCTCTCGTGTTTTTCTTTGTCGCCGAGAACTTTGCCTTGATGCATGGCGGTCCGATGCGTAAGGATCGTTTCAAGCTCGCGAAACCGAAGTTTCATCCCGCAACCGGCGTGATCGTCGCCGATCCGTACTGGCCGGGGATCAAGCGCTATTCCTTCCGCTTTGTACTGGGCGCGGCGCTGGCCGTGACGCTCATGCCGCAGGTCGCAAGGAGCGGTAAAGCCTGGGTCAAGCAACCCGTCCACCCGCCTGCTTACGGCGATAAGATCGTGATCGACGGTAATCTGAACGACAAGGCCGTGCTCTTCAATCACCAGTCACACCTGGCGGTCGTCGAAGGGCCGGATTCGTGCGCTTACTGTCATCATATGGTGCTGACGGGCGCGCACGCGACCGGGTGTGCGCGTTGTCACCAGGATCAAAATATCCCGACGTCGATTTTCGATCACAAGCTTCATGCGGAATCCTTAAAAGCCGGCCCTGATTGTAAGGCCTGCCATACGGACCCGCGCGGGCGACCCGGGCGAAAAGATGTCGAGCATACGAAGCCTTGCCTCGAATGCCATACCGCCATGATCCCCGAGGGAGCTTTCGTTAAATTGAAGGTCCCGGGAAAAATCGGGCTTGCTCCCGGTTATGTGGACGCGATGCACGGGCTCTGCATTCCGTGCCATGAAAAAATGGATGGAGGTTCCGCTGTTCCAGGTCTCGCGAACTGCACGACCTGTCATAGTGGCGCGATTCCGGCATTCGATCCGTTAAGCCCTGATCAGCGCATGCAGGCGCTCAAAACAAAGGCTCCTGAGCCGAGCCCTTCGCCGAAGCCGTCAGCTGCGGGTTCAGCGGGGAAGTGATCGAAGACCTCTCGTTCCCCTTGAGAAGCTCTCGATAAATCAGCATTTTGATTAAGTACTGGACTAGTCCTATATTGCGAGGTAATATAGTACCAGAATAGTACTAGATAAGGTGCCCGCTCCCTCGATGGGATGAGGCGGGACTGACGAAAAGGGGGCTCACAATCATGATTCGCATCAGTAAACTGACCGATTACGGCATCGTGCTGTTGACACATTTCGCGCGGGTTGCGCGGGACGAAAGAGAGAGGACCTTCAGCGCCCGGGAGCTGGCTGATGATTCCGATATTCCGCTGCCGACGGTCGGCAAACTCCTGAAAATCCTGTCCAAAGCCGAACTCCTCGAATCCCAGAGGGGTACGAAAGGCGGCTACCGCCTTATCCGAAAGCCGGAATCGATTACGGCGGCCGAGATCATCCGCTTTATCGAAGGCCCCATTGCGCTCAGTGACTGCACCGAACATCCCTGCGGCTGTGAGCGCGCCCGCACGTGCTCGCTGAAAAGCAGCTGGCATAAAATCAACAAAGTCGTCCTGCAGGCGCTCGAGAGTCTGACCCTGGATGACATTTTGCGGCAGCATAAGGAGGAGTGATCATGAAAGTCGTGTCCCACGCCATTCGTGAACTCACGGACCGCGAATACCCGTACGGCTTTGTCACGGAGATTGAGTCGGAATCCGTTCCGCGCGGCCTTAATGAAGACGTGATTCGCGCCATTTCGCGTATCAAAGGTGAGCCTGAGTTCATGCTCGAATGGCGTCTGAAGGCGTTTCGCCACTGGCTCACCCTGAAGGAACCGCGTTGGCCGAACGTCCAGTTTGCCACGATCGACTATCAGGACATCATCTACTACTCGGCACCGAAAACAAATCTGCCGGGGACGAGTGGTGCTGAGGCGACGATCGAGGAAGTTGATCCTGAGCTGCGAGCCATGTTCGGGAAGCTCGGGATACCCCTTGAGGAACAAAAACGCCTCACGGGTGTCGCCGTCGACGCCATTGTCGACAGCGCTTCAGTGGCAACGACGTTCAAGAAGAAGCTTGGCGAGCTTGGAATTATATTTTGCTCATTTTCAGCGGCACTTCGTGAACATCCTGAACTCGTCATGAAATACCTCGGCTCGGTCGTGCCCTACACGGATAACTTTTTCGCGGCCCTTAACTCGGCCGTTTTCAGTGACGGATCGTTTTGTTTCATTCCCAAAGGGGTTCGTTGCCCCATGGAACTGTCTACCTATTTCAGAATTAACGCGGCGGACACCGGCCAATTCGAGCGCACGCTCATCGTGGCCGAAGAGGGGGCTTCGGTCAGTTATCTGGAGGGCTGTACCGCTCCGATGCGCGATCGTAACCAGCTTCACGCCGCCGTCGTCGAACTCGTCGCTCTCGATGATGCCTCGATCAAGTATTCCACCGTTCAGAATTGGTATCCGGGCGACAAGGAAGGTAAAGGCGGCATCTACAACTTCGTCACGAAAAGAGGCAAATGCAAGGGAGCGAGGTCGAAAATCTCCTGGACTCAGGTGGAAACGGGTTCGGCGATCACCTGGAAATATCCCGGTGTCGTGCTCGAGGGAGATGACTCGGTCGGCGAGTTTTACTCGGTCGCGCTGACTCATAACTTTCAACAGGCGGATACGGGAACAAAGATGGTCCATCTCGGAAAGCGGACTAGGAGCACGATCATTTCGAAAGGGATCTCGGCCGGTCACGGCCAGAACACATATCGCGGTCTTGTCTCGGTGCAGAGAAATGCGACCGACTCACGAAACTTTTCGCAATGTGATTCGCTTCTCATCGGAAACCGCTGTGGCGCCCATACGATTCCCTACATCGAGGTCAAAAACAGATCTTCGCAACTCGAGCATGAAGCCTCCACCTCGAAGATCAGCGAGGATCAGCTGTTTTATGCGAAGCAGCGCGGGATTGCGGGCGAAGACGCCATCTCGATGATCGTGAACGGTTTCTGCAAAGATGTTTTCAGGAAGCTTCCGATGGAGTTCGCGGTTGAGGCTCAAAAGCTGCTCGAGGTGAGCCTTGAAGGAAGCGTCGGTTAAGGAAGGAAGGAACGATGTTAACCATTCGAAATATTCATGCGTGTGTCGGTGAAAAGGAAATTCTGAGAGGTTTGAACCTCGAGGTTGCACCGGGAGAAGTTCACGCGATCATGGGCCCGAACGGTTCGGGAAAAAGCACGCTTGCTCATCTCCTCGCGGGCCGCGAGTCCGTCCACGTGACCTCGGGAGAAATTCTCTATCAGGGGAAGGACCTTCTTTCTTTGAATCCAGAAGAACGCGCGCGGGCGGGGCTGTTTCTCGGGTTCCAGTATCCGATTGAGATTCCCGGTGTCGGGAACGCGTATTTTCTGAAGGCAGCCTTGAATTCGATTCGAAAAGCGAAAGGTTTGCCGGAACTGGATGCTTTTGATTTTTTGGAACTCGTCAAACGCAAAATGAAGCTCGTTGAGCTCGATCCGAAGTTTCTCGAAAGACCGGTGAACCAGGGGTTCTCCGGAGGGGAGAAGAAGCGGAATGAAATTTTCCAAATGGCTGTTCTCGAGCCAACGCTGGCGATTCTCGACGAGACGGACTCCGGGCTGGATATCGACGCGCTCAAGGTTGTTGCCGGGGGAGTGAATTCGATGAGAGCCCGCGATCGTTCGATCATTGTGATCACGCATTATCAAAGGCTGCTCGATTACATCGTGCCCGACCACGTCCATGTTCTTTCTGGGGGGCGGATCGTTCGTTCGGGAGGTAAAGAGCTCGCCAGATCGCTCGAGGAAAGCGGGTACGAGGCGGCGCACCGCAAGGTCTCTGAAGGAGTTTTGGGATGAAAGCCGCCCGGACGTTTTCAAAAAACGACGTCGTCGCTTCCTATGTGAAGCAATTCGAGAGCCTCGCGCCCGGTTCTGATCCGGTTTGGCTTCGGGAAATGCGACGGGAAGCGATTTACCGGTTCGCGGAACTTGGACTTCCGTCGGCACGGCAGGAAGACTGGCGGCAGACGCGACTCTCGTCGCTTACGAAGGAGCCGTTCGTGGTTGCTTCGGACGGGGTTTGTCCGGGAGAGGTTACCGGGAAGAGAGCGCTTGATCCGGGAACCCACCGTGAGATCGAAATCGTCTTCGTTAACGGAAAGTATAGCCCCGCACGGTCTTCGTTTGCGAATAGGAACGGGCTTTCGGTTCGAAGCATGTCCGACGCGATCAGGAGTGGGGATGAACGGGTACGCGGGTATCTGGAACGAACCCGGGGCCGGGCGCTTTCTCCCCAGCCATTTCTCGCCTTGAACAGTGCCTTTTTTCAAGACGGCACGTGCGTTTTTGTTGAAGAGGGGGTGAAGGCGGGGTGTGTTGTTTACGTGACGTATCTGACGCTCGACGATGATTCGCAGCCCCAGACGCCGGCACCGGCTTCGGCGCGGTTCATTCGTAATCTGATTGCCGCCGGACCTGACAGTGCTGTCAGCGTGATTGAACGATTCGAAACGCGTGGCGAAGCCAGGCGCCTGCCGGGATTTCTTTCGACGGTTTCCGAGATTTTTGTCGGTGATCGCGCGCGTGTCGATCATTATGAGCTTCAGGGAAATGGTGGTAGTGATCACGTCGGACTTATCAGAGCCGAACTCGGAGTTAAAAGTCAGGTTTCGAGCCATTCCGTTTCAGTTCCCGGTCCGTTTGTCAGGCTTGTACGAAAAGATATCGAAGTGGTCATGAAAGGCGAGGAGGGGGAATGCCGGCTTTCCGGTATTTACGCGGGTCGAGGGGACGGTCAGCAGGTCTTCCGCACCCTGATTGATCACGCGAAGCCGTCCGGAAAAAGCGTGCAGCTTTATCGCGGTATTCTGGATGGTGCCGCGCATGGCGTGTTCAGCGGCAAGGTGATCGTGGAGCCCGACGCGCAAAACACCGATGCGAAACAGGTCAATCAGAACCTTCTTCTTTCGGACGAGGCGACTGCCCATACGACGCCCCGTCTTGAGATTCGCGCCGATGACGTAAAATGCAGTCACGGCGCAACCGTCGGACAGCTGGATGAAGAAGCCGTCTTTTATCTTCGTTCCCGTGGAGTGGGAGAGGAACTCGCGAAAAAGATGCTCACGGAGGCGTTTGCGGCGCAAGTTTTGGACGAATTTGGAAATGAAACCGCCAGAAGAGAGGCTCTTCAACTGTTCGAAGACTGGCTGCGAGGAAAGGAGGCGGCATGACGGAAAAAAGGATCATCGAAGTACGTGAGGACTTTCCGATTTTGCGGCAGCTCGTCCACGGCAAGCCCTTGACCTATCTTGACAACGCCGCCACGACTCAGAAACCGCGCACCGTCATTGATGCTCTCGTGAAGTATTACTCCGAATTCAATTCCAACATTCATCGCGGAGTTCATGAGCTGAGCCAGCGTGCGACCGGGGCGTATGAAGACAGTCGTGAGAAGATGCGACTTTTTGTGAATGCACGATCGGAAACGGAGATTATCTTCGTTCGGGGCGCGACCGAAGCGATCAACCTGGTTGCGCAGTCGTACGGAAATTCCGTACTCGGTGCCGGTGACGAAGTCATTATATCGGGCATGGAGCATCATGCGAATATCGTCCCTTGGCAGCTCGTGTGCGAAGCAAGGGGCGCAAGGCTCAGAGTGATCCGCCTCACCGAACGCGGCGAGCTGGATCTCGATCATTTCGAGAGTCTGTTGAGCCCGCGGACGAAGCTCGTTTCAATCGTGCACGCCTCGAACGCGATCGGCACGGTGAACCCGGTCAAACACGTGATCGCCCGGGCGCACGCGAGTGGCGTTCCGGTACTGATCGACGGGGCTCAGGCTGTCGCGCATTTCGAGACGGACGTGCGGGATCTGGATTGTGACTTCTATGTTCTTTCCGGGCACAAGCTTTATGGTCCGACCGGTATCGGCGTGCTCTACGGCAAGAAGGAACTTCTGGAGCGGATGCCGCCCTATCAGGGGGGCGGAGATATGATCCGTTCGGTGACGTTCGAAAAAAGTGTCTACAACGAGCTTCCGTACAAATTCGAAGCGGGTACGCCCCACATTGAAGGCGTGATCGGACTCGGCGCCGCTCTTGATTACCTTCAGGGCATAGGTTGGCCGTTGATTGTTGAACACGAACGGGATCTGCTCCAATATGCCTTGGCGCGCCTGCGCGAAGTTCCGGGGCTTCGCTTCATCGCTGACCCGTGCGAAAGAGTCGGGGTCCTTTCGTTTATGCTCGATGATATTCACCCGCACGATATCGGGACGGTTCTCGACCAGGAGGGAATCGCCATCCGGGCCGGGCACCACTGCGCGCAGCCCGTGTTGGAGCGGTTCGGAGTGAATGCCACGGCGCGGGCGTCTTTGGCCCTCTATAATACGCGCGGCGAAATCGACCGCCTGATCGATGCCTTGTTGATGGTAAGGGAGGTATTCACCTGATGGATCCATTAAGAGAGCTTTATCAGCAGGTGATCGTGGATCATTCCAAGCGCCCGAGAAATCGCGGCAAATTGGAATATTCAAACCGCAAGGCTGAAGGTGTGAATACACTCTGTGGTGACCAGGTGACGGTGTACCTCGAAGTCGAGAACGACGTCGTGAAAGACGTGAGATTTGAGGGGGGCGGGTGCGCGATTTCCACGGCCTCGGCCTCGATGATGACGGAAGCGGTGAAATCAAAATCCCTGTCAGAGGTTGAAACGCTGTTTGAGGAATTTCATCGTCTTGTCACCTCAACCGAACCCGGTGCTCAGGAACTCGGCAAGCTCGCCGTCTTTAGCGGGGTTCGTGAATTTCCGGTGAGGGTCAAATGCGCGACCTTGGTTTGGCATACGCTCCATGAAGCGATTCGGAATAAAGGCGGAGGTGCCTGATGACGACGGAACTGACGGACCGGATCTGGGACACGCTTCGCGAGTGTTACGATCCGGAAATTCCGGTCAATATCGTTGACCTCGGCTTAATTTACGGAGTTTCGCTCACAGAGGCCGAGTCCGGGTCGTACAAAATCAACATACTCATGACGCTCACCGCCCCAGGCTGCGCAATGGGAGAGTGGATCAAGCAGGATATCGAGACAAAGCTCCGTGAATTGCCGAACGTCCGGGGCGTTGAAATCGAGTTCGCATTCGATCCGCCGTGGACTCCCGAGCGGATGACCCCAAGCGCGCGACTCGAACTGAATCTGATTTAGAGGGCGCCCTCGGTCGAAAGCACGGATTGTACGAGTTCTTTCATTTTACGATAATGGGGACCTTTCCAGTAGACCCGTTTGCAACCGGGGCACTCGAAGAATTCCGAGTAGTAGGACCGGATTTCCGGTTTGAGACGTTCTTCGACCGTCTCTTTTCTGATTCTTTCGATGATTGAATTGCAGCGAAGGCACCTCTCGAAAGGGCGCGCGCTTTGGAACAGATCGAAACGACGTAGCACCTCGTCGATCTGATCTCGAGGCATGACCGACCGGATCCAGTAGCCGCGTTCGATCAGTTTGCGTTTCAGCAAACCGATATCCCGTGTCAGAAGTACGCGTTTTTCGCTGAATGAAATGGATGCGAGTTCCTGATCAGCGAAGTCCTGTCTCCAGAGGGAATCAAAACCGAGCAGCCGGAGGTAAACAGCGAGCCTGTGGAGGTGTCCGTCCAAAACGAATCGAATGTTTCGGAGCGGTTGGTCGCGAAGACGAAGAATAGGACTGATATGGAGGCTTTCGAAAACAGGGTAGACGCTGACCTGATCTCCTTCCGCGAGGCGGTACGAAAAATCGACCGAGCTTCCATTGACGAGGATGACCTCGACTTCGGCGTGCGGCACGCCGAGGGCCTCGATGACGTCTTTTATCGAAGGTGTGCCGTTGAAGGTATAGGGAATGATCTGCTGTCGCCGGGATGGGGGGAGGAAATCGTTCAGTTCCGAGTAGAAACGTACTTCGGCGTGCCGCATGGCGAGGTATTTTGCAAAACCTGGGCGCAGCTTTTGTATGCGTTACACGATATTAAGGTATGGAGCCTACTGTTTCATTGACCCAAGGGGATGCGCTGATTGCTGTGGATGCGCAGAGAGATTTTTTTAATGGCGGCGCGCTTGCTCAGACGAATGCCGAGCAGGTCATCCTTTCCCTCAATCGAGCATTCGGTATTTTCGAAAAAGCCGGGCTGCTGATTTTTGTCACTCGTTTGCTGAACTCTCCGGACGATCCCCGTTTTCAGGCAGGGGGACGAAGATGGCCTCCGCACTGTATCGTCGGGACCCGGGGGGCCGAGTTTGCCCCTTCGCTGCGGTTGCCAGCCACGGCGCACCTTATTTCAAAGGTTTCTCAGCAGAATGAAGGGATCTCATCACTCGGATTCCAGGGAACTGAATTGCCCGCGCTTCTCAAATCCACGCGGATGAGGCGACTATTTCTTGGCGGTTTTATCAAGGACGACGCTCTGGCTGATCTCGTCCGGATCGGGGTTGCAACAGGCTATGAGTTGTTTCTGTTGCAGGATGCTCTCACCGTCATCGCTCCATCAGGACATGCTGCGCAACCCTCAGATCTGAAAGGGATCGAAGCCGTCTTCGTCCGGACCGGGGAACTTGCCGTTAGAATAGCAAATGGTGAACGGGGAGCGGCTTAAATTATTTGCCTTCGAGGCTCTTACTGAGCTTCGGAGTAATCTGAACGGGAGCGAAGTTCTCATTTTTTCGCTCCTGTGCCCGTTCGCGTTCCCTCTGCTTCCACTTTTCCAGGATTTCTTTGCTGGGCTTCTGATCCATATGGCGAATCATTTCGTAGACGTTTTTGATGTCGGGAGCGGCGGCTGTCATCATGAGTTGCCCACTGAGTTCAACTGGGATGATCCGCGCAGTGGCTGGCATGAAGGATCGCGCCGTTCTCGCCATGCTTTCCACAACGTCGGGATACTTCGCCTTGTAAGTGAGATGGTACCAATCCCAGGTATTCGGCAAGTCTGGAGCATTATTTACGTCCGCGGTCACCTTTGGGAGTAAAG